>JAZQIV010000029.1:0-7718 GCA_045541305.1 Acutalibacteraceae bacterium | reverse complement strand
CTGCATGCTGCTGCGCAAACGTCTCAGCGGCGCACGGTTGGCAGCCGTGCGGCAACTCGGCCTGGAACGTGTGCTGTACTTTGATTTCGATGCTGTCAACGAGCTGGGCGATGCCGTTCGCCTCACGCTGGCAGCGGAAATTATGGGACGTTACAGTAATATCATTTTGATCGACGGCGAAAGCCGTGTGGTAGATGCCATCAAGCGTGTCGACCTCACCATGTCGCCCATGCGCCCCATCCTGCCGGGCATTGAATACGTTGTGCCGTTGGTGGATTCCGTGCGCGTGGACCTGCTCAATAACACCATCGAAGAGGTGGCTGCGCGTATCCGCGAGGGTGGCGCACCGCTGGACCGTGCGATCCGCTCCTGCACACAGGGGCTGTCGCCGCTTGTTTGCCGCGAAATCGCATACCAAACCCTGCGCGGCGAAGAGGATGCCGGTACACTCACCGAAGCGCAGGAGCATCGCCTGGAACGCGCGCTGTACCGCGTGCAGCAAGCGCTGTTATCACCCGAAAAACGCACGCCGTACGTGCTGTATCGTGCCGATCACACACCGCTGGATTTCAGCTTCCTGCCCATCACACAATACGGCTTATCCGCCGTCGGCAGGGAGGTGGAGGGCTTTTCCCGCTTGCTGGATGAATTTTATGCGGAAAAAGATGCCGCCGAACGGATGCGCCAGCGTTCACAGGATATCTGGCGTGTGCTCAACACCGCCATTGACCGCATTTCGCGCAAGCTGAACAACCAACGCCGCGAACGCAAAGATTCCACCAAACGCGACGAAAAACGGCTGTATGCCGATCTCATCAACGCCAACCTGCACGCGATTCCCAAAGGTGCATCGCAGGTAGACGTGATGAACTATTACGAGGAAACCTGCCCCACCATCACCATCCCGCTTGATCCGTCGCTCACCGCGGCGCAAAACGCCCAACGGTATTACAAGGAATACCGCAAAGCCAAAACGGCGGAAGAAATCCTCGGCCAGCAAATTGCCATCGGCGAACAGGATCTGCTGTATTTGGAATCGGTCTTTGATGCCTTGTCCCGCGCCACCACGGTTCGGGAGCTGGAGGAATTGCGTGCTGAGCTGATGGCAACGGGGTATCTGCGTCGGCAGGGGAGCAAGCAAAAGCCCCCACCGCCCACCAAGCCGCTGGAATTTGTGTCGGACGATGGCTTTACCATCCTGGTCGGCCGCAACAACGTGCAAAACGATAAATTGACCACCCGCATTGCCAAAGGCAGCGATTGGTGGTTCCATACCAAAAACATCGCAGGCTCGCACACGGTGGTACTCACCGACGGTGTCACACCGCCGGATACCACGCTGATGCAGGCGGCAATTTTGGCGGCAACGCACTCCAAAGCCGCCGATTCCGCGCAGGTCCCCGTGGACTATACCCAAATTCGCAACGTCAAAAAACCGGCGGGTGCCAAGCCCGGCATGGTGATTTACGAAACCAATCGCACGGTGTACGTCACCCCGGATAAAGCCCTCGCCGCCCGCCTGCTTAAATCCTGAACAAACACAAAAGCGCCCTTAGCGGGCGCTTTTTTATACCTCAAAAATTTCGTCAAACGTTACGTTCAGTATCTGCTTGATAAGCAGAATTTCATCCGGATACAAATGCCGTTGTCCCACCTCAATTTTAGCGATGGAACTGCGCGTGATGTCGCACCCGTTCACCTGCAGCTTAGCGGCCAAAGCCTCTTGCGTAAGACCGGCTTTCTCGCGTAAATTCTTGATATTCGTTGCAATACACTTTTCAATGCGCGGATCCATAACAATGCCACCTTTTGCACTTATTTCAGAACAAACCGCTTGACATTATTATAGGTTGACTTTATAATGATATTGCACCCGTATCGGTGCGATATGACGATAAATCATGAGTGAGGGGTTACTATGTTCAAAAAATTGTTGGTTTTAATGGTTGCATTCGTGCTTGTGCTTTCGCTGAGTGCCTGCGTGGAGGTGGAAGAGCCCTCGCAAACGGTAAGCACCACCACAACAACGGCCTTTACCACAACAACCGAGGATACGACCACAACCGAAACCACAACCACAACGACCGAAGCGACCACTACCACCACAACCACGAAAGCCACCACGGTAAAAACAACCACTACCACCAAGGTGACAACGCACCAAACAACAACGGAGGCACAAACCACCACCTATGTGTTAAACACCAATACCAATAAGTTTCATTACGCAGGGTGTACGTATGCAAAGAAAATCAAGGATGCCAATCGCGATACGTTTGAAGGAGATCGCAGCCAGCTGATCAGCCGCGGCTACTCTCCGTGTGGACATTGCCATCCATAATAAAAAAGAGCACCGACAGTTGTCGGTGCTCTTTTTTATTAATCCAGTCCTTGAAAGAAATCATCGTAATTGCAGTTATAAATTTTTCGCAATGCAACAATAACACTGGCGCGGATATTTAATTCGCCGGCTTCGTATTTCGCATACGTTGTACGTCCAATATCACAACCCATGCGTTGTAACTCTACACACAACTTTTCTTGTGATAAACCTTTTGTATCACGCAATCTTCTTAAATTGTCACCCATGTTGAGATCACGACGGATTTTCTGTTCCATACCATACTCCTCACAATAGTTTTGACCAATATTGGTTGCAACTATTTGCATTGTATGCTATACTCAAGAAAAATATTGTCCGCTATACTGGCCAATTTTTGAGGAGCATCTATGGCAGCTTGTACTTTTTTTGGACACCGCGATACCCCGGATGAGATACAACCGCTTTTACGTGAGGTTTTGATTGATCTTATTGAGAAAAGCAATGTGAAGCGATTCTACGTTGGTAATCATGGAAATTTTGATGCAATCACTTGCAAAACCTTATGTGATCTACAAAGAATATATCCTGATATCACACTTCTGATCGTGCGCGCCTATTTGCCAACCAAAGAAACGATCCAAGCGGGCGTAGAAACGATTTATCCGGAGGGGCTGGAAAAAACACCTCCTAAATTTGCAATCCTTAAACGAAATGAACGGATGCTTTCACAATCGGATTTTGCGGTGTTTTATATTAAATATACAACAGGGGGTGCCGCAAAATTTTATGAAAAGTCAATTCGTTCTCAAAAACACATTATAAATCTTGCGGATATTTGCACAAAAAAAGACCACCTCGTATGAGGTGGTCTTTTTGCATGTTTTCTTAATCTTCTGCCAATGCGCGCTCCAGCCAAATGCTGCCGATATCCATGGCGTTGTACAGACCGTTCTTTTCGCTCTTTTTCAAAATGCGGTCTTTCAAACGGATTTCCGGATCCGTGAGCAGCAGCTGCACCTGGATCTTATCCGCCACCGTCATTTCGCCAACGGTTTTGGTGGAAAGGATCTGCAACACAACCACACATTTTTCCGCCATATCCCCGTAATAGAGAACGTTGCCGCTGCGCACCAAAGGCTTACCTTTGTATGTCAGAAGTTTCTCTTGCTTTTCAGCCATTTGCACTTAATCCTCGTTTCTTAAGGTGATGCGACTCATTCAAACCTTGTTTTAAAAAGGTTGATTTTTGCTCACTCTTCGTTAAAATACTCGCCAATGCTCTTAATCGTTGAGATAGGAACGCACCATGGCGCGCAACAACTCGTCGCGGTCGACCTTGCGGATCAAGCTGCGCGCGTTGTTATGCGTGGTGATATAGGTCGGATCCTCCGACAGAATATACCCCACGATCTGGTTGATCGGATTATAGCCTTTTTCGCGCAATGCGTCGTAGACCGCCGTCAACACTTGCTTCATTTGCTGATCTTTATCCTCGTTCACCGAGAAGGTCATGGTTTTATCTAACATTCGGATTCCTCCCATCCTACATGTACCTATCGTATAGTATACGCGATTGTTTCAAAAATTTCAAGAGGTTATGTACGAAGAGTACAACCTTTTTCCTCTAACCGCGCAAAGATCTTGGAAAGCACGGGGTCAATGTCGGCATCCGACAAGGTTCCGTCCGCCGAGCGGAAGTACAAACTGAACGCCACGCTCTTCTTGCCGGCGGCGATTTGCGCACCTTGATACACATCGAACAGCGTCACGGTTTCCAGCAGCTTTCCGCCGGCCTTGGCGATGGTTTTCTGAATTTCCGCCACCGGCAATTCCTCGTCGCACAGCAGCGCCAGATCGCGTTCCACAGCGGGGAAGCGGGGGAGCGGCTTGTACAGCACGCGCACCTTTTCGATGGCGTCAAACAACGGCTTGAGCTCCAACTGTGCCACATACACACGCGTTTCCATATCATACGCCTGCGCTGTGTCGGGATGCACCTCACCAAACGTACCGATCACCGCGTCACCCACAGTGATGGCAGCCTGCCGGCCCGGGTGCAGGAACGGCTCGCTGCTGCGAGCGTAATCGGCATTCACGCCGAAATTCGAAAGCAGCGTTTCCACAATGCCCTTGAGCGTGAAGAAATCTTCCTCCTTGCCATACAACCCCAGCGACAAAGCGGGGATTTCCTCGGGCTGCTCGGTCAGCGGGAGCGAGAGGGGACTGAACAGCTTGCTCACTTCAAAGAAGCGCACCGCTTCGTTTTTGCGGTTGTAGTTGGTGGAAAGCACCGTCAGCATGCTGGTAATCAGCTGCGAACGCATCACGGAATATTCTTCACCGAGCGGGTTGAGCAGCGTCACAACCTGGCGGCGAGCATCGTCAGCAGCCAGCGACAACGTATCCAACGCCTTGGCGCTGATAAACGAATACGTCGAAATCTCCTGCATACCCTGCGCGATCAACAACTGCTTGAGCAGATCGGTATAACGGCGCTCGGGCAGAATCTTGCCACGCACGATGGAACCCGTCATGGGGGTGGATACAATGTGATCGTAACCGTAAATACGCATCACTTCTTCTGCCAGATCGGCACGTCCCTCAATATCATCGCGGAACGAGGGAACACGGCAGGTCAGCACGCCATCTTTCAGCGTGGTTTCGATCTCCAAACGGTTGAGAATGTCCACCATGGTATCGTGCGGCACATCCACGCCCAGCAGTGCGTTGATGCTTCCCGCTTCCACGTGCAGCACACGCGGCTCGGGCAACGCTTCGTGGCGGTCGATTACGCCTTCCACAATGTCACCGGCATCCAATTCCTGAATGAGCTGCAACGCGCGGTCCATCGCGTACCCAACAGTACCGATATCCACACCTTTTTCAAACCGAGCCGAAGACTCAGTGCGCATACCGAGCGTACGCGCGGTGCGACGCACGCTGTCGCGGCGGAATTTGGCGGATTCAAACAGCAAAGCGGTGGTATCATCCTTGATCTCGCTGTTCAGGCCACCCATAATACCGGCAAGGCAGGAGGGGGCTTCGCCGTCGGCGATCACCAGCATATCGGAAGACAACGTGTGATCCTTGCCGTCCAACGTGGTGATAGGCTCACCCTCGGCGGCGGTGCGCACAATGATCTGATTGCCGCGAATATCGCGCAGATCAAACGCGTGCATCGGTTGCCCCGTTTCCAGCATCACAAAGTTGGTGATATCCACCACATTGTTGATCGCACGCACACCGGCGGCTTTCAGACAATCCTTCATCCAATCGGGAGAGGGCTTGATACGCAGATTGCGCACAATGCGGCCCATGTAGCGCGGGCACAGATCGTAATTGCGCACTTCAATGTCAATGTAGTTGTGAATATCGTCGCCAACCGTGGTGTAGGTCGGCTTCGGTGCGCGGAACTCTTGTCCCAGCACAACCGCGATCTCGCGCGCCACACCCAGCACACTCTGGCAATCGGGACGGTTTGCCGTGATCTTGAAATCGATCACCACGTCGTTCAAGTGCAAAATCTCCCGCATATCCGTGCCGGCGGGAACGTCCTCGTTCAAAATGAGGATACCGTACACCTCAGCACCGGGATAATCCGCTTCCTTTAGACACAATTCCTCGCCCGAGCACAGCATGCCGTCCGACGGCAGACCACGCAGCTTACCGCGTTTGATGTGCATGCCGTTGGGCAGATGCGAATCGTGCAGCGCAGCGGGCACCAGCGCACCCTCAAACACGTTTTGGGCGCCCGTGATGATCTGGATGGGCTCGGCACTGCCGACATCCATTTGGCAAATCTGCAATTTATCGGCATCGGGATGCTTTTCCAGCTTGAGAATACGTGCTGCTACCACGTTGGACATCGTGGCAGACAAATCCTCAATGCTTTCCACCTCAAAACCGCTGAGGATCATTTTATCGCACAGTTCCTCCACGGAAACCGGGATATCGACGTAGCGCTTGAGCCAATTCAATGAAATTTTCATAAGTCGATTCCCTCCTTAAAACTGATCCAAGAACCGTTGATCGTTTTCGAACAACAGACGGATATCACTGATTTTGTAGCGGGTGGTCGTCAGGCGATCCAAACCGATACCGAACGCAAAACCGGTATATTCCTCCGGATCAATGCCGCAGCCGGCCAGCACGCGCGGATGCACCATACCGGCACCCAGAATCTCGATCCAACCGGTGCCCTTGCACACACGGCAACCCTTGCCGCCGCATTCCGAACAGGTCACGTCCACTTCAACACTCGGCTCGGTGAACGGGAAGAACGAGGGACGGAACTTCACTTCGGTTTCCGGCCCGTAGATCTCGTGAGCAAACTGCTCCAATACACCCTTCAGGTCGCACAGCGTGATGCCCTTGTCCACAACCAAGCCTTCCACCTGGTGGAACACGGGGGAGTGGGTCGCATCCACTTCATCCGCGCGGAACACACGTCCCGGGCAGATCATGCGGATCGGCGGCTTGCGCTGTTCCATGGTGCGCGCCTGCGCGGCTGACGTTTGGGTGCGAAGCAGCAGGTTTTCCGCCAAATAGAACGTATCCTGCATATCGCGAGCGGGATGATCCTTCGGCACGTTCAGTGCCTCAAAGCAATAATGCTCGGTTTCCACTTCGGGACCGTCCACCACGTCAAAGCCCATCGATTGGAAAATATCAATCAAATCGCTCAGCACAATGTTCAGCGGGTGCAGACCACCCTCTTTTTTGGCTTTGCCGGGCAGCGTAACATCCAGTTTTTCTTCCTGTAACCGTTTTTCTTTGAGCAACGTGGTGATGTTTTGCTCCCGCTGTGTCAAAGCGGATTCCAGCTCGTTGCGCAGCTGGTTGATGAGCTGGCCCATCTGCGGCCGCTCCTCGGCGGGCAGGGCGCCCATGCCGCGCAGCAAACCGGTGACTTCACCTTTTTTGCCCAAAAACCGCACGCGGAAATCCTCCAGCGCTTTCGGATCCTCCAGCGTTTCCAGTTCCCCCAGCGCCCGTGCGCGCAGGGCTTCCAGTTGTTCTTTCATACCGAACCTCCTAAAAATAAAAAAGTCCTCGTTCCCCACAAATCGGGGACGAAGACAAACTCCGCGGTACCACCCACGTTTCCGTTTTTACAAACGGACACTTTTGCGACCGATAACGAGGTCAATCGTTAACACCTACCGCCCGTTGTGGGAATCGGCATTACCGCTCAAAAGTGAACTTCGGCAGTTCCCGACACAGATCGCTTTCAGCCGGTGACGATCCTCTCTGCTGTGCCGCAAAAACCGCTTACTCTCTTCGTCTTTGCGTTTAACAAGCCTTATTATACCATTTTTTTTGAAAAAAGCAAGAGATAGTTTGATAAAATTGGTTTACACATTGGTAAATTTGTGATATACTAACTCAAAATGGG
>JAZQIV010000028.1:0-4097 GCA_045541305.1 Acutalibacteraceae bacterium | reverse complement strand
AATCCTGTCGTCAAGGAGGCATCCGGAGGTGTCAAGGCAGGTATGGATCCCGTTTTCATGGCAGAGGAGGAACAGTTCACGGACAAATTCCGCCTGCAGAAGGGGTTCCCCGCCCGAGACCGTCACGCCGCCGTCTTTGCCGAAGTAGTCACGGCACCGGAGAATCCGGGAGAGAACGTCGGAGGCTTCATATTCCCGTCCGCCTGAGAGATCCCAGGTATCGGGATTGTGACAGCATCCGCACCGGAGCGGGCATCCCTGCATGAAGACCACAAATCTTACGCCGGGTCCGTCCACGGTGCCGAGGGACTGGAAGGAGTGAATCCGTCCTCTCATAATGCTTCGTGGAAGGTACGGCTGATGACTTCACGCTGCTGTTCGCGGGAGAGCTTGCAGAAGTTCACGGCGTAGCCGGACACGCGGATGGTCAGATTGGGGTACGCTTCGGGATTTTCGTATGCCTTCAGGAGGGTTTCCCGGTTCATGACGTTGACGTTGATGTGGTGCGCCATCTTGCCGAAGTAGCCGTCGAGAATGGAGACAAGGTTGGAAACCCGTTCTTCCTCGGTGCGTCCCAGTGCTTCGGGGGTGATGGAGAAGGTGTTGGAGATACCGTCGCGGCAGTCGTCGTAGCTGATCTTTGCCACGGAGTTGAGGGAGGCAAGTGCGCCGTTTTCTTCCCGGTTGTGCATGGGATTTGCGCCGGGAGCGAAGGGCTGGGATGCCTTTCTTCCGTCGGGAGTTGCGCCGGTGTGCTTGCCGTAGGAGACGTTGGAGGTGATGGTCAGCACGGAGAGGGTGTGGATTGCGCCGCGGTAGGTGGGAGTCTTTCTCAGCTCGGTAATCATGCGGTGCGCCATATCCTTTGCGATCAGGTCAACGCGGTCGTCGTCATTGCCGTACTTGGGGAAGTCGCCCTCGGTGATGAAGTCGGTGATGTAGCCCTGATCGTTCATGACGGGCTTTACGTCTGCGTACTTGATGGCGCTGAGGGAGTCGGCTACCACGGACAGACCTGCGATGCCGAATGCCATGAAGCGGGTCACGTCGGTGTCGTGGAGCGCCATCTGGGTCTTTTCGTAGGCGTACTTGTCATGCATATAGTGAATGACATTCATGGTGTTCACGTACAGTCTGGACAGCCATTCGATGTAGATCTGGTACCGTTCCATGACGGTGTCGAAGTCCAGCTTGTCGCCGGTGAGTACGTCCATCTGGGGACCGATGTGGATGCCGCTGGTGGTGTCGTAGCCGCCGTTGATGGCGATGAGAAGCAGCTTGGCAAGGTTGCACCGTGCACCGAAGAACTGCATCTGCTTGCCCACCTGCATAGCGGAAACACAGCAGGCAATGGCGTAGTCGTCGCCGTAGATGGGGCGCATCAGGTCGTCGTTTTCGTACTGGATGGAGTCGGTGTCTGCGGAAACCTTGGCACAGAACTTCTTGAAGGATTCGGGCAGAGCACGGGACCAGAGCACGGTGAGGTTCGGTTCGGGAGAGGAGCCCAGGGTGTAGAGGGTGTTGAGGACACGGTAGCTGTTCTTGGTGACGAGAGTACGTCCGTCCTCGCCCATGCCGCCCACCGCTTCGGTAATCCACATGGGGTCGCCGCCGAAGAGCTCGTTGTATTCGGGGGTTCTCAGGTGACGGGCAATGCGGAGCTTCATAACAAAGTCGTCCATGAGTTCCTGTGCGCCTTCTTCGGTGAGGGTGCCGTGTGCGATATCGCGTTCGATGTAGATATCGAAGAAGGTGGAAACACGTCCGAGGGACATTGCCGCACCGTTCTGTTCCTTGATGGCACCGAGGTAGGCGAAGTAAGTCCACTGGATGGCTTCTCTCGCGTTGGATGCCGGTTCGCTGATATCAAAGCCGTACATGGCAGCCATCTCTTTGAGGTAACCCAAAAAGGTGATCTGCTTGTACAGTTCTTCGCTTTGGCGGGTTTGGAACGTATCGAAATACGTTTCCTCCAGCGCGTGCTTATCGCGTTTTTTCTCTTCGATCAGGCGGTCCACGCCGTACAACGCCACACGGCGATAGTCACCAATGATGCGGCCGCGGCCATAAGCATCCGGTAAGCCCGTGATGACGTGGCATTTGCGGGCGGCACGCATTTCGTCGGTATACGCGCGAAACACGCCGTCGTTGTGTGTGGTGCGGTACATGAACTCTTCTTCGACCTTGCGGCTGAGCTTGTATCCGTAAGCCTCGCACGCATTGCGCACCATACGCATGCCGCCAAACGGGTTGACACCGCGCTTTAACGGGCGGTTGGTTTGCAGGCCCACAATGATCTCGTTCTCACGGTCCAGATAACCCGGTGCATAGTTGGTGAGCGACGATACGGTATCGACATCGATATCCAGCACGCCGCCGAACTGCTGCTCGATTTTGAACAGGGCTTGCAAGCGCTCCATCAACGCTTTGGTGCGATCGGTTGCATCGGCCAAAAACGTATCGTCACCGGTATACTCGGTATAGTTTTGTTGAATGAAATCGCGAACGTTGATTTCCTCTTGCCAGGTGCCCCCGGCGAATCCGTTCCATTGTGCATAGGTTTTCATGATACTTCCTCCAAAAAAAGGGCAAATCCAGTTTTTACACGAAACTGAATTTGCCCAGACGGTCGGCTGTTTCACTTTTACATTTCACCGCAGTTCTCTGCATTATCCGTCAGTCGTGTAAAAGTGTTTAATTTATGTATACATTGTACCGCAACGGCGGTGAAAAGTCAATCGCCTTATTTGAAAAACAAGGGGAGTTTTTCAAGGAAAATAATATCGGTGCGGTCGGCGGCATCGCCCTCCGCCAAAAAAGCGCAGGCAGCGGCTTCGATTCCGCCTGCTTCGGCCACCAGCTTGCGCACCGCAACCAGCGATTCACCGGTGCTGATGACGTCGTCCACAATGAGCACGCGCTTGCCGCGCAGCTTTTGCACTTCGCTTTCACCCAAAAACAGATGCTGCTCGTGCTGGGTGGTAATGGAGGTTACCACCACGTCCAGGGGGTTCCGCATGTACACCTTCACGCCTTTTCGCGCAATGACGTACGGCTTGCCCGATTGCCGTGCCAGCTCATACGCGATCGGGATGCTCTTTGCCTCAGGGGTGAGGATCACATCGAATTCCGGTACGCGCTTTAACAACTCCGCGCAACCTGCCACGGTGACCTCCACACTGTCAAAACAAATGAAAGCGGCGATATCCAGCTTATCGCTTACCGCAAATTTTTCCAGCGCGCATTCCACGCCCGCGATCGTCATGTTATAAAATTCTGACATACCACAATCCCTCTTTTCTGCCTTTAGTATACTGCACGGGAGGAATTTTGTCAAACGATTGATTTTTGCATATTCGCATGGTAGAATGTGGAACGGAGTGTGATACCATGATCCGAAAACTGTTTTTAACGTTTTTAAAAATCGGCGCCTTCACGTTTGGCGGCGGTTATGCCATGATCCCGCTGATCCAGCGCGAGATCGTGGAGAAAAACGGCTGGCTCACCGATGAGGATATTCTGGAGATCATCGCCATTGCCGAATCCACGCCCGGCCCGATCGCCATCAATTCCGCCACCTTTGTGGGGTACAAGGTGGCAGGCTTCTTCGGTGCTTTTTTCTGCACGCTCGGCGTGGTGCTGCCGTCGTTCTTAATCATTTTGGCGGTTTCCTTTGTGCTGGAACAGTTCGAGGCGCTGCAGGCGGGGCAGTTTGCGTTCAACGGTATCCGCGCAGGTGTGCTGGCGCTCATTCTCAAAGCGCTTATCAATATGTATAAGAAATGCCCCAAAGGCTGGGTGTCGTACGTGGTGATGGCTGCTGCGTTTGTGATCGTCACGTTTTTTGATATCAGCGTGTTGCCGGTCATCATCGGCTGCGCGGTGTTTGGGCTCATCACGGCGCTGATTGCGGAAAAGAGGTGCCGTTCATGATTTTTCTTCAGTTGTTCGGTGTCTTTTTCATGATCGGTGCATTCACGTTCGGCGGTGGCTACGCGATGCTGCCGCTGATTCAGCGCGAAGTGGTGTCGCTGGGCTGGATGACGGATGAAAAGGTGCTCAATTTCATTGCCGTCAGCGAAAGCACACCCGGTCCG
>JAZQIV010000027.1:0-2309 GCA_045541305.1 Acutalibacteraceae bacterium | reverse complement strand
AATCGTCGATGGTTTCGCGGCGAACCGCGACGTACGAATCGCCGCCCGATAACATCACGATGGGGGGACGGGTGAGGCGATTGTAGTTGGATGCCATGGAATAGTGATAGGCACCCGTGGTGAGCACGCCGACCAGATCGCCGCGGCGGATGGTGGCGGGGAGCTTGACATCGGGCTGGATGATATCGCCGCTTTCGCAACAGCGCCCCACAACCGTGCAGGTCATATCGTGCGTTGCCTGCATGGCGTTTGCCTGGAACAACGTGTAGGGTGCGCCGTACAGCGCGTAACGCACGTTGTCGGTCATGCCGCCATCAACGGACACATAATTGATGAATTCGGGGATGCATTTGACGTTGCCGACGGTGTACAGCGTCATGCCGGCATCGGCAACGATGCTGCGGCCCGGTTCAAACGCGATGGCGGGCAGGTCAATGCCGAGGGAGGCGGCTTTTTGTTTCATGAACGCGCCGATTTCGGCCATGCAGCCGTGCAGATCCAGGACAGGATCGCTTGGCAGATAGCGAACGCCGAAGCCGCCGCCGATATCAAACAGTTCGGTGACAAAGCCGTGGCGGGTTTTCATATCCGCAATGAATTGCAGCATGACATCGGCGGTGAGCAAAAACACTTCGGAATCGAACACCTGCGAGCCGACGTGGCAATGCAGGCCTTTGACGTGCACGTGTGGCTGTGCCAGGGCTTTTTGCAAAATGTCCTCGGCGGCACCGGTATCGATCGCAAAGCCGAATTTGGAATCCACCTTACCGGTGGCGACCGCTTCAAACGTGTGCGGGTCGATGCCGGGGGTGATGCGCAGCAGCACCGCTTGTGTGATGCCGCGTGCGGCGGCTTCCTGTTCGATGGCATACAGCTCTTCCTCATTATCGACAACAAAATAACCGATGCCGTGTTCCATGGCAAACGCAACGTCCTCGTCGGTTTTGTTGTTGGAATGGAAATACGCGTTAGAAAGCGGGAAGCCCGCTTTGAACGCGGTGTACAATTCGCCGACCGATACCACGTCCACGCCCATGCCTTCTTCGCGCATGATTTCATATATGCGCTTGAACGACGATGCCTTGGAGGCATACATGACGCGGGCGGAATCGCCAAAGGCATTGCGCACCGCCGTGAGATAGGCGCGGCAGCAGGCACGGATGCGGTCTTCATCCATCAAGTACAGCGGGGTGCCGTACTGACGGGCAAGGTCGGTGGTGTCGATGCCGGCGAAGCACAGGTGTTGCCCGTCTTCGCTGACCGATACGTTTTCACATAACAAATCTCGGTTCATGGTGAGTGTTCCTTTTTATAACAAAGTGGCGCGCAGCTCTTCCGCCGAAAGCGGCGAAAGGTCGGCAGGGGCGATGTCAAACACGGTTTTGCAGCCGGTGACACCGCGCTTGGATAACCGATTAACAGCGCGGGCATACGCCACCAACACGCTGGCGGTGAATTCGGGGTTGGAATCCAACTGCAAACGGTATTCGATGGTGTGGGTGTGGCAGTTATCCACGCCCGTTTTGCCCGTGCGGATCACAAAGCCACCGTGCGGGATGCCACGATGATCGCGGTCCAGTTCTTCTTGTGTGATGAACGTGACGGAGGTATCGTAATCGGCAAAATAGTTGGGCATGGTTTTGATCTGCTGTTCGATGGCGGCTTTATCCGCGCCCTCGGCAGCGACCACGTAGCATTCGCGGCGATGCTTCTCACGGGTGGTGAGCTCCGGCATGCTGCCGCTGCGCACCGCATCCAGACTTTCCGCGACCGGCACGGTATATTGGCGGGCATCCAGCACGCCTTCGATCCGACGGATCGCATCCGAGTGGCCTTGGCTGACGCCGCGCCCCCAGAACGTGTAATCTTTGCCGTCCGGCAACAACACGCCGGCATACAGGCGACTCAGCGAAAACATGCCGGGATCCCAACCGCAGGAAATGAGTGCGACGTGACCGCCCTCGCGCGCGGCCGCGTTGGTTTTTTCAAAATGAGCGGGGATGGTGGCGTGGGTATCGTAGCTATCCACCACGTTGAAACGACGGCTGAGCGCGGGGGTCATTTCCGGCAGGTCGGTGGCGCTGCCGCCGCACAGAATGAGCACGTCGATCTGATCGGCAAAGGAGTCGATATCGGCGGCTGCATAGACGGGGGTATGATACAGCGTTTTGACACTCGCCGGGTCGCGGCGGGTAAACACGCCGACCAGCGACATATCCGCATTTTGCTGCACGGCACATTCCACGCCGCGCCCGAGGTTGCCGTATCCGTAGATGGCAATGTTCATAGGTTCATTCCCCTTTTATTCG
>JAZQIV010000026.1:0-23956 GCA_045541305.1 Acutalibacteraceae bacterium | reverse complement strand
GGCAACGCATTTGCCGACATGCAGCGTGTGGATGCCACCGATATCCCGAATGTGATGTTGGCGGCTTCTTATAAAGCAACACTGTTGCAGAATTCTTCCGCAACGGGCAACAACGATTTTCGGTATATCAGCACCACCAAGAAATACGGTTTGCCGGAGGAAATCTCCAATCTGTATTTCACCCTGTGGGTGCGCAGTGTGCCGAAAACGACCGCCGATCCCGCCGAAAAGCAGACCATCCGTGTGACGATTCGTGAAGCGATCGCAACCGGAACCGATACCTATGACGGTGGCGACACCATGTACGGTGACTTTGTTATCACCAGCGATGGCAGCTGGCAACCGATTTCGCTGCCGATCGCCGATATGGTCGGTGGTGCGAATTTCGATGGCTGCGGTATCTGGACAGTCACCTTCACCTCGCTGAAGGGTAACACGTTCAAGATTGACGACGTGATCGAGTTTGCGGATATTCACATTGAAAGACCGGTGTGGGTACTGAAAAACGGTGGCATGGGCGAATGCCCCGGCAACGATTACGAAGCCGGTTCGGTCAGCGTGCTGCAGGATTTCCTCAACGTGCCTGCCGATAACGATTTTGCCACCATTTCCCGTGTGATGGCAGCCGATCTGCCGAATGGTACGATGGCTTACAATTATCGGATGACGCTGCTGGAAAATTATAACGACACGGTGTACAACACCGGCAATCAACTGTGGAACAACACCACTCACAACAAAGATTTCCGTTATATCAGCAGCTCGAAAAAGACTGGGCTTCCCG
Source organism: Acutalibacteraceae bacterium (assembly GCA_045541305.1). Lineage (GTDB taxonomy): Bacteria > Bacillota > Clostridia > Oscillospirales > Acutalibacteraceae > RGIG3009. The sequence goes on along the minus strand of JAZQIV010000026.1, from coordinate 23,172 downwards.
CCGATAAATCGGGGCTGTACGTATCGCTGTGGGTGCGTTACACACCGAAAACGGGTATGTCCGATTCGCTCAAGCAGCGAATTCGCGTGCAGATTCGCGAAGCGATCGATGACGGCGCAGGCGCTCAAACGTCGGGCGATCTGATCTATGGTGATCTGGTTGCCTCCGGCAACGGCGAATGGGTCAAGGTGGAGCTGCCGATCGCGGATATGGTCGGCGCCGCCAACTTTGATGGCTGCGGCGTGTGGACCTGGACGTTCACCTCTCTGCAGGGAAACACGTTCAGCAAAGGCGACGTGATTGAGTTTGCCAACATCGAATTCCGCAAACCTGCCTGGGTGCTCAAAAACGATGGCATGGGCGCTGCTCCCGGTGAGGATTACATCATCGGCCAGAAAATCTATTGGCAAAACGCGGCGACGCTGATTTCCCGTATTGTCAAAGAAAGCCTGTCCATGAAGCATGAAATCGTCAGCATCGACGAGGCGGCGATCGATACCACGAAAGCTTACAAAACCACCTTTGGCGATGCCGCCGATTTCAACGAACATAAGCTGTACTACATGTTCTATCCCGATGCCACCAACGTCAACGATGGCATCGATATGTCCGCTGTGATGGATGAAGCGCGCGTCGGTTTTTGGTTCAAGACTCCCGAAGGCCGCGATAACATGTCCTTCCGTCTGAGCTTGTTTGATAACAAATGGCTCGGCTATCTGAACAAGGATTTTGTGATCGTCAAAGGCGGCGAGTGGACGTATGTCGAGATCAAGTTTGCCGATATGACCCCGTATCGTGAGATCGTATCCGATAACATGGGGCGTATGGAGATCCGTTTGCTGGATCCCACCAACGGCTTGACAGACGGTGAATCGCTGTACATCACCGATATTCGCATGTTTACCCGTCAATGGGTCGTCAAACCCGATTTGTACGAGGATAACATGAGTCAGTACGAGAATCCGTACAAGACCGAATCCAACGTGGTGTTCACGCACACTGCTTCCGACGAAGTGGTGGCAAACGGCCCGATTGCCGCTGTGAAAAAGACAACCGACGGCAACGGCGAGTATTCGGATTTCTCGCGTGAGATTACCACCACCGTTGCACCTGAAGCGGGGGATTGGTCGGTGATTCTCAAGGGAAAAACCGTGAACCTGCTGGATGTGTATGACACGGCGGCTCTGCGGTTGTTTGTGAAATCGCCGAAAGAGAATCTGCGCTTGGTCGTCGGCTTGGTGGATACCGCCGGCAACACCCTGACCACCACCGTAATGGTGAGCAAAAAAGACGTGTGGCAGGAAATCCAGGTGCGTCCTTCCAAACTGAAAGCGGCCGGCTTTGATCGTACGGCGATTGCCGGCGTGTACGTAGGTTCGGAATACAAGCAAGTACACAGCGATAAGTACCTGGCAGCCGGCCAATCGTTGCTCATCAGCGGTGTGGAGATTTATGACAATTCGCCGACCCGTAAGAATGCGGAAACGGTGAACAAGCAGACTATCGCCGAGGCAATCGACAGCACGTTCCTGCTGCTCCCGGGCACCTACGGAACCGGCATTGATATTCGTCCCGATTACATCAATTTGATGAACGAAAAAGCCACCTGGCAGGTATACTTCAAACGCGAATCGCGCAAGGGCATTGCGCTGGGTATTCCGCTGCCGGAGGTCTGGGATCTGAGTGATTATCAGGATTTCGGATATCTGTCATTTGCTATTGCGGCCGATCGGTATACCTCTCTTAACCTGGAGATCACCGACGGTGAAAACACTTACACGCAGGAAGCGACCGCCGCCGAGGAGTGGATGGAATACCGTGTGTATTTTCACGATATTGCGGCAGCCGGCGTAAATCCTGCCAAGATCGAATCGATCACGTTGGTACGTAACCGTCCGTTGGGTCAAGGCTGCGTGATCAACGTCACCGAATTCACGGCATATTCCGATCTGTGCGATATCACCTATACAAGCGGTACAGCAGGCGGTAACAACGAATCCAAACCGCAAGAGCCGCCCGCACAGCCGGAGGATACAGCACCGATCGCGCCGACCGGCGAAGTCGATCATACGGCAACGATGGTTGTATGCGTGATCGCCTTGGCGATCGCCGTACTGTGTGCATCCCAACTGCGCCAAAAGCAGTGGGTTGCAAAGAACGATAGGAAAGGATGAGGTTCATGAAAAAAGTAACAGCGGTATTCGCGCTTTTATTGTGTGTTGCGCTTCTGTTTACAGCATGTAGCGGTACCACCCCGAAGGATGAGGAAACCACCACGACCACCACAACCACCGGCGATGCGACCACTACCACGGGTTCCGATTCGTCTTCCGATGAGGGAGATGCCACCACCACAAAGGGGGATGGCACCACAACCAAAGCAAACGATAAAACAACCACTACAACAACCAAAACCAATATCAGCAGCGGTAAAGATACCAGCGTGCGTGATTTGAAAGGTCGCGTGATCAATTACGTTGCCTACTGGGCCGAACTGGAAAAAGGCACCAGCCAGCGCGCCAATACGTACTGGAAGCTCAAAGAACAGATTCAGAAAAAGTATAACTGCACTATCAAACACATTTACAAAAGCCGCGATGCCATCGACACCGAAGTGATTCCGTCGATTCTGTCCGGCGCTCCGATTGCGGACGTGTTCAGCGTGCAGCAAGACCGTATGTATTCGCTGATAAACAAAAAGGTCATTTATCCGTTGAGTGACCTGGATGAATTTGATTTCAGCGAAGATAAATGGAGCCCCGCCATGGTCGCCATGGCCACGGTGGACGGCAAGGTGTACGGTGCCAACCCCAGCGACGGCCCTTATTGCAATACCATGCTGCTGTACAACAAGGATTATTTCAAAGCCAACAACCTGCCGGATCTGTTCCAATTGCAAAAATCCGGCAAGCTGACCTGGGACAAATTCCGCGAAATCGCAAAATCTGCCACCAAAGGCAACGTAAAAGGCTTTGCCATGACCTCGGCGGATGAATTCATGGTACAGTCGCTCATCCATGCAAACGGCGGCAAAATGGTTTCCCGCGGCAAGGGCTTGGATTTCACCTGCACCTTGAACAGCAAGAACACCATCAACGCTATGCAGTTCTGGCAGGATATGCGCCAAAAGGATAATAGTGTGCTGGATCCCGGTGCCAACGGTTACGAATATTGCATGGAGCAGTTTGCAGCCGGCAACGCCGCCATGCATCTGGGCGAAGTGTATCAGTTCGCCGATATCGTGAACAAAGCAAACTTTGAGATCGGTGCGGTGCTGTTCCCGGCAGGCCCCGATTCCAAATTGCCGTACATGCTGGATACCTCCAATGCTTCTCCGTACGTGATGTCCGCCAACACCAAAAATCCGGCGGATGTCGCCATGGTGATGGATCAGTACCTCGGTATTGACCAACTGCCGTGGGAGGAGTACTACTACGACATGTTCTACAGCGAAGAGGTTGTCGCCTCCATGCGCACCTATCGCGATTTGGTGCGTCAGGGCAAATTCCTGATCGACTACGGTACGTGCGTCGGCAACACCTATGAATTGGGTATCCACGGCGGTTTAACGGCCGTTGCCAAAGGCGAGAAAACCCCGGCGCAGGTCATTGAAGAAGTGCAGGGCAAGTTGCAGTCGGCTATCAACACCTTTAACTGATCGTTGTTGACGAAAGGAATGAGCAAGTTGCAGAAAATAAGTTTCTGGCGCAAAGTTTTGGCTGTCGGAACCGCTGTGACGTTGTGCTTCTGCTTCGCAGGTTGTCAAACAACGCCGCCGACTGATTCCGATGCGACCACCGGCACCACTACAACTTCGACCACAGAAAATACGACCACGACCACGCAGGATACGTCAACAACGCAGGATACGACCACGACCACCGAAACCACAACGAGTGTTTCGGATCCGGATCTGACAATCAGCACGGAATCCACGTTGACGCAAGGCAATCTGGTCGTCACGCAAAAGGATTTTATTGTCACCGCTCCGAACTTCCATCCGGGCGTACCGGGCTATGATCTGAAATTCACGTTGGATGTGCGATTTAAGGAATTGCCGATCAATGTGGACGATTATACCGTTACATCGGATCTCAAGGGTGTGACCGTTACGCAGAACGTGATCTGTGTACCCGAAAAGGTGAAAGAGGCCAACGATCGCATGACGTTAACCGTGACCTACAAACCGGATCCGGCTTATCAATGCAAATTAACGTTGGCGTTCAAGCATTGGAAGCCCACCTTGATGGAAGAGTTTGACGGACCGTTGGACGAAACGATCTGGAACACCGAGCCCACCTATGGCCTGCGCACCAACAACCCCGATGCCGTTGTCACGAACGAGGCGGTTTCCGTTAAGGATGGCAAGCTGCAGGTTGCCACCAAAAAGGCGGATGTGGAGTATCAGGGCAAAACGTACCACTACATGGGTGGACGTTTGGATAGCGCCGGTAAGTTTTATCAAAAATACGGCTGCTTCACCTCGCGCATTAAAATGCCGGAGGGCGGCGCCTCGCTCGCCAGCTTCTGGATGCAGCCGCAGGGTGAGTACGGGTATGATAATTTTTTTGTCCCAACACATTTGGACCAAGATTTGATTTGCAGTGAGATCGATATTTTTGAGCATTGGCCCAGTGCCAACGGTCAAATCGGTACCACTGAGCATTTCTGGAATCTGGACGGCACCTATGCCAACAAGAATAACAACTATCAATACCTGATTCCCAACTACACGCCGGGCAAGTATTACGAATTCACCTGTATTTGGACTAAATATGCCTTGTATTATTACTTGGACGGTGAATTATACGGCGCTACGCTCCAGGCAAAACCGGGCGACAGCGTCCCGGGCTATATCGTGTTCTCTTCGTATTTGGCTCCCTTCGGAAAAGGGGAGGCATACGGCGGATACAGCGGTTGGTACGGTGTGTCCGATCCCAACGATACCGATTACACCATGGAAGTCGATTGGCTTCACGTTTATCAGTAACGGACTCTTATGGCAGAATCGGGCACCCGCTTTTGCGGGTGCCCGCTGCTAAAACTACCAAAGGAACGGTGAAACGCATTGAAACGTGGATTAAATCTGAGTCAGAAGCGCGAATTAAAGGGCTTGGTCTTTGTGGCACCTTTTGCGCTCGGCATGTTGTTTTTCTTTTTGATCCCGCTTGTGCAATCTTTCATATTCAGCTTCGGCGATGTACGGATGAACGATGCGTTGACCGGTTATCAGTTTGACTGGGGCGGCATCGATAACTACGTGCGCGCCTTGTTCCGCGAACTCAATTTTACCAACGAACTGCGCACGTCCGTTGTCAATATGTTGATGAACGTACCGGTAATCGTTATGGTCAGCTTTTTGATCGCTGTTCTCATCAAAGATAAATTTGTCGGACGCAGTTTGTACCGTGTTTTGTTTTTCCTGCCGGTCATTTTAACGGCGGGTATTCTTCCCAACATTGATGCGGAAGATGTGTTACAAGGTCTGATGGGTTCGGGCGTTGTGGTCGGCGCGGATGCCAAAAACACCGTTGCCGGACTGATCAACACCGATCAACTGTCCGACCTGTTATTGAGCATGAATATTATGCCGGGTGCGGTGAACTACTTGATGGAGGCCATTCGCAACATCATCACCATCGTCAACAACTCCGGTATTCAAATATTGATTTTTCTGACCGCTCTGCAAACAATTTCGCCCTCGATCAATGAGGCGGCGCGCGTAGAAGGCGCGACACCGTGGGAGATCTTCTGGAAAATAACTGTCCCTATGATCAGCCCGCAACTGTTGGTGGTAACGATTTATACCATCATTGATAGTTTTGTCAATGTGAATAACTCATTGATGCAGTACATATACCGCATCGGTTTTGTGAAATTTGAAGTGGGTTACGCCGCATCTATGACCTGGATGTATTTTCTGATCGTGGCACTTGTGATCGGTGCGTTTTATTTTGCGCTGTCCCGCTTTGTGTTTTATAACGACAGCGAACGGTAAAAAGGGAGGAGGACGTCATGAAAAAGCGACTTGGTCGTGCACACGCAGGGCGTGTTGCCGTTATGATTTTTCGGTATATTATTCTGACAGGCTTGGCGTTTGTGATCCTGTACCCGTTTTTAATTAAACTGGGTATCGCGTTTATGGACGTTACCGATCTGAACGATTCCACCGTGCGTTTTATCCCCAAGACCTTCACGTTGGATAACTTTGTCAATGCCGCCGAAGTGATGGACTATCTCCCGAATCTTCTCAAAACGGTGCTGTTTACGGTAACCATCAGCTTGGTTCAGGTGATTTTCGCCATGCTGGCAGCGTATGGATTTGCCAGTTTTAAATTCCCCGGCCGCGGTATTTTATTCGGCTTTGTGCTGATGACGTTGATCGTACCGCCGCAGGCGATCGTGTTACCGTTGTATCTAAATTTCCAATCGTTTGATATCTTCGGTCTTTTTAAACTGATCACCGGCGAACCGCTCACGTTACTTGGCTCACCGGTCTCGCTGTATTTGTTGGCAGCAACCGGTCTTGGTCTCAAAAACGGATTGATCATCTTTATTTTTCGACAATTTTTCAAAGGTTTCCCGCGTGAATTGGAAGAATCGGCATCCATCGACGGCGCCGGTGTGTTTCGCACGTTTTTATCCATCATCGTGCCGTCTGCTGTGCCGATGATCTTAACCGCATTTTTGTTCACCATTGTATGGCAATGGACCGATTCATTTTATACTTCGATCTTCATTCCCAACAACACGTTTTTAGCGCGCTCGCTGGAAATGTTGGTAACCAATCTATCCATTGCCGGCGGTGACGGTGCCTTAACTTCCACCACGTATTATTATTCTTTGCTGAACAATGCCGGCATTTTGTTATTCATTCTGCCGATCTTGATATTGTATCTGTTCTGTCAGCGTCACTTCATCGAAAGTATAGAAAGGACTGGGCTTGTTGGTTAAAAAACTGGGTAAAAAAGCAATCGCCTGCCTTTCGGCTGCTGCGGTGATTGTGGCAGGTGTTGTGGTGTATTTGTGCGTCCCCAAGGCTTCCGTGCAGCCGGTCACGTTGCTTACACAATCGGTGCAAAACGATGGGGAACAAGACTATGCTGCGTTTCGTCAATCAATGGCAGGCGTACCGCAGGGTTCGGAAAGTATCCGCGTTTCGGTTGAGGGAGATAAAGTCACGATCCCTGCCGGTACCGGTTTTGATCTGACGGTCGAAGTACCGTCCAAATCGCTGTACAACGTCAGCGCGGTTTATCAAAACGACGGTGAAACCTTGATCGATTACGATATGTCTTTGCTCGTAAACGGTCAATTACCGTACGCGGAATTGGCAGACGTCCCGCTGAAAACGATGTGGGTATTGGATGATACCACCTACCGTGAGGGCGCCACACCGGATTTGATTCAAACCGATAAACCTCTCACACAACCTTTGCGCGACCGAAATGCGTATTATGCGGATCCGTTACAGATCTGCCTGGAAGAGGGAATAAACACCTTGACCGTGCAGGCGGGTGCTTTGGATCTGACTCTTTGCGCCTTACTGCTTGAACCGGCTGATGTGATACCTAACTATGCACAATATCGACAGAACCTTTCGGGCAAAGGCGGCAACTCCATCTATTTTCAAGCGGAATATGCCGATCACCGCAACAACCCTTCCATTTTGGAGTTGTCCGACGGCACTTCTTCGCAAACGGTTCCCGCCAGCGCGGATAAGAGCTTGATCAACACCATCGGCGGTACCAGTTACAGTACCCCGATGGATAGCCTATCCTGGAAGTTTTACGTGGAAACCCCCGGTACATACACGTTGAATATGCGCATTCGTCAGGATTTTTCCAGCGGTGCGGCTGTTTGTCGTTCGTTGCTGATCGACGGTAAAACACCGTTTGAAGAATGTCGCAGTCTGGTGATTCCGTACGATAACGGATTCCGTCAATATCAACCCGGTATGGATGGCGAGGTGTTCCAATTTGAATTGGAAGCAGGGGAACATACCCTCACTTTAGAAGTTACGCTCGGTCAAAATGCGGCGGTTGTGCAGGAAATGAATAAAGTACTGGACAGTTTAAACACCATGTACCGGCGTGTTATCATGTTAACCAGTCCCAACCCCGACCCGTACCGCGATTATCGCATTGCGGAAAAACTGCCCGAAGTGTTGGAAGAAATGGCGGTGCAAGCAAAGCACTTGCAGAACATTTCCGATTACATTGCTTACACAGGCGGCGGTCGCGGAAACGATACGTCGGTGCTCGATAAAATGCAGCGCCAGTTGCAGGACTTCATCGACGATCCGGAAGGGATCCCGTCGCTGCTCGGCTCTTTTAACAGTAACAAGAGCGCACTCGGCACCTGGATCATTGAGAAAAAGAGTCAACCGCTGGAAATCGACTGGATCGAATGGGTCCCGAGTGGGCAAGAGGGGCGTGACGGAAAAGAAACGTTGTGGCAGAGCCTGAGCTTTGGCGTGCGCCAGTTCATGGCATCTTACACCAACGATTATTCCGCGGCTTTTGGTAAAGATGCCGTAGAAGTCTGGACTGCGGCCGGTCGCGATCAGGTACAGGTGCTCACACGTTTGATTCAGGAGCAGTTTACGGACAAGACCGGTATCGACGTGCAGTTAAAACTCGTCCAAGGCGGCACGGTTTTGCCGGCAGTGGTTTCGGGCATCGGTCCGGATGTTTCCTTGATGAACAGCAACGGCGAAGCCATCAACTTTGCCTCGCGTAAGGCGGCAACCGCCGTTTCGGATTTTGAAGGCTTTGATGAAATTGCCAAACAGTTCCACGACAGTGCACTCGTCCCGCTTCGCTTGCAGGGCAAGACCTATGGCTTGCCCGAAACGCAAACGTTTCCGGTACTCTTCTACCGCACGGATATTTTTGAGGAAATGGGGTACGAAGTGCCCACCACGTGGACTGAAGCGTATAACCTGATGTTTGAACTGCAAAAGAACAATATGGAATTCGGTATTCCCACCGGTATTTTCGGATACAGCTTGTTTTTGTATCAGAACAACGGTCAACTTTACAATGCGGACGGCAGCCGTTGCATTATTGACAACGAAAACGGTATACAGGCATTCCGCCAATGGACCAAATATTTCTCAGATTTCGGTATGCCGATGACCTATAACTTTGTTAACCGTTTCCGTTCGGGCGAGATGCCCATCGGTATTTCGGATTACACGGCGTACAACACGTTGGTGGTGTTTGCACCCGAAATTTACGATAACTGGGATATCGCTTGCGTGCCCGGCACGGTGCAGGCAGATGGCAGTATCAACCGTTCGGTTGCTTCCACCGGCACGTGTTCCATTCTGTTCTCCGCGTCGGATAACAAAGAGAATGCTTGGAAATTCCTACAATGGTGGTGCGGCAGTGATGCCCAACAAGCCTATGCACGTGAAATTGAGATTCGTTTGGGCGCATCCGCCCGTTATGCTACCGCCAATTTGGTGGCATTTGATAACCTGATGTGGACACCGAAACAGTTATCGGTGCTCAAAGAACAAAAGGAAAGTGTCATGGGTGTTCCCGAAACGCCCGGCGGCTATTTCACCAGCCGTCACATTGAAAACTCGTTCCGCAAAGTGGTGCTCAACAGTACCGACGTTAAAGAAACGTTGGTGGAGTACTGTGAGCTCATCAATCTGGAAATTGCGGAAAAACGTGACGAACTGAACATCGGAAAGGAGGAATAAGACGTGTCGCGGCATACGGATTTACAAAGACGGGAAAGCGTGTGGGAAAACATTCGCCGCAACAAATTGTGCTATTTGTGCATCGCGCCTTATTTCATCCTGTTTTTCCTGTTTACGGTCGCACCGGTGTTATCGTCGATCGGTTTAAGTTTCACGTATTACAACATTTTACAACCGCCGGAGTTTGTCGGCTTGGATAACTATGCCAAAATGCTGTTTGCAGACAGTATTTTCACGCAAGCCGCCGTTAACACCTTGGTGATGGCGTTGGTGGTCGGTCCGGTGGGGTATCTGGGTGCTCTTTTGCTTGCCTGGATGATCAATGAATTACCCCATGCCGCCCGTACGGTGCTGGTTCTGTTTGTGTATGCACCGTCGATTTCCGGTAACATTTATTTGGTTTGGTCCATTCTGTTCAGCGGTGATGCTTACGGCTATGTCAACGGTATTCTGATGAATCTGGGACTTATCAAAACGCCTATTCAATGGTTTTTGGATACGCAGTACATGATGCCGCTCATTATCATCATCGCCTTGTGGATGAGCATGGGTACCGGTTTCTTGTCCTTTATCGCCGGTTTGCAGGGTATGGACCGCAGTTTATATGAAGCCGGAACGGTGGACGGTATTAAAAACCGTTGGCAGGAACTGTGGTACATCACACTTCCGCAAATGCGCCCGCAGTTGTTGTTCGGTGCGGTTATGAGCATCAGTTCTGCGTTTTCTATCGGTGATATTACCACCGCTTTGTGTGGCAACCCCAGTACGGATTACGCGGTACACACGGTGCTCAATCACATCTCCGATTACGGTACGACTCGTTTTGACATGGGCTACGCCTCTGCCATTTCCACCGTACTGTTCCTCATTATGATTTTGTGTAACCGCGTCGTACGGCGTGTGTTACGCAACGTCGGTAATTAAGGGGAGGGTAACGATATGAACATGCAAAAACGTTTTACCCGTTCCCGATTCGGCAGTGCGGTCAACCTTATTATTTTGATGTTGATCGGCTTGTTTATGGTGTTTCCGATGGTGTATACCATCAACAACGCCTTCAAACCAACCGACGAACTGTTTATGTTCCCGCCGAACTTATTTGTCCGCAATCCCACACTGGATAACTTTTTGGATTTCAGTGTACTGATGCGGGATTCGGTTGTGCCGATGAGCCGTTATTTTGTCAACTCCTTCCTCATCACGCTGATCGGCGTGGCGGGGCAGGTCGTGTTGGCTTCTTTGGCGGCATACATGATCTCCAAACACGATTTCTTCGGCCGTAACGTGCTGATGGAAATGGTCATTCTTTCCCTGATGTTTACCGGTTCGGTAACGGCAATTCCGAACTATATCATCATGACCAAATTACATCTCATCAACACACATCTGTCCATCATCCTGCCGGCGTTTTGCTCGTCGATGGGTCTGTTCCTTATGAAACAGTTTATTGATCAGATGATCCCGCATTCGCTGTTGGAAGCGGCGCGGTTGGACGGAGCGGGAGAGTTGTATATTTTCTTCCGCATTGTGATGCCGATTTGCAAACCCGCATGGATGACACTCATCATTTTCTCGTTCCAGTCACTGTGGAACAATGCGGGCAGTACCTACATATTCGATGAAGAACTCAAAACATTGCCCTATGCGTTCAACAACGTTGCATCCAGCGGTCTGATCGCGCGTGCAGGCGTTACGGCGGCTGTCGGTCTTTTGATGATCTTACCGCCCATCGTCACCTTTGTGATCACGCAGTCCAACGTGTTGGAAACCATGGCAACGTCCGGTATCAAGGATTGAGGTGACAAGGCTCATGTTAAAACGATTTTGTTTACTCACGGTCATTGCCTTGTTACTGTTCACCATGCCGGTTGCCGCCATGGTGGAAATGAACGAGGAAAGTGATAGCTATCAGTTTGGTACGGGTTTACACACGGTGGATGCTCCCACAGCCTACACGGCAAAGGAAATCTTAACCGCCGCCGATTTCGGTGCCGATAAGCTTGTCAGTCTGGACGACTTGTGTATTGCTTCGGATGGCAGTTTGTTTTTGGCAGACGGGGAGGGCGGCACGGTGTATAAACTGTCCGCTGACCGTCAGACGTGTCTGACCCTGCACACCTTTACCGTAGGGGAAACGGAGGTTTCCTTGACCCAGCCTACCGGCGTTTTTGTGGATGCTGTCGGCGATGTGTACGTGGCAGACAGACTGTCCGGTTATATCTATGTGTTTGACAGCGCTTTTCAGTATAAGCGCCGTATCCAACCCCCTGCAAAAGAAGAGTTTTTCTCAGAACAAGCATACGAACCGCTCAAGGTCTGTGTGGATAACGGCGGCCGCTTGTACGTGATCTCTGCCAACCAAACGCAGGGCATTTTGCAGTTTTCGCCCGAAGGCAGTTTTATCGGCTTTTTGGGCGCCACGCGTGTACAACCTACTGCGGCGGAATTGTTTGCGCGCATGTTTGCCACCAAGGAACAGCGCAATAGTTTACTGCGTTTAATTCCCACGGAATATAACAACATGGATGTGGACAGCGATAATTTCATTTACGCAACCATCAGCGCATTGACCGAAAGCAGTTTGTACGGTGATGCGCGCAATAACACCTCCAACGCCACACCGATTCGCCGTTTGAATCCCAAAGGTGAAGATGTGTTGTTGCGTCAAGGTGCATATCCGCCGATGGGCGACGTCAACTTCTTGCTTACCTATCAAGCTGGTAAATCGGAAAATACCGAAGAAACACGCGGTGCATCCCGCATGGTGGATACTGCTTGCCGCCAAAACGGTGTGTATACGTTACTGGATAATCGGCAGGGTCGATTGTTCACATATAACCGCACCGGCGAATTGTTGTTTGTCAGCGGCGGTTCCGGTCAAAAACGTGACGAGTTGTTGGCACCGACCGCTGTGGATTATTGGGGCGATAACTTAGTCGTTGCCGATCAAGGCAGTAAAAGTGTCAAGGTGTTTTCACCCACGGCGTATGCTGAGCAGGTACTCAGCGCCATCGATTATCATGAACTGGGTGATTACGAGCGTGAGGCCGAAATCTGGGAAGTGGTCAAGCGGGAATACATCGGTTCCGAATTGGCGTACCTCGGCTTGGGTAAAGCGGAATACACACTCAAAAATTATACCGCCGCCATGGAAAACTTTAAATTGGCGAACAACAAAGAGTATTATTCAAAGGCATATAAAGCGTATCGCAAGGATTGGGGCTATCAAAACATCGGTTGGCTGCTCGGCGGCGCGGCGGTGGCCTGCATAGGCATCGCGCTGCTGGTGCGTCTGACCCGTAAAAAGATTGCGGTATGCATGGAAGATCCGTACACGCTGCCCCGACGTGTCTGGTATGCCAAAGATTTGATCTTCCACCCGTTTAAAAATTTCTGGGATCTCAAAGTGCAGGGGATCGGTACGGTGTGGTCGGCAACTGTGATTTTGATTCTCACGGTTGTGTTAAAACTGATTGAAACCGCCACCAAGCCGTATTTGTTACAAGCAGACGACGGCAATCAAAATATCCTGTTGCAAGGCTTCTTTGGTATTGTGTTGTTGATCGTTTTATTTGTGGTGGCTAACTGGTGCTTGACATCACTTATGGATGGCAAAGGAAAGTTCCGCGATATTTACATTTACGCGTGCTATTCTTTGTTCCCGATGGTACTGATCACACCGATTCAAATCGCGATCAGTCATATCCTCAGTCAGGATGAGATGGCGTTGTACACCTTCTTGTCCACACTGGCGATCCTGTTGGTGCTGTTCTTATTGTTTGTCGGCACGTTGGTGATTCACGATTACAGCTTTGGCAAAACCGTTGTTATGTTGATCTTAACAGCGGTTGGCATGCTGATACTGGTATTCATTGCGATGCTGTGTGTCACCTTGATGCAACAGATCATCTTGTATATTCAGAACATTATTAACGAACTGCAGTTGCGGTGAAAGGCGGAAAGAGCAGATGAACGAAACAAAACTGACAAAGCGTTCGGCAGCACTTGTGCTGGCGGCTGTGCTCCTGCTCGGTCTGCTTTCCGGATGCGGCGGTGGGACGGCGGTTCCGCCGTCCCAAGCGGTTTGTGATTTTGTAACGGTCGGGACGGATATTACCGAACAGGTGAAAAACCTTACCGAAGATGCCGTCCTGCTGGAAAACGGCGGCTCGGTTTTGACCATGAGTGCCGACGGTATTTTGCGGGTCGTGCGAGGCGAACAGACCGTGTGGAGTACGGGCCTTTCGCTTGACGATAAGAATGCGTTAGGCGAGGTGGATGCCGCTTCCTCAGCAGCCGTGTTTCGGTATCATGTCAACGGCGAAAGCGAAAAGACCATGAACAGTTACACGGATGCTTACTCAAAAGGACAGTACCGCGTATACCAAGACGGTAACAGCATTGTGTATGAGCAGATTGCAGGCGAGTTCACGGCGGATGTTTTGCTTCCGGAAGCATTGTCGGAAGAACGGTATGCCGAAATTATCGGAAAACTGAACGAAACCGATGCCACCTTTATTTCGCGCCAATACACGCTGTATACACCGGATACAGCAACAGCTGAGATTTTAAAAACCGTTCCCAGCCTAAAAAAGAAAGCTTTTTACGTGGTGATGGATGCCGAAAGTTTTGTCAAACGCAAACGCTTGCAGGAAACGTTTGCCAAGGCGGGGTACACTACGGCCGATCTGGATACCGACCGTAAGGAGGCGGGCATCGATACGGTGAACCAAGGTGAAGTGTTTAAACTTGTCATGCGGTTCACGTTGGAAAACGGGGAACTGGTCGTGGATATTCCGTGCGATCAGATCTATTATCCGTCCGACAAACCGCTGGTGAGTGTGGACCTTATGAAATACGGCGCATTTGCCCTGAATGGCAGTAACGGTTCGTATGTAGTACCCTCCGGATCGGGTGCATTGTTTTCGTTTGCCGATGATAAAACGGCAGACTATACATTGCAATACGGCGGCAAGGATTACACCACCGAATCCGCAACGGATGTGACCGATTACAGCGGACATCCGTTTTTCGGTACTCTCGGTGACGCGAATGCTTGTGTTGGTATTATTGAAGAAGGTGCGGAACACGTCCGCTTGCGCATTGAGAGTACCCAAAACGGTTATATTCAATATCCCGAACTGCGGTTGATGAGTTATGAGATCTCCGGTTTGGGTCAGAGTCGGAAGTTTTATCAATACGGCAAAGAAGCGTTCAGCGGGAATGTGCGGATTCGTTATACCTTCCTGGAGGGAACTGAGGCAACGTACAGCGGTGTTGCTACCCGTTACGGCAAGTATCTGCGCGATAGCGCAGCGCTGGGCAGCCAGACTGTATCCGAATCTCTGCCGTTACAGTTGGAGGTTATCAACAACCTGCACATGATCAAAACAACGGCAGGTATTACGTATACAACCGAGCAACTCGTTACCACGTTTGAAGAAACGCAGAACATGCTTGCATTTTTTAAAGAACAAGGCGTTGCGAATCTTTCGCTCAAATTAAACGGTGCCAATGCACGTGGCTTGTTTGCACAAGCGCCCGGTTCTTTCCGCTTCAGCGGTGCTGCAGGCGGTAAAAAAGGATACGCCGCTTTACAAAACTTCTGCCGTGAACAGAACATTCCGTTGTTCCTGAATGTGAATTTGCCGTTCTTCTATGCCGACAGCACGTGGGACGGGTATTCCGCCACGGGAGACACGGCACGTTTGCTCAATAAGAAGCAGGCGCAGTTATCGTACAAGGAAAAATCCACCAACGCGAATCGGCAGGATCTGCCTCTTATTGAGGTGGTGTCTCCGCGCTTATATACCGCGCTTGCCAAACAGTATGTTGCGCTTTCGGATGCGCTCGGCAGTGGCCTCAGCGTGGGAGAATTTGCCCGTGTGTTGAACAGCGATTATAACGATGAGGATACTGTGATTCGCAGTGAAACCAAGGCACAGGTGCAGGAAAGCTTGCAGTTGCTCAGTGAAACGTATGATCTGTTGGCGGAAGATCCGTCAGCGGAAACCTTGTCAAATTTTGAGCGGGTGGAAAAACTGCCGCTCACCGATAACGGTGACAGTTTATGGACGCGCAGTGTGCCGCTTATCCCGCTGGCACTTCACGGGTATATCGATTATACGTCCACTTATTGGAACGACGTGACCGATAGCACCGAAACCATGCTCAAAGCCGTCGAATACGGCAGCGGTATGGCGTACCGTTTGGCACAAAACGTGACAAAAGACGTCACCGCAACTCACAATAATTTTCTGTTTAACGTGGATTTCAATTTGTGGAAAGATACGATTACCGAACAATATCGCTATGTCAGCAAAGCACTGGAAGGCCTGAATCAGGTGCCGATGGTGTCACACGAAATGCTTACAGATGATGTTGTTAAAGTGACGTATCAAAACGGAACAGTACTTTATGTCAACTACGGTGACGCGTCTGCTGTAGTTGATGAGAATACGGTAGAAGCACATTCCTATTTGCGCATTAACTGATCCCGCGGGGAGGGAACAACGTGAAAGACTTGCGGTTATGGTATGAACAGGAAGCCACCTGCTTTGAAGAAGCACTTCCCATCGGCAACGGCCGTATGGGCGGTATGGTATATGGCGGTATTTTTGAGGAAACTGTTACACTCAATGAAGATACGCTATGGTCGGGCAGAACCGATCAAAGCATACCGGCAAATGCTATGGGTGCTATTGATGAAATCCGCCGTTTATTACAAGAAGGCGATCGTCACGGTGCCGGCGATGTGGTGTGGCAACGCTTGATGGGGGAACCCACTGCGTGTTATGAACCGGCAGGTGCACTGCACGTGTCGCTACCACATGCTGGCGAAGCCACCGATTATCAACGTGATTTAGATCTCGAAACCGGTGTTGCCACCGTGTCTTATCGTGTCGGCAACGTGCAGTATCGCCGTGAGGTCTTTTGTTCCTTTGCCGATCAGGTTATGGTGATTCGTCTGAGTGCATCTGAACCTGTGTTGTGCGGTTCGGTGCACTTTACCACGCCACATGCAACCTGTGAGGTGCAAACCGATTGTCATGCGGTGTATGCAGTCTCCAAAACACCGTATTATACCGATATTGGCGGCTATAAAGGCGAAAAAGGCGCATTTTACGATGAAGAGAAATCGTCTGTTCGGTTTTGCATGGGTGTTCGTGCCGTCGCAGACGGCGCGGTAACCGCGCAAGCTGATGCGCTTTGCTTTGCCAATTGCCGTGAAGTATGCTTGCTTGTGGATATTGTCAGCGATTATGAGCATTATGACAAAGTGCCAAACGGCACACCCGAAAAACTGGTGGCGTGTTGCCGTGAACGTCTTGTGGATAAAACCGACTATACCACATTGAAACAACGGCACATAGTGGATCATACTGCGTTATTTGACCGTGTGAGTTTTCACGTGGACGGACCGCGCCGTGCGGACCTGCCCACCGATAAACGAATTGAAGCCTATCAAGCAACACGCGACGACGTGGGACTGTATGAACAACTGTATCAATACGGTCGGTACTTGTTGATGGCATCGTCACGTCCCGGCAGTCAGCCTGCTAATTTGCAGGGCATTTGGAACGAGGAAGTTGTGGCTCCGTGGAGTTCGGGCTATACCGTGAATATTAATTTGGAAATGAATTATTGGCACGCGGAATCCACACGGCTTTCGGAGTGCCATGAACCGTTGTTACGCTTTGTTCGTGAATTAGCGGAAAAAGGTAAAGAGCAGGCGGCAGTGTATGGTTGTCGCGGTTGGTGCTCGCATCACAACAACGATTTGTGGCGGTATGTCGGTATGGTGAATCGCCATTGGAAAGCCAGTATGCCCAGTGTGGAATATGCCTGCTGGCCGATGGGCGGCGCTTGGTTGACCACCCACCTGTGGCAACATTATGTGTATACCGGTGATCTTGATTTCTTGCGGGAATGTTATACGGTCATTCAAGGTTGTGCACAATTTTTACTGGACTTTTTGATTGAAAATAAAGAGGGGTATCTGGTGACGAGTTTCGGTTCTTCACCGGAAAACTCCTATTGGTACGAGGAGAAAAAGCAAGCTATCAGCCAGGGTTGTACCATGGATATGGCGATCATCCGCGATGTTTGGAATGCCTATCTTCAGGCAAGCCGCTTACTCGGTAAGCATGATGCGTTATGTGATGAAATCGTAACCGCTTTACCGAAATTGTTGCCGTATCGCATCGGCGAGCGCGGTCAGTTGATGGAATGGGAAGAGGAATTCCCGCCGTGTCAGATCCAGCATCGGCATTTGTCACCGTTATATGGGTTCTATCCCGGCAACTCCATCACCCGTGCACGCGATCCGGAATTAACACAAGCGGTGGAAACCTTGCTGGCGGAACGCGGTGATGCCAACAGCGGTTGGAGTATGGGTTGGAAAGTCAACATGCACGCACGTCTGGGACACGGTGACCGCGCTTTGGATCTGATTAAATTGCTGTTGCGCCCGGTTCCGCCCAAAGATAACACCAAGGGTGGCGGCGTGTATATCAATCTGCTTGACGTACATCCGCCGTTCCAGATTGACGGTAACTTTGGTGTCACGGCAGGCATCACCGAAATGCTTTTGCAAAGCCACGAGGATTTTGTGGAACTGTTGCCTGCACTTCCCGTCGCTTGGATGCAAGGAGAAGTAAAGGGACTGTTGGCACGTGGCGGTTACATCACGGATATGGTATGGAAAAACGGCGCGTTGTCATTTGCAAAACTTACCGCTGCGCAAAAAGGCGAATTACGTTTGCGCGTACAGCCGCATTGGCAGATCAAACACAACGGTCACGCGGTTGCCGTGAACGGTGCGGTTGTGTCCGTCGCGGTCGAAGGAAATGATGAGGTTGAGGTATTCGGATAACCGAAAGGGGATCATCGATGATGGATAGAAAACTGTGGTACGAACAAGCGGCAAACTGCTTTGAGGAAGCGTTGCCGATCGGTAACGGCCACATGGGTGGCATGGTTTATAGCAACACAGGAGAAGAACACATCTCACTGAACGAAGATACGTTGTGGTCCGGTGCACCGAAAAGTTGCCTGCCTACCGATTACGAAGGCGCGGCGGACGAGGTACGCCGTCTGATGGCACAAGGTGACCGCGATGGAGCGGCACACGTTGTATGGCAGCGCTTAATGGGCGATTTTACCGCTTGTTACGCCCCTGCAGGTGATGGGTATATATCACTGGATGAAGCGGGTGAGGTGCAGGCATACCGCCGCGAATTGGACCTTGCAACGGGCGTTGTGACGGCATGCTACCGCATCGGGAATACGCAGTATACTCGCGAAGTGTTTTGTTCTTATCCGGATGACGTGTTCGTTGTGCGGTTGAAAGCGAATCAACCCGTGCTCAGCGGACGTATTCGTTTGGAAAGTCCGCATCCGTTCACGGTGAAAGCCGCAGACAAAACCTTGTATGCGCACAGCAAAATGCCGTATGAGATCAATCTGGCAGGTCATGTCGGCACAAAAGGTGCTTATTATGATGAGGAAAAACCGTCGGTGCGGTTTTGTATGGCTGCGCAGGTTCACACCACGGACGGTACCGTCAAAGCAGAATCGGATGCCCTGCGCTTTGAATCGGCAAGTGAGTTGGTGGTGACGCTGCATATTGCCACCGATTTTACAGATTATGCGCACACCCCGTGCGGTACCCCGGAAACGTTGCAAAAAGCGTGTGACGATGTGTTGCAACGTGCGGGTGACAAGTCTTTTGATGAATTAAAAACAACGCATATTTGTGATCACGGCGATCTCTTTGGAAAAATGGATTTGCATCTTGGCGGTCCGCGCCGTGACACGTTACCCACCGATGAGCGCTTGCGTGCCAACGATGAGACGCGGGACGACGTTGGTTTGCAGGAGTTATTATTTCAATACGGACGCTATTTGCTGATTGCCTGCTCGCGCCCCGGCAGTCAACCTGCCAATCTGCAGGGCATCTGGAACGAATTGGTATTGGCACCGTGGTGTTCAGGTTATACCTTGAACATCAACCTGCCAATGAACTATTGGCACGCCGAAAGCACAGGCCTTAGCGAATGCCATCAACCACTTTTGGATTTTGTGCGGGAACTTGCACAACGCGGAAAAGAATCCGCCAAAGTGTACGGTTGCCGTGGCTGGCTTGCACACCACAACACCGATTTGTGGCGGTACAGCGGTTTGGTTGGTCGCGATTGGCGTACTTGTATGCCGGGTGTGGCGTATGCGTGTTGGTTTATGGGCGGTGCGTGGCTTACCAATCACTTGTGGGAACATTATTTGCACACCGATGATACGGCGTTTTTACGCGAAAATTTTGAAATTTTGCGTGGAAACGTGCAATTTTTGCTGGATTTTCTGGTGGAGAACGAGGATGGATTCCTGGTTCCCGGCTTTGGAACCACACCGGAAAACTCCTATTGGTACAAAGAACAAAAACAGGCGATCTGCCAAGGCGCCACCGAGGATATGGCGATCATTCGCAATTCCTTTGCCATGTTCCGCCGTGCCTGCGAGATTTTGAATAATAGGGACGAACTGATTCCCATCGTTGAAGATGCCGAGCGGCGGCTTTTACCGTATCAGATCGGCGGTCGCGGTCAATTGCTGGAATGGGAAAAAGATTTTGAAACCTGTGATATTCGCCACGTGAACATGGCTCCGTTGTGGGGTTGCTATCCCGGCAACACCATCACACCGCGCAAAACGCCGGATTTGGCAGCAGCGGCGCGGATCCTTATGGAAGATCGTGGCGATAACGGCACGGGGCATAGTTTGTGCTGGAAATTGTGCCTGCGTGCACGGTTGGGCGATACCGAGCGTGCGTATGCGTTTGTACAGCGTATGTTACAGTTGGTACTGCCGGGTGAGATGAACCGCGGCGGCGGGGTATACCCCAATTTGTTGGACGTGCACCCGCCGTTCCAGATCGACGGAAACTTCGGTGTGACAGCCGGTATGGTGGAAATGCTTGTCCAGAGCCACGAGGACGTGATTCGTTTGTTGCCGTCCCTGCCGCATGCCTGGCAGGATGGACAAGTGCGCGGTCTGGTGGTTCGCGGCGGACTGACGGTGGATATGGCATGGCGCGAACATCGTTTGCAAAACGCCACTTTGACTGCAACGCATGATGGTACTTACCGCGTGCAGGTTGAGCCGCATTGGACGGTGCGTGTCAACGGTAAGACCGTGCCAATCGATAACGAGAATATTGCAGCATTTGCCGTTTGTGCGGGCGATGTTTGTGAAATAGCAGTGGGGTGAAACTGATGGGAAATCCGTATTTGGGAATACACGTGGTATCGTCATTGGAAAAGATTTTTCCCGATGAAACGCCGCGTTTTTGGAACCCGTCCAAACCGGTGACAGTGTTATCCGGAGAACGCTTTAGTTTTCAGGTGGCGTTATACTGGGATTATATGCGTCATACGGAATGTACAGTGGAATTGGATACGCCCGCAAACGGGGTATCCTGGCGCTCGGTGGAGTTGATGCCATGCGGTTTGGCGGCATATCCGGAACACGATATGCACTATCTGCGCACACAACCGGGCCTTTTCCCGGATCTGTTGCACGTCCCGCAAACGGGGCGGTTGTGGTTGTATCCACAACAATGGCGCGCCATTTGGATCGATCTGCCGGCAGAAGGGGAAACAGGTGAGTTTCCCATCACCGTGCGCATCCGTGATCTGGCAGGTCGTGAGATGGCGGCGTGCACGGTAACGGTGCGTCGTTTAAAAGCAGCTTTACCGCCGCAAAAATTGCATTACACGCAATGGTTACATACCGATTGTTTAGCGGACTATTACCACGTGCCCGCCTTCAGTGAGGAGCATTGGCGCATTGTGGAAAACTTTGTCCGCCGCGCAGTGGCGCTGGGTGTGGACGTGTTGTTTACACCGCTTGTCACACCGCCGCTGGATACACAGGTGGGCGGGGAACGCACCACCGTTCAGCTTTTGGATATTTGGGTGGAAAACGGTGAATATCGCTTTGGTTTTGAAAAACTGTATCGGTTCATCGAGATGGGTAAGCGCTGCGGTGTTCGTCTGTTTGAAATGAATCATCTGTTCACCCAATGGGGCGCCGCTCATTGCCCGAAGATTATGGCAACGGTGGACGGCGAGTTAAAACAGATCTTTGGCTGGAATGATGAAGCAGCAGGCGAGCCGTATCACGCGTTTTTGGATGCCATGTTACCCGCCGTTACGGCAAAACTGCGGGAGTGGGGTGTTGCCGAGCAAACCATGTTCCACATTTCCGACGAACCCGGTGCGGCACATCTTGAACAGTACAAAAAACTCAAAGCCATTGTGGAACCGCATCTGAAAGATTTTTATATCATGGATGCGTTGAGCACGTTGGAGTATTACGAGCAAGGAATTGTACAGCATCCCGTATGTGCTACCAACAAGATTGAACCGTTCCTTGAGGCACAGGTGCCCGATTTGTGGACGTATTATTGCTGCTCGCAAAGTGTGAACGTGAGCAACCGTTTCTTTGCCATGTCATCGGCACGTAACCGCATCATTGGGTTACAGATGTATAAGTTCAATATCGCAGGTTTTCTGCATTGGGGCTATAACTTCTACAGCACGGGGTTATCGGTTTATCCGATCGACCCGTACCGTATGACCGATTGCGACGGTGCTTTCCCGTCGGGCGATGCGTTCTCGGTATATCCCGGTGCAGATGGCGAACCTGAAGAATCGCTGCGTGCCGTGGTGTTTCTGCATGCCTTGCAGGATATGCGTGCTTTGCAGCTGCTGGAAAGCCTGACGAGTAAGGAAGACGTGATCGCGCTGATTGAAAGCGGATTATCCACACCGCTGAACTTTGCGGCGTATCCGCACCAGGCAGATTACATTCTGAGCATGCGCGAGCGCGTGAACGAAAAAATTGCACAACTGACAGGGGAAACGTTGTAAAACCTGCAGGAGGAGAGAAAATGGAAAACTCATTTTTGATTGTTACGTTTAATTTGCGCACGACCGTGCCGGATGACGGTATCAATAATTTCATACACCGTGTGGGAATGATCCTGCAAAAGATTCAATCCGAACGGCCGGATGTGATTGCATTTCAGGAAATGACGGATATAAGCGAACGGTATCTCAGTGCGCAGTTGACGGACTATACGATCTTTTTCAATAAGCGTTGTGCCGATCTGAGCGGTGAGGGACTGGGCATTGCCGTGCGGAAAGAACGGTTATCATTGATTGGGTTGGACGGCTTTTGGCTGTCACCAACGCCCAAAGTACCCGGCAGTCGCTTTGAAGAACAAAGTCCGTATCCGCGTGTGTGTCAATGCGCGTTGCTGCAATGCCGCCAAACGGGAAAGGTTTTCCGTTTGTATAACGTGCATTTGGATCATATCAGCCACCCGGCACGTATTCAGGGCATTCGTTGCTTGTTAACGTATGCAGCTGAACGGCACACAGAACTACCGACTCCTT
>JAZQIV010000025.1:0-16979 GCA_045541305.1 Acutalibacteraceae bacterium | reverse complement strand
AGACGCGGGGGAACTGGATATTTTTGAAGCGGTACACCACAAGCCGGTGAATAAGATCATGCACACCGGGGCGACTCATCATACACGTATATTTCCCGATGGTACCCGTCTTTTGGGCTCGAATTGCGTTAACGGTACCGGCTATCGCGACCACTTTGATTATATCGATGATGATTGGCACGTTTTCGCTGCTCTTTGGGACTATGGGAAAATAGAGTGGTATTTGGACGGCAAAAAAATGCACGCCACCACTTACTCCGAAAATGAACTGCCCCAATATTTTTACAAAAATAGTGATATCCCTTTACCCAGGATTGAAGAGGAGCGTCCTGAACTTGCTGATAAAACTTTCAAAGGTTGCCATTCGGTAATGAACGATGAAGATTTGATACTGTTTATCGGCGGAGATGAAAAATGGCCGTTTTATGTTGACTGGGTCAGAGTATGGCAAAGACCATAGGATATCCCGATAAAAGCAACCGGAATTTTTGATAAGATTCCGGTTGCTTTGCAAAAATTTTTACTTTAATACGAAAAGGGAAGAGTGTTATGAAGGTTAAATGGGGGATTATCGGCTCTGGAGGAATTGCCGACAGAAGAACCATACCGGGATTACTCCTTGCAAAAAATGCTGAATTAGTGGCCGTAATGGATAGTGACCCCGGAAGAGCAATAGCAACAGGCGAAAAATACAATGCGACTGTCTATTATACGGTTGATGAGCTTTTGGATGATGACAATATTGATGCTGTGTACATCGCCACCCCCGTTAATTGTCATAAAGAACAGGTAATCAAAGCCGCACATGCCAAAAAGCATATCCTACTGGAAAAACCTTTGGGGTTGACCGTTGAAGAAGGAAAAGAAATTGTTGACGTTTGCGCGAAAGAGCATGTGATGCTTGCGGCGGGACTCATGATGCGCTACCATGCTTGTCATCAAAAAATGAAAGAAGTGGTGGAAAGCGGTGAACTCGGTGAAATTGTTTCCTGCAGAGCGCAAATGGTGTGTTGGTATCCCGATATTCCGGGAAGTTGGCGCCAAAGCCTAAACACTTCCGGTGGCGGCGCGTTAATGGATTTAGGAGTCCACTGCATTGATTTGTTACAATACATAACGGGTGGAAAAATCCAAAAAATTGCAGCGTTTACCGGAACGAAGAGCTTTCAATATGAAGTGGAGGATTCTGCATCCGTTATTTTCAAGATGGATAATGGTATTTATGGAACTGTTGATACCAACTTCAACATCCCTGATGACGCATCAAAATGTGGTATCGAGATCTACGGTACGAAAGGAAGCTTGGTGGCGAGCAATACCATTGGTCAGTTAGAGCGTGGGGATTTAGATATTATTCTAACGGGCAAATCACCTTGTAAAGCAGATGTCTCTTTTGGAAATCTTTACACAAAAGAAATAGAATCGTTTTCGGATTCTATCCTTTTAAATAAGCCGATTCAGGTGCCGGCTGAGGATGCTTTACAAGTGCAAAGCGTCGTGGAAGCTGCTTACCAAGCGGGTGCAACTTACCAGTATAAAGATGTACCGTGAACTCATTGATGGTTTTAAAAATTTAAGGATACTGCGGTACGAAGGAAGGGTTATAAGCTTATGTTATACACATTTAAAGACCAACAAAAAAAACAGGGAAAGTTCTATTTTTCTTTTCCTGTGGGAATCGCTATCGGCGAAGATCAGTATCCTTCTGATTTCCTAGCACAATTGTTTCGAGATGAATCATTTGAGGTGGAATTTCGGACAGATGCCCCCATTCGCTTTGCAGCGGATTCAAATTTGAATGGTGAAGAATACAAAATCAATGTAACAAGTGAAAGTATCGTTTTGAGTTACAATTCTAAACTTGGTGCACGCAACGCTGCCGTCGCGTTGTTTTCTATGATTGGAAATGACAAGAAGAGATATTACGTAGATTGTTGTGAAATTTTTGATTATCCGAGCAGCTCATACAGGAGCATCTTGCTTGACCCTGCCCGTGGTAAGATCAGCGTATCGCAAGTAAAAGAAACACTCAAGAACATGGCTATGGCGAAGTACAACTATATGCACTTCCACTTGTCCGATTGGCAAGGGTATGCTTTGGAAAGCAAGCGTTATCCTCAATTAAACGAAGATGCAAACAAGTACTATACTGCGGAACAAATAAAAGAAATATTGGCATATGCTAATTTTTGTGCGATTGAGGTAGTCCCCGAAATCGATGTACCGGCTCACGGGCTGTACTTGACCGACAAATTACAGCAACTCAAATGTAATACAGGAGATATTTCGGCTTCCGATTGGGATGTGTGCATTGGCCGTGAGGAAACGTATCAAATTCTCACAGATCTATTGAGCGAAGTGATCGCACTGTTCCCGTCGGAATACGTGCACATCGGAACAGACGAACTGGAATTTCAGGATATGCCGTCGTTCAAAAGATGGATTCCGTGGGATGATTGTGAATATTGCAAGGCTCGAAAAGAAAAAGAGAATCTACAAACGTATCGTGAGCTGCTTTATTATTTCATTAACAGGCTTCATGGCTTTTTAAAGGAAAATAACAAGAAAACCATTATTTGGAACGATTCTATCGACATTCGTGAATCCCCCTGTATATCGCGAGATATTTTAATTCAGTATTGGCGGGTAGCACACGAGGGGAGAGGACCGGTTGAAGGTTGCAGTCTTAGACGTTTTTTGGAAGAAGGTTTCACGGTTGTCAACTCAGATTACCCTAACGCCTATATCGATTTATATATCGAAGAGGATAAATTGGTGAAATGGACTCCGTATTCGACACCTTTGAGTACGGACGAAAAAGCGTACCAAGAAGAAGTAATGAAAGAACCTTTGACGGTACATTATAAAGACTCTATCATCGGTGGAGAGATGTGTGCCTGGGAAAACAGACAACATTTCCCAAGGAATCTCCCCCAAGCAATTTTAATGTTCGGCGCAAGGCTATGGGATTTTACCGAACAATCCATCGACAAACCATACCGTGTGGCTCTTACCAGAGCGGTTTTAGGTCCTAAAACGCCCTCCGGTTTCGATGTGTTCGAGGTTTTAGGCAGATGTATCTTGCCTTATGAAGAGGACGTTTTGGCTGTGGAATCGGATAATATCACGGTTAATCAAATCCAGACAGCAATTGCCGCTTTGGATGCCATGATCTTGAACGGTATATCTGCGGTAAATGCCGCACAAGAATATGTAAAATGCCTGACATGGTTAAAAGAGAGAAAAGAGATATGAACAAGAAAATCAACAACTCCATTATTTATAACGTTTATCCGACATCGTTTTATGACAGCAACGACGATGGGATAGGCGATTTAAAAGGAATCGAGCAGAAACTGGATTATATCAAGCAGTTTGCGGATATTGTTTGGATCAATCCCGTGTACAAGTCCCCTTTTCGTGACGGTGGTTACGACGTAGAGGATTATTATCAAATCGACGAAAAATTCGGCACCTTACAGGACGTACGTGAACTCACTGAAAAGGCGCATGAATTAGGGATGAAGGTCCTCTTTGATTTGGTGGTAGGTCATACCTCAGACAAACACCCTTGGTTTTTGGAATCCCAAAAATGTGAAAAAAACGAATTTTCCGATCGGTACATTTGGAATGATGATGTTTTCGGCGGTTGCCCTTACAAGCATATCAGCGGAAACAGTGAACGAAACGGCAATTATTTGATCAATTTCTTTTGCTTCCAACCGTCTCTTAATTTTGGGTTCTCCGAAAAGAAGTTTGATTGGCAAAACCGTTATACGGACGAAGCCTGCTGTAAATTGCACGAACAAGTAGAGGATATCATCAAATTTTATATGAAACTGGGGGTTGACGGATTTCGAGTCGACCTTGCAAACAGCATTGTTAAGGATGATATCAACGGAAAATGTTCTTGTGAGGTTTGGAACAAAATTTTTGCGAATGTAAAAAAGACATATCCGGAAGCGCTCTTTGTGTCCGAATGGGGGCAGCCGAAATTTGCCGTTAAAAACGGCGGCTTTGACATTGATTTTTTAACTCATTGTTACGATGAAGGATACAACAACCTTTTCCGAAAAGAAAGCGGCACCAATGTACTTAAAAGCGAAGGGAAAAGTTTCTTTCGAAAAGAAGGCCTGGGAGAAGCAACAACTTTTTTTAACTATTTATTTGAAAATCTGAACGAGATCAAAGGCAAGGGGTATCTTTCGGTTGTTACGGGCAATCACGATTTGCCGCGAATCTCAATGGGAAGAACATTTGAGGAGCTTAAAACGGTGTTTGCCTTTATTCTTGCTTTGCCGTGTGTTCCGCTTATCTATTATGGCGATGAAATAGGAATGCCGTATACAAATCTAAAGAACAAGGATGGCGGTTATTGTCGAACGGGTGCTCGAACTCCGATGCACTGGTCCTCTGAAAAGAACGCCGGCTTTAGCAAATGCGACAAGGAATTGTATTTGCCTGTTCATCCGAATTACCGTGAAGTAAATTACGAGACGCTTTCCCAAGATGAAAATTCATTGGTTAATACCGTTAAACGGCTTGTCGAAATGAAACGAAACAATCCGGACGTATTCTCCTGCGACGCACAATTTGAACTTTTGAATGAAACCTATCCGCTTGTGTTTAAAAGAACCGCTGCTGACAGAACGCTCGTATGTGCCGTTAACCCAACGGATCGTGCATTGGATTTGAAACTGCCGGATGGTATGGTGTTAGCAAGCGAAAATGTTGAGCGGGAAAACGAAAATGTTATCATGGGACCGGTATCGTATGTGTGGTTGATCGAAAAAAACATACAGTAAAAGACCGTCGTTGGGGGAGATGATTACCGTGCTTACAACCGGTAACAGTGGCATGGAGTTTTATGGCCGTTTTCTGAAAAGCCAAGATGGTTGGCAATTCGACTGGTCGGGCAGTGCTATTGAAGCAGGCTTTTTTGGCACCGAGGTCCGATTTCTCATGAGGCTGATTGACGGTAGCGACATCGACTATTTCAATGTATATATTGATGGTGGCGATCCCATGTTGCTGGAAGTTAATAACATGTCGGATCATTATGTGCTGGCGAAAGGTCTTGACGAGGGCTATCACTCGGTGCGCATTGAAAAGCGCACCGAAGGTCCTCGAGGAGCACTTTGCGAGTTTTTGAAGTTTGATTTTGGTGACGGTACGGTGGCCTCTGCTCCTGCCCGTAAGATGCGTACCATTGAATTTTTCGGTGACTCTATCACCGCAGGCTATGGCAATATGACAACGGGAGAGCAAAGGGGTTTTAGGCTTATCGAAGAGGATATTGCCCATGGCTATGCGGCACTGACAGCCAAACACTTAAATGCAAACGCTTTGATTGTGGCTTGGTCGGGCAGCGGCATGTATCAAGAACTGCACGGCTTGAAAGACCCTGTGTTCTCGAATAGTCACTTGTGGCGAACACTTGCCCACAAGAGCGATAAGGACTGGGCTTTTATGCAGGAACCCGATGCGGTGGTTATCAATCTTGGCACCAATGATTTTTTGAGTGGTTGTGATACTGAACAGTACAGTATCTGCTATGCGAATTTTTTGCGTACAGTGCGTAAATTGTATCCCCATACTCATATCGTGTGTACGATAGGTATTATCGGTGCCGGTTATCATGCTGCTCACTATATCAAAAGCGCTATCACTAACAGCGGGATTGACAACGTATCTTTCCTAAAAATGCATGTAGATTTACTGCCTAACGGTGCCGGAATATGGGGCGCAGACGGTCATCCCTCTGCTGCTGCACATACTCAAATGGCTGCACAACTTACTGAACATATTTCCGCCCGGATGGATTGGAAAATTTGATTTTTGAAGCGAATCAAAAGAATGCTGTAAAAGCACAGGGAGATGAGTTGGCGATTATGTACGGATAGAAACTTCTAAAAATCTTCTAAAAATTTTTAGAAGATTTCCGTTAGTATCAAATTGGCAGTTGCGTTGATCAAAAATGCAGCACCCCCGAAAAAACCTGTATGCAAGCGGGTTTTCGGGGGTTCTGTTCGGTTTTGGATAACGAAAAATATGGCGTTTTAAATGATACTATTCGCCCATGGGGTTCAAGAGGCCGCAGAGTTTCTGCGCCCTACCGCCTTGTACCGTTTCCAAAAGACGAGAAGTAATTACCGCACTGTACAGTAACCTGTCACTCGGACCATGTCAGTTTATCCACGCTGCAAACTGAACGGATCAATCCGTTCCCTACGGTAGGAACGTCCTCATTCACACAAAGATCCGCACCGACAATAATCTCGGTGCGGATCTTGTTATTTCTTTTTCTTTTGCCTTGTGTTGCGGATGGTTTTCTTTTTCGCAATCGGCTTTTTGTGCATGGTACTCGGCGAGCGCGACTCTTGTATCAGGCAATCCTTGCCGTTGCCGATGAGATCGTGCCGTCCGTATTTTTTGAGCGCATGCAGTACGATCTCACGGTTTTCGGGTTTGAAGTACTGGAGAAGTGCGCGCTGCTCGGCTTTTTCGGCCGGTGTTCGTGCCACGTAGATCGGTTGCATGGTAATCGGGTCCAGACCGGTATAATACATGCAAGTAGAAACCGTGCCGGGCGTGGGGTAGAAGTCCTGCACCTGCTCGGGCCGCATGCCCTCGCGCTTGAGAAACACCGAAAGCTCAATGGCGTCCTTCATGGTGCTGCCCGGATGCGATGACATGAGATACGGCACCAAGAATTGCTCCTTTCCCTCGCTCTTTGTCAATTCATAAAACCGTTTTTTAAACTTGAGATAGGTTTCAATGGTGGGCTTACCCATTGCCGCCAACACAGCCGCCGAGCAATGTTCAGGCGCGACTTTCAGCTGGCCGCTCACGTGATGGCGAACCAGCTCTTTAAAAAAGGTATCGTTGGGATCGGCGATCAAATAATCAAAGCGGATGCCGGAACGGATAAACACTTTTTTGATTTTGGGGATTTGTCGAAGTGCACGAAGCAGCTTGAGATAATCGGTGTGATCCACCTGCAACTGCGGGCAGGGCTTGGGCGCCAGGCATTTGCGGTTGGGGCACAGACCGCTTGATGCTTGCTTTTTACAAGAAGGAAAGCGGAAATTCGCTGTGGGGCCGCCCACGTCGTGAACATACCCCTTAAAATCGGGCATTTCGGTGAGCAGTTTGGCTTCGCGAATCACCGATTCGTGACTGCGTACCGCAATTTGCCTGCCTTGATGATACGCGATAGAGCAGAAATTACACGCACCGAAACAACCGCGGTTATGCGTGAGCGAGAATTTCACTTCTTCGATACCGGGGACACCGCCGAGCGGTTCGTACGAAGGATGATAATTCCGCATAAAGGGGAGTGCGTATAAATCGTCCAGTTCTTCGGTGGTAAGCGGCGGCATAGGTGGATTTTGTACCACAATGTATTTGCCGTGTTTTTGAATCACGGTTTTGCCGCGCACGGCATCTTGTTCTTGCTGTTGGATCTTGGTGGCAATGGCGTATTGCTTTTTGCCGCTTTCGGTCGGTTCTTTCACGATATCATAAGACGGACACTCGGCGGCGGATTGCCATTCGTAATCCTTGGCAGCCACCTTGTAACACGTGCCGCGGATATTCGTCATGGTGGCAACGGTTTCCCCGTTGTCGAGTCGCTGCGCAATTTCCACGGCGTGCTTTTCGCCCATGCCGAACATCAGCAGATCGGCATCGGAATCGATCAGGATGGAGGGGCGCACCTTGTCATCCCAGTAATCGTAATGGGCAAAACGGCGAAGCGATGCTTCCAATCCGCCGATTGCAACGGGAATATCACCGTAAAGTGCCCGTATCTTTTGGGAATACACAATCACCGCACGATCCGGCCGCGCGCCGCTTTTACCGCCCGCCGTATAGGCATCGTCACTGCGTTTTTTCTTGGCGGCGGTATAATGCGCCACCATGGAATCAATGTTGCCCGCATTCACAAAAAACGCCAGCCGCGGTCGCCCGAATTGCTGATAATCGGCATCGTGCTGCGGCTGCGACAGGATGCAAACCGAAAACCCCGCATTTTCTAGCACGCGTGAGATGATGGCGGTTCCAAAGCTCGGATGATCCACGTAGGCGTCACCCGTCACCAATATGATATCCGGCTGCGTAATACCGGCAGCCAGCATTTCGGTTCGATTAATCGGTAAAAAAGGCATAAAAACTCCTCTTCTTCAAGTACTGTAAATAACAGCGTATCCGTTTTGTCCCGGCAAAAGCGACCCATCGTGGCACAATAACGGGGTATAACACGGACGGCTGTATTTTTCAATAAAACAGCGGCTTTTTTGAGGGTTGCAGGATGCACCGCTCGGGATTTGGCAAAGCAGACATTCCATCGCATAGCATTCGTCGCCGGTAATTACGTAGGTGGTGTGATCCGTTTGGATTTCCACCACCGCAGAGCCCTTGCTGTGCCCGCCGATGGTGACAGCGCGGATCCCCTCACAAACGGTGTATTCCTGCTCAAAAGGCACAACTGTCCGGCATTTCGTCAGGTAGGCCTCACCGTCGGCAAGCTCCTCTTGTTGAATGTAAACGGTGGCTTGCGAAAAAGTACCAACCGTTTCAATGTGATCGTGATGTGCGTGCGTGAGAATGACGTCGGTGATCGTTTCGGGCAAGATTTCCAGTTGTGAAAGAATTGGCAAAACCCCGCAAAAATGCTCCATTTTCCAGCACTCGGCCATGGTGGTACAACCTGCATCTACAAGGATCCTGCGATCATCGGTTTCAATCAAATACACGATAAAGGAAATGGGGCGCGTCACATCCGCACGACCGTTTTCAAACACAAGCGATTCCTGTATCCGGGATTGCCCGTATTTAATGGCGGTAATTTTCACGATCCTCACCTCCGCATCACTTTTTATGATATACAGAGAACGCAAAAAAGTCAATCACAAACACAAAGGAAACGCTTTAAACCCGTTGCGTGTTTTGGAAGATTGTGGTATACTGAAAACCGTATAAAGGAGCGTGAGCACCATGAAACTGATCGATATTTCACGGGAATTGCTGAAAAGCCCCGTTTATCCGGGTGACCCGGCACCGCAGGTGCAGGCGATCTCGCGCGTTTCAATGGGGGATCCGTGCAATCTGGGTGCCGTTTCCATGTGCTTGCACAACGGCACACACATGGATGCCCCGCGCCACTTTTTCAACGAGGGTGAAGCCATCGACAAGGTGGAGCTGGAAGCCTGCATCGGGGAATGTGTGGTACTGGAATGCAACGGCTTGCTCCTTGGTGACCGCGCGGAGGAATTGTTGCCGTATCTCAAAAAGCGGGTGCTGTTCAAGGGCGACGTGCAGTTAACACCCAGCGCTGCGTTTGTGCTCTCCAATGCCGGTGTGCTGCTTCTCGGTGTGGAGCAGCCGTCGGTCGCACCGCCGGAGTACACGGCGGATGTGCACCGCCAGTTGCTTCAATCCGGTATGGTGTTGCTGGAAAACTTGGATCTCAGCGAGGCCACGGTGGGGGAAACGTATTTGCTGATGGCTGCACCCGTTAAGATTGCCGGTGCGGACGGCGCACCGGTTCGTGCCGTTCTGGCCGAGTCGGATCGCATCGATTGGGACGGCCGAATCTGGCGTTGACCCTGAAAACGCAAAAAAATTTAAAAAAATTCAAATTAACACTTGATTTTTCGGACGGCATTCATTATAATAGTTTAGCGCATGAGTGCCGACACGGAGAGTTGGCTGAGTGGTCGAAGGCGCACGATTGGAAATCGTGTGTACGTTTAAAGCGTACCTAGGGTTCAAATCCCTAACTCTCCGCCATTGATTTCAACGAAGTTTAACTTCGATTTTGGAATACTCCAGCTTCTGAAAGAGGTGACAAGAATGAAAGAGAATATCCATCCCAAGTATGAGAAAACCACGATTACTTGCGCTTGTGGCGAGGTCATCGAAACCTCCTCCACGAAAGAGAATATCCGCGTGGAAATCTGCTCCAAGTGCCATCCGTTCTTCACCGGCAGACAGAAGCTGGTTGATACCGGCGGCCGTGTTGATCGTTTCAACAAGCGTTTCGGTATGAAGGAAAGCAAATAAGTTTTTGTGGATAAGGGCAGTGCAGTAATGCGCTGCCTTTTCTCGTCGGTTGAGGTGTACGTATGGAAACGGCATACAAGACGGTTGCGGCCGAAGCCACCGCGGAATATGTGGATCGCCGTTCACGGTTTATCGCAACGGTGCGGCCGGTCGCAGATGAAGAAAGTGCGTTGGCGTTCATTGCCGCTAAGAAAAAGGAATATTGGGATGCGCGCCACAACGTGTACGCTTACGTGCTGCGCGAGAGCGGCATCAGCCGCTTTTCGGATGATAACGAACCGCAGGGTACGGCGGGCCTGCCTACGCTGGAAGTACTGCAAAAGCAAGGGCTTACCGATTGCGTGGTGGTTGTCACGCGGTATTTCGGCGGGATTCTGCTGGGTACCGGCGGGTTGGTGCGAGCGTATTCCCAAAGCGCGGCGCAAGCCGTTGCACAGGCCGGCGTGATCGAACGGCGCTTGTGCGTACACGGCGAAATTGTGTGTGATTATGCGCAGTATGGGTGGCTGCAATCGCTTATCCCGGAAAACGGTGCGCGGCTGGACGATGCCTTGTTTGCCAATGACGTCACCGTACTGCTGCACATGCCAAAGGGAACCGTGGATACATTTTGTGCACGCCTGACCGATCGGTCGTGCGGCGCGCTCACGTTCCACCCGATTGACGAGCAGTTTGATACTTTTTGAAAAATTTTTTCGATTTTGCAGGGAAAGGCACGAGGACGTGCGTATAACTTGTTTAAAAGGCGGTGATCGTATTGTTGCCCAGAGAACGCAGTGAACAAATGGAGCGAATGATGTTGTCGCCCCGCGCCGCGTTTGTTTCCGAAACCCGCGGCCGTGCCGTTGAGGAAACCAAATGTGAGTATCGCACCGATTATCAGCGCGACCGTGATCGCGTGTTGCACAGCAAAGCCTTTCGGCGGCTGAAGCACAAAACGCAGGTGTTCTTATCGCCCAAAGGGGATCATTATCGCACGCGTTTAACACACACGCTGGAGGTTTCACAGATTGCCCGTACCATCGCACGCGCGTTACAGCTTAACGAGGATTTAACCGAAGCTATCGCCTTGGCACACGATTTAGGCCACACGCCGTTCGGGCATGCCGGTGAACGTGCGTTGGATCGCTGCGTGGAGGGCGGTTTCCGCCACTATGAGCAAAGTGTGCGCGTGGTGGATTCGCTGGAAAACGATGGAAACGGCCTGAACCTCACCTGGGAAGTACGCAACGGCATTTTATGCCACACAAAGGGGGAGCAGGCGGCCACGCTGGAAGGGCGTATTGTCCGCCTGGCAGACCACATTGCTTATATTAATCACGATATTGATGATGCGCTGCGCGCCCGTGTTTTCACGGAAGCGGATATTCCTGCCGAGGTAAAAGCCGTGCTGGGTGAAACCCGTGCACAGCGGTTTGATACGCTTATCCGCTCGGTGGTGGAAAACAGCGGCGAGGATATTTGCTTTGCCCCGGATGTCCAGCAGGCGTTTGACCGGATTCACACCTTCATGTTTGATCGTTTATATCTGGATTCCATCGCCAAGGATGAGGAAAAGAAAGTGGACGCTTTTGTCCGCGGATTATATGAGTATTACACGCAAGCGGTGGATCGGTTACCAGCCGAATACCGTGCCATTGCCGAGCGCGACGGTGTTTCGCGTGCAGCGTGCGATTATATTGCGGGCATGACGGATAATTTTGCACTTGAAAAGTACCATGAGTTGTTTATTCCCAGAGGATGGTCAGGACAGCATATCAGCGCTATATAAAATAATGAGAAAACAAGATTGAAGAGAGGATACCAGTATGTTGCCGGATAGCTTTATACAAGAATTGAATGCGAAAAATGATATCGAAAGTGTTGTATCGTCGTACGTGTCGATGAAACGCCGCGGTCGAAATTTGGTGGGCTTGTGCCCGTTCCACGGGGAGAAAACGCCGTCGTTTAACCTGTACCCCGAAACCAATTCCTTTTATTGCTTCGGGTGCGGAGCGGGCGGTGACGTTATCACGTTCATTCGGCGGATCGAAAACTTAAGCTACATCGATGCCGTCAAGTTTTTAGCGGATCGGGCGGGTATGTCGATGCCCGAGCAATCGTTCAACGACACCACCTCCAAACAGCGGGTACGCGTGCTGGAAGCCAACCGCGAAGCGGCACGTTTGTTCCACGCTTGCATGTATTCCGCAGAGGGTCGCGTGGGGTTGGAGTATTACCGTTCCCGCGGGTACAGCGATGCCACTATCAAGCATTTCGGGTTGGGATATGCCCCGCAAAGCTTCGACTTTTTGCGGTCCGAATTGCGAAAAAAAGGGTTTCATGACGAAGAACTGGTGCTTGCGTGGTTGTGTGCTCGCAACCGCAGCGGCAACGGCATCCACGATATTTTTCGCAACCGCGTTATCATCCCGATCATCGATGTGCGCGGCAACGTCATCGCGTTCGGCGGTCGGGTGTTGGATGATTCCAAGCCCAAATATCTAAACTCCGGCGATACGCTGGTGTTCAAAAAGACCAACAACCTGTTTGCCTTGAATTTTGCCAAGCAGGTGAAAGCGGATAACCTCATTTTGTGTGAGGGGTATATGGACGTTATCGCGTTGCATCAAGCCGGGTTCACAAACGCGGTTGCCGCACTCGGCACGTCGTTTACCATGGATCACGCGCGGCTGCTTTCACGGTACACCGATGAGGTGGTGCTGGTATTCGATGCGGATGCCGCCGGTCAAAAAGGCGCGCAACGCGCCATCGGTATGCTGCGTGAGATCGGCATGCGCGTTCGTTTGGTAACCGTGCCGGATGGCAAGGACCCGGATGAGTTTATCAAGCGCAACGGCGCCGAGCGATTCAAATTGTTGGTGGATCGCGCTGCCAACGACGTGGAGTACCGCTTGATGGAGCTCGGTAAAAAGCATTTACTGAACACGTCGGACGGCAAAGTGAATTATCTTAAAGAGGCCACGCTGTTGCTGGCAAGCATCAGCAGCCCGTTGGAGCGGGATGTGTATATCGGCCGTTTGTCGGCGGATCTCGGTGTTTCCAAAACGGCGCTGCAATCACAGCTGAACTATCAGCTGCAGCGGCAGAAAAAGCAGCAGCAGGACAAACAATTTTCGCAAGTGATCAAGCAGTCGGAAACCACGACGCAAAAAGTCAATCCGGAAGCCAAAGCGCACGTGCGCGGTGCCAGCGCCGAAGAGGGCTTGCTCGGCATGATCTTGCTCAATCCCGATTACCTCACAGCGGTTCTCCCGTTGCTGACGGTGGAGGAAATGATCACGCCGTTCAATCGCAAACTGTATGCCTTGCTGCTGGAACGGATGGAGCAGGGGATGAGCTTGGAACTTTCCCACCTCTCCGAAGTGTATGAACCGGAAGAAATGGCGTATATTACAAAAATGGTGCGCGATGCGCGCGAGCGGGCATCTTCACACACGGTGGACGAAGCCAAACGGTATGTGGCGGTTATCAAAAACGAACACCATTTATCCGCATTGAGTGAGCCGTCCTCACTCACACCGGAACAGATTCAGGAAAAACTAAATGCTATGAAGCATATGAAGAAATAAGCGTTGCACGGAGGAATGAAAAATGCAAGACAATAAAGCCGATATTCTCAAGGAAGTCACCGGTCAGGAATCCTTAATATCCGACGATTTGTTGGATGCTACCATCATCAAAAAGGATAAAAAGACGCAGCTCAACGAGTTGATCGAACTTGGCCGCACCAAGGGGAAGTTGACAACCCAAGAAATCCTGGATGCCATGGAGAATCTCGATTTCGATCCGGAACAAATGGACAAGCTGTATGAAACGCTGGAAAGCATGAGCATCGAAGTGATCGATGATTTCAGCGAAGCCGCGTTCAATGAAATGGAAACGGCGATCGAAACGACCGAAACTGATGAGTCGGACGATGGCAGCAGCGACGGTATGGCAACCGACGACCCGGTCAAGGTCTACCTGAAAGAAATCGGCCGTGTGCCGCTTCTCACGCCGGAGGAAGAGATTGAATTATCCATCAAAATTGCCGAGGGCGACGACTATGCCAAAAAGCGCTTGTCCGAAGCCAACCTGCGTTTGGTGGTCAGCATTGCAAAACGCTATGTTGGTCGCGGCATGCAGCTCTTGGATCTGATTCAGGAAGGTAACCTCGGCCTTATCAAAGCGGTGGAAAAATTCGATTACACCAAGGGCTTCAAGTTCTCTACGTACGCCACATGGTGGATTCGTCAGGCGATCACCCGTGCGATCGCCGACCAGGCGCGTACCATCCGTATTCCCGTGCACATGGTTGAAACCATCAATAAGGTCAAAAAAGTGTCCAGCCAGCTGCTGCACAAAAACGGCCACGAGCCCACCGCGGAAGAAATTGCTGTGGAGCTGGATATGTCGGCGGATAAGGTGCGCGAGATCATGCGCGTGGCGCAGGAACCCGTTTCGCTGGAAACGCCGATCGGCGAGGAAGAGGATAGCCACTTGGGCGATTTTATTCCCGACGATGAGGCGCCCGCACCTGCCGATGCGGCATCGCGTATGCTGCTGCGTGAGCAGCTGCGAGACGTGCTCGGCACGTTGACCAAGCGTGAAGCGCGCGTGTTGTCGCTGCGCTTTGGCTTGGAGGATGGCCGTCCGCGTACGCTGGAGGAAGTCGGCAAGGAATTTGACGTCACGCGTGAACGTATTCGTCAGATCGAGGCAAAAGCCTTGCGTAAATTGCGCCATCCCAGCCGCAGCAAAAAATTAAAGGATTTCCTCGATTGATAAATTTCGAAAAAGTCTTGACATTGGCCGTTTTTGTGGTAAAATGAAGTTCGTGCCAGCCGCGTAAGCGGCCAATATCCGGGCCTTTAGCTCAGTTGGTTAGAGCAACCGGCTCATAACCGGTTGGTCCCGGGTTCGAGTCCCTGAAGGCCCACCAAACAAAAACGGTGTAGAGGAGAATATCCTCTACACCTGCATATAGGGGCATAGCTCAGTTGGTAGAGCAGCGGTCTCCAAAACCGCGTGCCGAGGGTTCGAGTCCTTCTGCCCCTGCCAAGCCCTCAAGCCTTGTGTACCAAGGCTTGAGGGCTTTTTCTATGCCCGAAATTTTGAGTGGTTTTTATGCCGAAAAAGCGGTTTTTCTAACACTTTTCTAACATTTTTCTAACGGAAGGATCGTTTCAAGGGCATTTTTAATGTGTGTTTTCGAGGTCGCATCGATGTGAGAATAGAAATTCAAAGTGGTCGATGCTTGCGAATGGCCGAGCCAATGCTGAACCTCTACCACGGAAAAACCGTGAGCCAGTAAATTACTGGCGGTGCTGTGTCGCAGATCGTGTAACCGAACGGGTGGCAACTCACTTTCGACCACCACGTTGTGAAAAATGCGGGTGACGTAGTTCGGCGTGATGGGATTGCCGTCCGGCCAGGTAAAGACAAAGTCGGTGTTCACATAGGTGTTGCCGAAGAACTGACGGTTCTGTTCTCGCTTTTCTTTTAGCCTTAACAGCATCTGTCGGATATCCTTTGTCATCGGCAGGGTGCGGTAACTGCTCTCATTTTTGGTACAGTCTTTCAAATAATATCCGTGTTCACCGTTCTGGATCATGGCGCGGGCAATGATAAACTGGTTGTTATTAAAATCCACCTTGTCCCAACAGAGCCCCAGCGCCTCGCTGCGGCGCATTCCGTAGGTGGCAATAAAAGCAACGGTATCCTTGATTTCCGTATCCTCAAACAGCGCAATTAATTGCTGTAACTGCTCCGGGTTGAGAAAAGAACCCACAAACTTTTTCACCTTTGGCAACACCACCCGTTGCGTGGGGTTAGAGGGGATAATGTCGTGCCGCAAAGCGTCATTTAACGCTTTGGATAACAAACGATGGTTGTGGCGCACGGTTTGGGACGACAACGCCTTTTCAGACATCAAATGCGCGTAAAAATCCTCCAGATGATAGGGGCGAAGCTCGTTCAGTTTGATTCGCCGCCGCTTAAAATAGGGGAGAATATGGTTGCGTAAATTGCCGCTGTATCCGCGGTAGGTGGACGGCTCAATGGTGTGCCGTGTACGCTCCAGCCAATCGGTCAAATAATCGGTGAGCAATACATCTGCATAATTGTGATTGCGACCCTCATATTCTTCAAGAAGCCGTTCCAGTACTTGGGCGGCTTTCTTTTTATTCCCCTTAATATTCAGCTCGGTAGAGATCCATTTTTGTTTACGCTTTCCGTCGTCGCCGATAATGTTCAGCACGGCATAGTATTTATTATTCTTAATTTGTAGACTGCCTGTCATGATAACTCCTTTCTACATGACAATAGATTAGTCCACTGTTATACAAACAAATTGTAACATCATCGTACTATTGTTTGTCAAATTTCGCGCTTTAAAAATTGAATGACGCTCGCTTTCGCAATGCGTATTTGTCTTTTTACATATACGCTTTCAACTTGTCCGCTGTGGATCAAATCGTACGCTGTATTTTTACCGATCTTCAGCATTTCACAAAGCTCCTTGACGGTGATGACATCATCATATTTTTTAAACATCGGTATCACCGTCTCTTTCAACGCCAGCCAAATAGATGCGTGTCACATCCTCACGCTCGTGGCCTAGCAGTTTGGATACTTGCCGCCTGGCATCGGACTCCGACTTCCCCTCGCGGATGAATTGCCCATACCATTCTGCCGCACAGGTATGCCGCAATCCGTGAAAGGTGAGTGTCCGTGTAGAACTTTCATCACACACAAATTTGCGGTGCTTGGTAATGAAATTCTGTAATTCAGTTTTGACAATGTGAGTCGGCTTGTCCTGCGGAACAAACAATTTGTGTCCCACCGGTGTTGTTTTTAGGAACTTTTCTAATTCGATGCGAATGCTGTCGTTGATGGGAACCTCGCGTATTTTGCCACCCTTGCCTTTGATG
>JAZQIV010000024.1:0-7139 GCA_045541305.1 Acutalibacteraceae bacterium | reverse complement strand
GACCGCGGCGGGCAAGCTGACCCGCCGCGCAGCCGATACTCTGCTGCTCGAATTTTCCAAGCCCGCCACCCTAAGCGGCTTGTCGGCGGAATGGAACGGGGATGCCGTTACCCTGCGATATCTCGGGTTATCGTACACGGTGGATCCCGAAAAGCTGCCGGAGCAAGCGCTCGGCGAGCAGCTGCTGAACGCGTTCAACGCCGCCCTGCACAACGAGGGAGAGCGCACACAAGAAGACGGCAATGTAACGGTGACGGGCCTTGCGGCCGGGCACCCGTACACGTATGTGTACGATGCGCAAAGCGGTGCACCGCTTTCGCTCAGCGTTCCCTCGCTTCCGTTATCCGTTACCTTTTCCAATGTAGAAAAGAGCACCGATTTTTAGTCGGTGCTCTTTTTTTACGTCCCCAACAATATCATGTGACAAACGCCGGCAAAGTCGCGAATCCAATAACTGCCCAGCAAATACCACGGCGTGTGCGCCGTTACCGCACCCGATACGGTCAGCCCCGCGCGTTTGACAAATTGTTGTGCGCGGAACTGGTGAAATTCTTGCGTGACGATCGCCACGTGCGGGTTTAAGTTTTCCTGCTCAATCAGCTCGCGGGAATGGCAAATGTTTTCGTACGTGCTGGTGGACCGGTCCTCCATGTAAATGCGGTCCGCCGCAATGCCGCGATCGACCAGCCATTTTCGCATCACACTGGCTTCGGTGCAAATCTCATCCGGCCCCTGACCGCCGGATACAATACAGCGTGCCTGCGGATGCTCCTCAAGATAAGCAAGAGCCGCCTCCAACCGCGTGCGCAGCGATAAACTGGGACGATCCCCGCGTAATGCAGCACCCAGCACGATCACCGTTGCATCCTCGCTTGGTTTCTGAACGCAGGCAGCGATCATGCATCCCGATACCACCGCAAACAACAAAACCAGCGCGGCGATCAACGTGGCAGCACCGATCAACCACCCTTTGCCGGCACCGCTTTCCCACCATTTGGCAACCAGCCGCGCCACGTGCGGAAACCAAATGCACACCGCCATTCCGGCACTGCCAACCAGCACCATAGTGATACATCCCGCGTGAAAGCGGCCGTTCATGGTGGGTAAAACGCCCCAAATCGCAATGCCGGCACACACGATGGCCACCGCGATGCGAACCACCATGCCGGTTTGTGCCATTCCGTTCGGCATATTGTCACCTATCCTTTCTGTAAAACAAAATGCGGCATCGCAATCACGCGATGCCGCATTCCAACATTCCTTAGATCTTCCGCACGCGGATCACGCCATCGATCGCCTGAATACCGTCGATCACGTTCGCGGGGACATCGCCGATGATGTCCAGCACCGTGTACGCATTGTCCTTTTTAGAACGGTTGGTCAACGTTTCAATGTTCACACCTGCTTCGGAAACCACACCGCTGATCTGTGCCAACATGTTAGGCACGTTACGGTGCAGCACGCAGATGCGCACGTCGCCACTCTTTTCCACATCCATGGCGGGGAAGTTGACCGAATTGCGGATCACGCCGCGCTCCAAATACGCTTTGAGCTCGTCTGCTGCCATCATGGCGCAGTTGTCTTCGCTTTCGGGGGTGGAGGCACCCAGGTGCGGAATCGCGATAACGTTTTCCACGCACAGCATTTCGTCGGACGGGAAATCCACCACGTAAGCCGCCACTTTGCCATCCGCCAACGCCGCGATCATGGCTTCGCTGTCCACCAACTCGCCGCGCGCAAAGTTTAAGATACGCACGCCGTCTTTCATGGTAGCAATGCTGTCCTTACCGATCATACCGCGGGTAGCATCGTTGAGCGGTACGTGCACAGTGATGTAATCACATTCCGCAAAAATCTGCTCCATGCTGGCCGCGTGATGGATCGAACGGGACAGGCTCCACGCCGCATCCACCGACAAATACGGATCGTAGCCGTACACTTCCATGCCCAGCGATTTGGCAGCATTGGCAACCAAAATGCCGATCGCGCCCAAACCGATAACGCCAAGCTTTTTGCCGAGGATTTCGGGGCCCGCAAACTGGCCTTTTCCTTTTTCAACCAATTTGCCGACTTCCGCGCCCTTACCTTTGAGGGTGGTTGCCCACTCGATCGCCGGCACCACTTTACGGGATGCCAGCAACAAACCGGCAATCACCAGTTCTTTCACGGCGTTCGCGTTGGCACCGGGAGTATTGAACACCACAATGCCTTCCTCGCTGCAGCGATCGATCGGGATGTTGTTCACACCGGCACCTGCACGCGCAACCGCGAGCAAAGATTTCGGGAACTCCATGTCGTGCATAGCAGCCGAGCGCACCATGATGCCCGCCGGCTCTTTCACATCTTCACCGATCACGTACCCGGCGCCCAGGCGCTCGGTGCCGCATGCGGCGATTTTATTAAGTGTTAAAATCTCCATAGTTATTCTCCTTAAGGTGACACGACTCATTCGCCCCTTGTTTTTAAAAGGTCGATTTTCGCTCACTCTTCGTTAAAATACTCGCCAATGCGACAGCATTGGCTGCGTTTTTGCCTCGACAAGAATCAAAATCCCCACTTTTAAAAATCTCCGACCGCAAAGCGAGGGGGATTTCGAGGGAGTTTGATTTCATTCGAGCGAAGCAAGGCTGACGCCTTGCGAGATTGAATGGGGTGAAAAGACCCGAAATCAGCCGCTTTGCGGCAGGTTCGAGTGGGTCGTGTCACCTTATGCGTTGGCTTCTTCAAAAGCCCTCATGAACGCAACCAGCTTCTCCACGCCTTCGATCGGCATAGCGTTGTAGATCGAAGCGCGCATACCGCCAACCGAACGGTGACCCTTCAGGTTCACAAAGCCGGCAGCCGTGGCTTCTTTCACAAACTTGGCATCCAATTCCTCATCGCCCGTGATAAACGGCACGTTCATGAGCGAACGATCTTTTTTCTCCACCGTGCCCTTGAACATCTTGGACGAATCCAGGAAGTCGTACAAAATTGCGGCTTTCTTCTCGTTGATGGCTTTCATCTTTTCCAAGCCGCCGATTTCGTTTTTCAGCCACTCCAACACGAGCTTACACACGTAGATGGTGTAGCAAGGCGGGGTGTTGAACATGGAATCGTTGTCCGCATGGGTTTGATAATTGAACATGGTGGGGGTGATCTCCTGCGCGTTACCGATCAAATCCTCACGGATGATGACAACCGTCAAGCCGGCCGGCGCCATGTTCTTCTGTGCACCCGCATACAAAATACCGAAACGCGACACGTCGATCGGTTCGGACAGGATGCAAGACGAAATATCCGCCACCAGCGGCACGTCGCCGGTTTCGGGCAGTTTTGTGAATTTGGTACCGTAAATGGTGTTGTTCATGCAGATGTGGAAATAATCCGCATCTTTGGTGAACTCCGCCTCGTCCCATTCGGGGATGTACGAGAAGGTTTTATCCTTGGAGCTGGCAACCACCTTTGCCTCGCCGTAACGGGCAGCCTCCTTGTAAGCCTTGGTTGCCCATTGTCCGGTCAGAATAAAATCGGCTTTGCCGCTCTTGTTGAGCAGGTTCAACGGGATCATCGCAAATTGCGAAGAGGCGCCGCCCTGCAAAAACAGCACTTTATAGTTATCCGGAATGTTCATAATCTCCCGCAACAAGGCTTCACATTCCT
The DNA here is from genome assembly GCA_045541305.1 of Acutalibacteraceae bacterium. GTDB lineage: Bacteria > Bacillota > Clostridia > Oscillospirales > Acutalibacteraceae > RGIG3009. The sequence continues at coordinate 3,497 of JAZQIV010000024.1, read as the reverse complement.
TGATGATGGCATCGTACACCTTCGATCGATGCGACATCTCCATCACAGACTGACCGGACCCCTGGTAATCCAGCATCTCTTCCGCCGCACGTTTCAGAACGCTTTCCGGCAGCACGGAAGGGCCGGCCGAAAAATTGTACACTCTTGCCATGACTCATTCCTCCAATAGAAATATAGAATTACTGTTATTTTACTCCTTTTCTTCGTAATAGTCAACCAAAACTTGCGCTGTTTGTCAAAGTTTTAACAATTCACGCTCTTGCATATTTGCGGGAGATACAGTATACTGAAATTATCGGAAATTCACAACGTTGTACTTCACAATAAGGTGGGAACTGTTTATGACAATCGCAGATGTACAAAAAATCCTGAAAGCCGAGATCGTGTGCGGTGATAATTTAACCGCCGAAGTTCACAACGCCTGCGGCAGCGACATGATGAGTGACGTGCTGGCGTTTGTGAAGGATCAGTCCGTTTTGTTGTCGGGTCTTGTCAACATGCAGGTGGTGCGCACCGCGGAAATGATGGATATGCGGTGTATCGTTTTCGTGCGCGGCAAGGAACCGACCGCCGAAATGATCGAGCTTGCCGAAGAATTCGGCATCGTACTTCTGAAAACCCCGTTGCGCATGTTCACCGCTTGCGGTCTGTTGTATCAAAACGGCTTGACCGGCGGCGAAAAGCTGTGAGGTGATCGCCGTGAAATTACATTATGAAGTATCCGGCGACGATTTCACCCGTGCGGGCGAAGCGTCCGGTGCGGTCAAGGCCACGTTAAAACGGTTGGGCTTCCCGCCGGAAGTAATTCGCCGCGTCGCCATTGCGATGTATGAAGGTGAAATCAACATGGTCATTCATGCCGACGGCGGTGACGTCGATGTGGATATCGAGCCCGATCTGATCACCATGGTACTGGCCGACCGCGGTCCCGGCATCCCCGATATCGAAAAAGCCATGCAGGAAGGCTTCTCCACCGCTCCCGAAACCGTGCGGAATCTGGGGTTTGGTGCCGGTATGGGCCTTCCGAACATTAAAAAGTACACCGATTCTTTGGATATTGCCACCGAGATCGGTAAAGGCACGACCATTACCATGACAGTACGCGTTACCTGATCGCAAGGAGGTATCGTATGGAACGTATTTTACATTCCGTCACACTGGATCGTGATAAATGCGTGGGCTGTACCCACTGCGTTAAGCGGTGCCCCACGCAGGCAATCCGCGTGCGCGACGGAAAAGCCGTCATCACGGATGCACGTTGTATCGATTGCGGCGAATGCATCCGCGTATGCCCTCACCATGCCAAAAAAGCACGCCACGATACGCTCGCGGCTTTGGAAAACTATCGCTATACCATTGCCCTGCCCGCTCCGGCACTGTACGGGCAATTCCACAATCTGGATGATATTGACGTGGTGTTGTCCGGCCTTGTCAAGTTGGGCTTTGACCAGGTGTTTGAAGTATCCCGCGGCGCGGAGATCGTGTCGGATGCCACCCGCAAGCTCATGGCGGACGGCCTCTTGAAAAAGCCGGTCATCAGTTCCGCCTGTCCCGCCGTGGTACGCCTGATCCAGATCCGTTTCCCGGATCTGTGCGATCACGTACTGCCCATGAAAGCGCCCATGGAGGTTGCCGCCGCGCTGGCGCGTCAACGCGCTATGGCACAAACCGGATATGCACCGGATGAGATCGGCATTTTCTTCATTTCCCCTTGCCCTGCCAAGGTAACCGACGTGCGCTTCCCCATCGGTAATTCGCACTCGCACGTGGACGGCGTGTTGTCCATCGCGGATATTTATCCCAAACTGGTGCACGAAATGAACCACTTGGAGCAGGTGGAGCATTTGTCCAATTCCGGTTTGATCGGTACCAGCTGGTCGTTTATCGGCGGCGAAGCCGCCGGTCTTCTCAACGAAAACCACTTGGCGGCCGACGGCATCCAAAACGTGATTCGCGTGTTGGAAGAGCTGGAGGATGAAAAACTGTCGGATCTGGATTTTATCGAACTCAGTGCCTGTGCCGGCGGTTGTGTCGGCGGCGTGTTCACGGCAGAAAACGGATACGTTGCCCGCGCGCGCATCACCCGTTTGCGCAAATATTTGCCGATTTCGTGCAACCGTGCCGAGGATTTCGGTGATCTGCGCGCCCTGAACTGGTCGCAACCGCTGGAGGAAAACCCCGCGTTGCATCTGGCGAGTAACATCAGCGAAGCTATGCGCATGATGCAGCAGGTAGACGAGGTGTGCAGCAAGCTGCCGCAGCTGGATTGCGGTGCCTGCGGTGCCCCCACCTGCCGCGCGTTGGCAGAAGATATCGTGCGTGGCTTTGCCGAAGAATCCGATTGTTTCCGTCTACGGGAGGGGCAAAACCAATGACCGTCAATGAACTGATAACCGAACTGCAGCTGGACGTGCTGACAACGGGCGACCTGTCCCGTCCCGTCACCGGCGGCTACTGCGGCGACCTGCTCAGCTGGGTGATGGGCCGCGCTAAAGCGGGCGATGCGTGGTTCAGCGTGATGGGTAACGTCAACGCCATTGCCGTGTGTGTACTGGCAGACGTCGCTTGCCTCATCTTATGCGAAAATGCCGCTCTGGATGACGCCGCGCGCACCCGCGCCGAAGCCGAAGACGTCACGGTGCTGCGCAGCACCCGCACGGCATATGAGTTGGCAGCCGTATTATCTCAAAAACTTTCTTGATCGAAGGGGTTTTATGAAAATTTATTACGATTTTCATATTCATTCCTGCCTGTCCCCTTGTGGCGACAGCGAGATGACACCCAACAACCTCGTCAACATGGCACAGTTGGCGGGGTTGTCTGCCATTGCGCTGACAGATCATAACACCTGCGGCAACTGTGCGGCTGCCGCGGCGGTAGCCAAAGAACTGGGGCTCACGTTTTTGCCCGGTATGGAGCTGTGTACCGCCGAGGAAGCACACGTGGTGTGCCTCTTCCCCGATTTAGAATCCGCTGAAAATTTTGAGCAATACGTGGTGCCGCTGTTGCCGCCCATTCCCAATCGCCCCGATATTTTCGGCGAACAGCTGCTTTGCGATGCTGAGGACCGTGTGATCGGCACGCGCGATATTCTGCTCACCACCGCCTCGTCCATCAGCGTGGACAGCGTGGCAAATTTGGCACGTTCTTTTGGCGGTGTGGCGTTCCCCGCACATATCGATCGCCCGTCCTACAGCGTAACCGCCGCTCTCGGCGATCTGCCCCCACTTGGGTTTACCGCCGTGGAAATCACGGCAAGCGGCAATGTGGAAACGCTGAAAACACAATACCCCGAAATCGGGGGAAAACCGCTTCTCCAAAATTCCGATGCTCATCGCTTAGAGGATATTCAGGATGCCGGCCCGTATTTGGAACTGCCGGATGCACACCCCGAAACCGTTCTTGCCGCCCTGCGCGGTGAGATTCCCTGTACTTGGCAACGATAGCACAAAAGCTCCGCCCCCCTCCCTTTTCGCGGGGGTTTTTTTTTTTTTTTC
>JAZQIV010000023.1:0-9032 GCA_045541305.1 Acutalibacteraceae bacterium | reverse complement strand
GTGAAAACGCTGTCGGCAACGATAGGCCACGTGTCAGCCGCGACCACGCTCGATATCTACAGCCATATGACCGACACGATGCAGATGCAGGCAGCGGTGAGTATTGACCGCAAAATCGGCGGCACAAACGCGCAGATGCCCGCGGTAGAGCAAACACCCGAGGATACAGCGAAACCGCCTGTAAACGCCCCGTGTGCGCCCACAGAACCCCATCCCGAGCCCGTCCCGAGAAAGATACGCAAATCCGGCACCGGGTGCCTGTATCAGATAAACGACAACCTCTGGGAAGGCAGCTTCTTCCCGAGACTGCCGAACGGTAAGCGTAAGAAATTTAACGTCTACGCCGAAACCCGCGAACAATGCGAAATCAAACTCGCCGAGATGATCGAAAGAGTCAAAGCGGAAATTGCGGAAGAGAAAGCAAAGACAACGTAAATAAAACGAGGGCGACTTGTAAGAGCCGCCCTCAGATTTTGGTTTGCAGTAAACAAAGAAAAAGAGTAACCCATACAGGTTACTCTTGATGCATTAAAACACTTGTTTTGGTTTGAAAGAGCTGAGGAAGAGAGAATGTTTTAAAATAATGAAAACTCTTTTCGCTCTCGATATATGCCTCTTTCAATCAACTCTTTCATAATACTAAGGCGTGGGCGCATTCCACGGTAATCACGTATGGATCTTCCGAAGTTTTCAGATTCGTTAAGGATTGTTTGAATATCGATGTCATAAATTTCGAAATAGCAATCGAATGGTGATTCATTGTAGAATTTTACAAAGTTCAACCTATCCCAATTGATTTCTGGAGAAAAAGATGAAATATCAGTTCGTCCAGTTCCATACTTTATTTCAATGCGATTAAATCCCTGCGGTGCGTTGGGGTCATAACAATCAAACCTCAGTCGCATATCATCAATTCTATAATACCCAAGTTTTAACGCTACTAAGGATTCGACGAATTCAGGAGGCAGCATACTTGGTCTTCCTCCGATTGTTTTTATCTTTTCGTTTAATTTCATCCAATTGGAATATAGTTCCTGCAACAGAAACAAATCTTCATCATCATACTTTATTATATTCGTTGGAGTAATTTTTTCTAAAATATCTAAGTTGTATTCTGTTCTTATCATTTTTCGTCCTCCTTATCCGAAGAAATAAACAATAAAATACATAGCAATTCTAAGTATCTTTGGATAACATCTTGATACTTATTATATGTTTCTAAAAGGCAATTCCTATTAGTACAAGTAATAATCATTACAAATTCAGTGGTGTCATCTATTATTAGCGGGATGGCTAATATAGATTTATACTGTCTACTCCCATCTAATTCAACAAACGGAACATCAGGTTTTCTATTGTCGATATCTCCACAATAGATCACTTTTCTTTCATTAAATGCTACACCCACCAAAGAATTTTGATCTAAATTTAATCTTTCAATTGTTCCGGGTGAATGTTTTGTAGATAGTATAATTGAATACAAATTTGATTGATTTATTGCAAAAATACTTGTATTTAATTTGGCGTTTTTAGAAAACACATCATCTCTAAAAATATATTCTATTTCTGATATCAACGATTGTAATTCAACATTTTCGCATTTTTTATTATGTTTTAAGGAATATAAGATTTTTTTGTTAACCGAATTGGTATCAATATAATAGGCGCACTTATTGTTGTACAATTCTAAGTCTTGTTCAAATTTTTCCGATTCACAACTTACTTCATCTCTTTCGAGGGTGAGAGCATCAATTTCTTCTTTTAGTGATCCAATTTGTTCGAGTAACTTGTTTTTATTTTCTTCCCAAGAAACTTCTTGTTGCTTTTGAGAATCATTTAGCTGTCGAATTTTTCTTTTTTCAGTCCAAATGATTACCAAAAGAACAGAAATCACTAAAGCAAATAGAATTCCTATTACTAAGATTAAATTGTCTTTTTGAAAGGCGTAGACAACTAAATTGATAATAAGTTGAATTATCAAAACACCTATGCCACCAAAAACATCAGTTTTTTTGATATCCATAATTCCTCCTATATAAAATCAATATCATAAGTCAACATATCAATGTGCAAATCAAAATGGCGATCGTAAATACAGAATGTATTATATCAAAAAATGTATAATAATTCAAGCATTTTGCTTCAACAGAGAAATAAAAGGGAACATAAGTATTGAATAGTACTATGTTCCCTCATTGGTCCGAGTGACAGGGATCGAACCTGCGGCCTGATGGTCCCAAACCACCCGCGCTCCCAGCTGCGCCACACCCGGATATCTATTCAATTTTTCTTGTTTTTACGTGGAAGTGGGACAAACTGTGGTCAAACTCAAAATCCACGCATTTTTGAGTTTTCTTAAAACCCCAAAAATCCGCACCGTTAAAGGCTTTTTGGGACTTTTGTAAAATCTTGGCTGTAACTGATAGACACGCTCCCAAAGCAATCGCCTTACCAATTGCGCCACACCTCGATACGGTTGGTATTATACTATACGCGCGGGGGAGTGTCAAGATAACAGAGAGTAAGTTTTTTCTTTGAAAGGGTTGCATATTGAAAAAGAAAGGTATAAAATGGAAAAAAGTTTTTTAAAGGGGACGACAATATGAGCTTTTTTAAGAAAATATCGGCTTTTTTGACCCGTAAGGACGTAGTGTTCTCCGGGAAACGGTATTTTATCGATGCGATGAGCGCTATGGCGCAAGGTTTGTTTTGTACGTTGCTGGTCGGCACGATTTTGGACACGCTTGGCACGCAGCTTGGTATTGGGTTTTTGAAAGAGGCTATTGTGACCGTGGGCGGGGATGCCAAAACGATTGGCGGCTTGTGCTCGCTGATGGTGGGACCCGGCATGGCGGTTGCCATCGGCCGTGCGCTCAACGCGCCGCCGCTGGTTTTGTTCTCCTTGATCCCGGTTGGTTTTGCGACCAACGCGCTTGGCGGCGCAGGAGGCCCGCTTGCGGTATTCTTTGTGGCGTTGGTGGCAGCGGAGCTTGGTAAAATCGTCAGTAAGGAAACCAAAGTGGATATTTTGGTGACGCCCATTGTCACCGTGCTTGGCGGCGTGGGCTTTGCCGCGTTGGTGGCGGCACCGATCGGCACAGCGGCCAGCTGGGTCGGCAAACTGATTATGTTGGCAACGGAGTTGCAGCCGTTCTTTATGGGCATCATCATTTCGGTGGTAATCGGCGTGGCGCTCACGCTGCCGATCAGCAGTGCTGCCATTTGCGCGGCGCTGGGTCTCACCGGTTTGGCGGGCGGCGCGGCGGTTGCCGGTTGCTGTGCGCAGATGATCGGTTTTGCGGTGATGAGCTACCGTGAAAACAAGGTCGGCGGCCTGGTGGCGCAGGGCCTTGGTACCAGCATGCTGCAGATGGGCAACATTGTGCGCAATCCGCGTATTTGGATCGCACCCACGTTGGCATCGGCCATTACCGGTCCGATTGCGACCTGCTTGTTCAAGCTGGAAATGAACGGTGCTGCCGTGTCAAGCGGCATGGGCACCTGCGGTTTGGTGGGGCCAATCGGCGTGATTACCGGTTGGATGAATGATGTCGCGAGCGGAGCAAAAGCGGCAGTGACGACAATGGATTGGATCGGTTTGGTACTGATTGCGATTGTGTTACCCGCCGTGTTAACGTGGGCATTGAGCCTGCCGTTGCGCAAGATCGGCTGGATTAAAGAAAACGATTTGAAATTGGATCTGTAATAGCAAAGTGAAAAGGCTGTTGCTCACAAGCAACAGCCTTTTATTTTTCTTTGAATTCTTCACCGGTAACGAGATAATGAATCGACACATTAAAATAATCTGACATACGCACAAGCAAAGCAAGCGACGGCTCCCGCTTGCCTGTTTCGTAATAGGAAATGGATTCACGCGATATATGGAGATCAGTCGCAACCTTTAACTGGTTTAGATTGCGTTTTTTGCGAATGACCCGCAGCCCCTTCATAACAATCACCTTGACTTTATTGTAACCTTTTGTTACAATAATTATGTAACGTTTTGTTACATATAAAAAGGCTGAGAGGGTGTTGGTGTCGTGCATAGGAATGTGGTCGCATTTTTTGTGCGATGTCGCCCCTTTTTTGTTGCACAGGAGATGGTGTGTCGGTTGCTTGCTGCGTTTTGCGGCTCGATTGTATACGGTACGGTAAAGCATCAAGTTTTTTCTTGCCCGGAGTTGAGGCAAGGAGTCGGACTGTGGACAGTTGTGGCGTGCACGGTGTTATTGTTTGCGGCATATTCGGTTATTCGTATTCTTCTGCCGTCGTATGAGACGGATCGGTGGTTACTGATGGCGGGAGGAACGCTTTGCGTGGTGCAATGGCTGTTGTCGTTCCGTGTACCGACTGACCGTTTTAGCTTTTTGATGGCGGTGATCGTGCTATATGGTCTTTTGGCGGGATGGTTCGTTCAAAATCGGCCCAAGGGATTACGTAATCGGAAGCTGCGACAGCGAACGGTTTGGGTGATCGGTATTTTGCTGGGCATCTTGTGCGGTAGCGTGATCGCGTTGACGACCTGTTATCGGTATTTAACCTTTTCTTCGCCGAATTTCGATTTTGGACTGTTTGTTAACATGTTTTACCATATGAAAGAAGAGGGTGTGCCGCTTTGCACGTCGGAACGCGATGTGCTACTATCGCATTTTGCGGTGCATATTTCGCCGATCTATTATGTTCTGTTGCCATTTTATGCGGTGTTTCCGTCGCCGATGACGTTGCAGATCGGACAAGCGGCGGTGATCGCGTCGGGTGTCGTGCCGATGGTGCTGTTATGCCGTCGGTTAGGGCTGTCGGAAAAATGCACGATCGGCATGGCGTTTCTATACGCTTGCTATCCCGCGTTGACGACCGGTTGTCATTACGATTTGCACGAGAATTGCTTCTTGACGCCATTGCTCCTCTGGTTATTTTACAGTTGTGAATGTCGCAAATACTGGTGGGCATACTTGTGCGCGTTGTTGGTTTTTACGGTAAAAGAGGATGCCGCTGTGTATATTGCCGTCTTTGCGCTGTATCTTGTTGCGTCGGGAAACAACAGAAAACACGGCTTGGTTTTATTGATCGTATCGGTACTATATTTTGGTGTAGCATTATGGGTGCTGCAGGTGCGCAGCGCGTATTTTGCGCAGGTATATGCAGACGGTTCGCCGAATCCGCCGATTGGTGGGCCGATGACCGACAGATACCAAAACTTGATTTTGAATCCCGACGACGGTATTTTCGGTGTCATAAAAACAGCTGTTGTGAATCCCGGATATGTATTGACGCAAATGTTCGGCACAAACGGAAACTCAGGGGAAAAAGTCATTTATTTCTTGCAATTGCTTTTGCCGGTGGGATTTCTCCCATTTTGTACGCGCAAGCCTTCCCGCTGGCTTTTAATGACACCGATTCTGATCAACTTGCTCACACAGTATGCATATCAGTACGATATTGGATTCCAGTATCATTTTGGTATAGCGGCATTTTTGCTTTATGCTTCTGTGCTCAACGCGAACGAACAGCAACCGTCCTTGCGAAGAGTGATGATCGGGGTGGCAGCTGCCAATTGTTTATGCTTTTATTTGTTGTATGCACTTTCTCCGTGTATCGATTACCGTAATGCGTGGGAAAGAGGGGAGAATACCTATATCCAAATGGAAAATGCGTTAGACGCGGTTCCGGAAGATGCGTCGGTATGTTGCTCTACTTTTTTGGTAGCACACTTAGCAGATCGCTATGAGGTTTACGAGCTTGAGTATCATGGTATCAAAAACGATACGGATTATATCGTGTTAGATGCCCGTCAACCCATCGACAATTTGTTGAACGACTGTATGCAGGCAGGGTATTCGATCAAAGAGCAACACAAGGGTCTAATTGTAATCTTGGGAAAAAACAAAAAAGCGGCGGGCACACAGTAAGATAACCGTGTGCCCGCCGTGGTTTATACATTGAACAGGAATTCGACGACGTCGCCGTCTTTCATGACGTACTCTTTGCCTTCGGTACGCAGAGCGCCTTTGCTTCTGGCGTTGGCGAGAGAGCCGCACGCCATCAGGTCGTCAAAGGCGATGACCTGTGCACGAATGAAGCCGCGCTCGAAATCGGTGTGGATGCGGCCGGCTGCTTGCGGTGCTTTCCAGCCGTTGCGGATGGTCCAGGCGCGCACCTCTTTTTCACCGGCGGTGAGGAACGAGATAAGGCCAAGCAGGTGGTAACTCTTTTGGATCAGACGGTCAAGGCCCGAATGCTCCAGCCCCAGTTCGGACAAGAACATGAGTTTTTCCTCTTCGTCCATATCCACAATATCGGCTTCCATCTGTGCACAGATGGGGAGCACCTCAGCGCCTTGCTCGGCAGCCAGTGCTTCCACCTGCTTATAATGCGGGTTGTTTTTGGGCTCGCCACCCGAAAAATCGCTTTCGCTTAAATTTGCCGCGTAGATGATCGGCTTGGATGTGAGCAACGCCATGTTGTTCATCATGCCGACCTCGTCGTCCGAACAATCCAATGCACGAGCGGGTTTGCCACTTTCGAGCAGTGCTTGCAACCGCTTTAAGAAATCGAGTTCTTTTTGCAGGCTTTTGTCACCTTTGAGATCTTTGGTGACGCGCGCCATGCGGCGTTCCACCATCTCCATATCCGAGAAGATGAGTTCCAGATCGATGGTTTCAATATCGCGTAGCGGATCAATGCTGCCTTCCACGTGAATGATGTCATCGTTTTCAAAGCAACGTACCACATGCACGATGGCATCACATTCGCGGATGTTGGCAAGGAACTTGTTGCCCAGTCCTTCACCCTTGCTGGCACCTTTGACCAGACCTGCAATGTCCACAAATTCAATGACGGCGGGAACAATGGGCGGTACTTTGGTGCCTTCGGTGTACATCTCGCACAAGGCATTCAAGCGTTTGTCCGGAACAGCCACTACACCGACGTTGGGATCAATGGTGCAAAACGGGAAGTTGGCACTTTGCGCACCGGCATTGGTAATGGCATTAAACAACGTGGATTTACCGACGTTCGGCAACCCGACGATACCGAGTTTCATTTTATATCATTCTCCTTTAAAAAATCCTGTATTTGCAGGGGTTCTCGGCATGCAACACTTTGTTTCTACGCCATTTTTACGCCATTTTTCCATGAAATGACATAGAATTTTATGCCGACACCCTGTTTGATTCAAATTGCTTTACAGCTTGATCCATAGACTCGTCCGTTACGTGCACATAACGATCCATGGTGGTTTGTATGCTGGCATGACCCAGCAGTTTTTGCAGCACCTTCGGTTGCATTCCGCTTTCGATAGCACGGGTTGCGTAAGTGTGACGCAGAGTGTGCATACAAAAGCGGTCGATTCCTGCTTCATCGCAGAGCTTGTACAGATGAGTATCGTAAGAACTGTTTTTAGCCGGTGCACCGGTGCGCCAGTTGATAAATACAAGATCACGCATCACAAGCTTTGAGGTGATGCCTGTACGACGATCCATATATTCCAAGGCTTCCGATAGGACAGCGGACTCTTTGCGCCCCTCGCGGCTCTCCCAGGCACTTTTGAGAATATCATAAGCCCTGTCCGTTAAGGGAATGGTGCGATAACTCTGCGGCGTTTTTGGTGGCCCTGCACGCCATGTTTGGCTGTTATACCGAAACTCCAACGTTTTGTTAACGGTTAACGTGCGTTTTTCAAAATCAATCGCATCCCAGGTCAAGCCAATCAGTTCACCTGTTCGCAAACCGGTTTCAAGAATCAGAGCATACTGGTTATAATTGTGAGAACGCTTCGCTTGCTCAAGGAATATCCGTTGCTCATCCCGTGTCAGGAATTTGATATCATCCTTTGCTCGGACGGGCTTGGTGAACCGAACGCCGTCCATAGGGTGCTTTCTGATCAGGTCGTTCATTTTTGCCGCCTTGAACATTGTCCCCATGGTAATGTAAGCTTGACGGATGGTAGAGCCTGCATAGTTGGCATCCATTTGGATGAATACTTTTTTGCAATGCATCGGCTTGACATCGGAGATCAGCATCCTGCCCATAACGGGCTGGACATTTCGAATATATCGCTCACGGTAGTTTCGGAGCGTGTTGGGAGCCAAGTCACCAACGATATTCTCAATCCAAAAATTAAACCATTCGTCAACCGTGGTTTCGGTCGCTACAAAGACTTCTTCATGTTTGTCTGCGTATTTTGCATCCTCCATCCAGTTGCGTGCTTCCGGAAGCGTTTGGAAATATTTTTCGTGTCGTTTCCCAAACTTATCGATAAATCTGGCGCTGAATAGACCATCCTTTCTTTGGTAGATACCCTTACCGCATTCTTTGCCTTTGAGATTTTTTCCCATAGATGAACTCCTTTCCGCCTTGGCGAAAAAGAGCACACTGCTACGCTACAACTATACCATAGTGTGCTCTTTTTCACAAGGCAATGTTATAAACTTTTTTATAAGAATTTGCAAAGTGCGGTTAAATGCTAATTCTTTTGCTGATAAATTCTTCAAACTCTTTACGCTTTACCAATTTCTTTGTACCGACAAACAGTACAAACGGGCAGTTGGGAGAGCGCAAAAGTGTATCAATTTTATTGATGCCAATGTTGCTGTACTCGGCCGCTTCTTTGATTGTCAAAGTCATTTTTAAATGGACAGGTACCTTTTCAGTTTCCATAGGCACCGTCCTTTTCCACACCTGCCAAATAAATCCGCGTAACGTCCTCACGCTCGTGACCGAGTAATTTGGATACCTGCCGCCTGGTATCGGATTCCGACTTCCCCTCGCGGATAAACTGCTCATACCATTCTGCTGCACAGGTATGCCGCAACCCGTGAAAGGTGAGTGCCCGTGTAGAACTTTCATCACACACAAATTTGCGGTGCTTGGTAATGAAATTCTGCAGCTCGGTTTTGACAATGTGAGTCGGCTTGTCCTGCGGAACAAACAATTTGTGTCCCACCGGTGTTGTTTTTAGGAACTTTTCTAATTCGATGCGAATGCTGTCGTTGATGGGAACCTCGCGTATTTTGCCACCCTTGCCTTTGATG
>JAZQIV010000022.1:0-11343 GCA_045541305.1 Acutalibacteraceae bacterium | reverse complement strand
CGTCGGTGCGCACCGCCTGCGGTAAGCTGGCGGGTATTGTGGGTGTGACAGCAAACGTACTGTTGTTTCTTTTAAAATTGCTGGCAGGTTTTCTTTCCGGCAGCGTTGCCATTGCGGCAGACGCATTTAACAACTTATCGGATGCGGGTTCTTCCGTTGTGACGTTGGCGGGGTTCCGCTTGGCGGGATCGCCACCCGATGCCGAGCATCCGTTTGGCCACGGTCGCGTGGAATATTTATCGGCGCTCACTGTGGCCGCGCTCATTATGCTGGCCGGCTTTGAACTGGCGGGCAGCGCGTTGGATAAAATTTTGAACCCCACCCCGTCGGCTTTTTCCTGGGTGACGGTTGCCATTTTGGTCGCCTCCATTTTGGTGAAGGTATGGATGGCGCTGTTTAATCATCAGGTGGGTCGGCACATTCGCTCGAATGCGTTGTTGGCTGCGGCTACTGACAGCCGCAATGACGTGGTTTGCACCTCACTTGTGCTGATCGCATCACTGGTGAATCGTTTCACGGCGTTGGAGATCGACGGGTATATCGGCATTGCGGTTTCGCTGTTTGTCATGTGGTCAGGCTTTTCGGTGCTCAAGGAAACGCTGTCGCCGTTGCTCGGTGAGAGTCCCGACCCGGAATTGGTGGAACAGATTCGCCGCATTGTGCTGGATAACGAGGGGATTGTGGGCATTCACGATCTGATCGTGCACAATTACGGTCCCGGTCGATGCATCGTATCCTTGCACGCCGAAGTGCCGGCGCACGGGGATATTTTACACAGCCACGAATTGATCGATGCGGTGGAACGCCGTTTGGTGCAGGAACTGAATATCACGGCGTGTATTCACATGGACCCCGTGGACACGCAGGATGAGCAGGTAAGAGAGCTGCGCGTGCTGACAGAAACCATTGTGGCGGATATTAACCCCGCGTTCAGCCTGCACGATTTTCGTTTGGTGCGCGGCGAACAACGCATTAACGTGATCTTTGATCTGGTGGTGCCGTTCGGTTGTTCTTCGGCCGATCTGCAATCCGAAGTTCAACGCCGCCTGCAAACGGTGGACCCTCGCTTATTTGTTGTGTTAACTGTGGAGCATAGTTTTGTGTGATGAAGTATTATGTGATTTATAATGGCTTTTGGAATCGTGAGCCGCCCGATGCGGTACGGCGCTTATCCGAAGCATTTAAAAGCCGCGGGATAACGGCGCACGTGCTGAGGCATACCGAATGCGTTGTCACCGTGGCACCCGACGTGTCGGTCGCGCCGTTTGGCGCGGGTGACGTGGTGCTGTTTTGGGACAAGGATACCCGCCTTGCCAAAGCCTTGGAACAGATGGGGGTACGGGTGTATAACACCGCGGCATCCGTTGCACTGTGCGACGATAAAAGTGAAACACATCGCGTATTGGCGGCGCACGGCATTCCCATGCCGGAAACGCTGCTGGCGCCCATGGCGTATACCGAGGTGACCGAGGTGGTGGAACCGTTTTTGTGTGCCGCCGAAACGGCGCTTTTGTATCCGCTGGTGGTTAAGGAGTGCTTTGGCTCGCTCGGCGAGCAGGTGTATCTGGCAAACGACCCGGCACAGCTTCGCAAAATCGCGTATCGCATGCAGCATCGCCCGTTTTTGCTGCAACGGTTTGTTCGGGAAGCGGCGGGGGAGGATCGGCGGCTGTACGTGGTCGGCGATCGTGTGGTGGCGGCTATGTGCCGCCGTAATACAGCGGATTTTCGTGCCAATATCGCCCTTGGCGGTGAGGCCTTGGCATATACCCCAACCCCTGCGGAGGAAGCTCTGGCGCTGCGGTGCTGCCGCGCGCTGGGATTGCAGTTTGGCGGCGTGGATTTGCTCACAAACGGCATGGTATGTGAAGTGAATTCCAATGCACAAATGGCGGGCATTACCGCGTGCAGCGGAGTGGACGTGGCAGGCTGCATTGTGGAATACGTTTTGGAAAAGGAAGAAAGGAGGGCGTGACATGGATGAACTGAAAGCAATTTTTGCCGGTAATCTGATCCAACTACGCACGCAAGCAGGGTTGACGCAAGCGCAATTGGCAGAACGGCTGAATTATTCGGACAAATCCGTTTCCAAATGGGAACGAGCCGAAAGCTTGCCGGATTTGGTGGTGGCGAAAGCGATCGCGGAACAGTTCGGGGTTACGGTGGATTATCTGCTTACCTCGCACGATGCTTGGACAGGCAAGCCCGTGAAGCTGTTGTACAGCCCCTCGTCCATTATCGGCGTTTGCTTGGTTGGTATTTGGACACTGGCGATCCTTTTGTTTTTGATCCTGCACTGGACGTTGGATCAATTGGTTTGGCTGGTGTTTGTAGTGGCGGTTCCCGTGTCGCTCATTACGTTGCTGGTGCTCAACAGCGTGTGGCGCAAGGATCGATATCACTTGCTGGTGGTGTCGGCGCTGGTGCTATCCTTGTTCGGCCTGGTCGCTTTTTTGCTGCTTTGCTACACGCAGGTGAAGGATTTGTGGGCGCTCGTTTTTCTGTGGGTACCGGCACAATTGGTGGTTTTACTCAGCTTCCGAATTCGAAAAAAACACAATTAAAAAGTGCCTCTGCTTTTGCAGAGGCACTTTTTTATGTATTTTTGAGTGTACAATAGCGAGTTTGCGTAATCACGCGCTCGCAAGCCGTAATTAGATGGCGCACCGCTTCACACACGCGCCGCGCCGTTGAATCGGCGAACAGCGTACGCTCGGTTTCGAGGCAGCTGCGTTCGGCTTCCCGTATGGCACGTAAGGCAGCGGGAAGGCTGTGCGGTACTTCCGGGGCTGCGGCGCAGGCGGATGCTTGCCGCAAAAGCGCTGCGCAGCAAGACGGCGTGCCGCGCCCGGCACAATAAAGCGTGAGCGCGGTATCCTCCGCCGCGCGCAGCACCGCTTCACACCCGTCCCACAGCAACCACAGATCCTCACGGTCGATGGGTGTGATAAACGCTTTTTGCAGTTCGGTGACCGCAACGTCTGCGGCGATATCGGCCGCCGTGCGCCGCGCCGTGACCGCGGCGGGTGTGAACGTGTTGCCCGCCGACAGCGCCTGCAACAATGCGGCGGCATCCTGCAGGCAGCGGTTGCAACGCTCGTAAATTTCCTCCGTGATCGCCATGTTGTCACCTCTTTTTTAACACGATATGCTCGTCCGACTGTCAATATGCACGGACGAGCATACAATGTTTAACAGAGGGAAATACGGACAAACTATGGTTGGAAGGAGGAATATCCGTGATGAATGTTCGCCGTGGTGATATTTATTATGCCGATTTGAGCCCGGTGGTTGGTTCGGAGCAAGGCGGTACGCGCCCTGTGCTCATTGTACAAAACGACGTGGGAAACCGCCACAGCCCGACCGTGATCGCTGCCGCCATTACCAGCCAGCAAGATAAAGCGCGCCTGCCTACCCATATTCGTGTAAACAGCGTGGGGAGTGGGCTGACACGTGATTCTGTTGTGCTGCTGGAGCAGATTCGTACGATCGATAAACGGCGTTTGAGGGAACATATGGGACATTTGGATGCGCCCTCTATGAACCGTGTGGATCAAGCGTTACACATCAGCTTCGGCTTATAAAGAAAAAGCAGTGAGCACTCGCCCACTGCTTTTTTGACTATTTCAGGAACTCGATCAGCTGCCCCTCTTTTTGGAACAGGTGCAGGTATTCGATGATGAACGAGCCGCGGTCATTGCACCAGTAGTCGCCCTCAAGGTTTGGACGTTTGATCGCAAGGAACTTGTTGTCGGTATCGTCCGGCTTTTGTCCCTGGTTGGCACCTACTAACATACTCAAAATGAAATAATGCGGTTTTTCGTACAAAAACGCGTATTCAGTGCCTGCATATTCATAGTGATACACCTCTTTGCCATCCAAGAAGAAATACACGTCGGTATCGGTCCATTCGGCGGCGATGGTGTGGAACTCGTTGTTCAGGGATTTGGAACGATCGTATTCGTAATGGTACCGAAAATCGCGCCAGTCGTCCTGCGTTTCCAGTGCGTGGGTGCGGTCGCGCATGACCTGCACGGGATTGCGCGTGGTGCCCACGCGCGGCTCGCGATCGAGCAGCCATTCGTGAATGCATGCGGCATAGGTATCGCCCATACTCTCGCATTCCGCAATGTCAAATTCCAGCCGTTGCTTTTCATCCGAGAAGATCCAAAAATCGTGCCAGATGCCTTCGCCGTCGGCAAGACGGCAGCTGATCTCCATAAACCCTTTGGCAAATTTCATGGATTTTGACGTATCGGCCCACGCACCGTAAAACGTGTTATCGTCGTGGGTGGCGGTGAGGTACAGCTTACTGTCCTCCACGTGCAGGTTTTCGGGGCGGTTGGAACGGGCGGTGCTCATGCCGTACCAGCGGCCGTACGTGCTGCCTTGGTCGTAGTTGAGCGTGCTCCACGTTTCTTCATCAAACGTATCAAAATCGTCACAAAACGTCATGCGGTATCCGTTGGACATGGAGGTGAACGTGCCCACCAGATCGTGAACGCCGTCGCCAAACAGCATCTCATCCAACGCATCCAACGCGGCGACCTGCGAATAGTTGCGACCACCGTTGACAAATACTTTGTTGCCCACCGTGCGGACGGTGTAGGTATCGCGGTCCTCGACCGCTTCCACACCCTCGCGGCGGCAATCGCCCACCACGATTTCATACGGCTCTTCATAGAAAAAGTAGTCGCGATACCACTTGACGGTCATGCCCGTGACGGCCTTGATCTTGTTTGCCAGCTCCACCGCGCGGCGCACCACCAGATGCGATACGTTGAATTCCGGCATCACGATCACGTATTTGGCAATATCGTTTCCGTGAATGGTGATATGCTTGTCGGTTTGTTCGTCCCGGGTTTTGGAATTTACCAGTTCGTTAACGACCTCTTCCATGACGTTATGCCTCCTCTTGGTTTAGGAAATTGATGAGCTGCCCCGGCTTTTGGAACAGGTGCAGATACTCAATGATGAACGAGCCGCGGTCGTTGCCCCAATAATCGCCGTTAAGATCGGGGCGTTTGATGCCGAGCACACGGTTATCCGCATCGTCCGGCAAACGTGCATAGTTGGCACCCACCAACATGCTGAGGATGAAATAGTGCGGTTTTTCATACAAATAGGCGTATTCCGTGCCCTCAAACACATAATGCAGGTACACCTTGCCGTCCAGGAAGAAATACACATCGGTATCGGTCCATTCGGCGGCGATGGTGTGGAATTCGTTGTTCAGGGATTTGGAACGGTCGTATTGGTAATGATACCGCCAATCCTTGCGGTCGTCGTCCTGACGGCAGTAAAATGTGTGATCGCGTGTGACGCGGCAAGGCTTGCGCGTGGTTGCGACACGCGGTGTCACATCCAAAATCCATTCGTGAATGCAAGCGGAGAAGCTGTCCGCCAAGCTTTCGCATTCCGCAATATCGAACTCCAGACGTTGTTTTTCATCCGAGAACAGCCAAAAATCGTGCCAGATGCCCTCGCCGTCGGCAAGGCGACAGCTGATTTCCATGAAGCCTTTGGCAAATTCTATGGATTTGGAGGTGTCCGCCCACGCACCGTAAAACGTGTTATCGTCGTGGGTGGCGGTGAGGTACAGCTTACTGTCCTCCACGTGCAGGTTTTCGGGGCGATTGGAACGGGCGGTGGTCATGCCGTACCATTGGCCGTAGGTTTTGCCTTGGTCATAATTGAGCGTGCGCCACGTTTTCTCATCGAAGGTATCGAAATCGTCGCAAAACGTCATGCGGTATCCGTTGGACATGGAGGTGAACGTGCCTGCCGAATCTACGACACCGTCGCCGAACAACATGGCGTCCAGCGCATCCAGCGCTGCCACCTGCGAATAGTTGCGGCCACCGTTGACAAACACCTTGCCGGCGACCGTGCGGATGGCGTATGCGTCGCGGTCCTCGATCGCTTCCACACCCTCGCGGTTGCAATGTGCCACCACGATCTCATAAGGACTCTCGTCAAAGAAATAATCCCGATGGTAGGTTACCTTGGCACCGGTAGCTTTGTTGATTTTGTCGCACAGCTCTTCCACGCGGCGCACTACCAGGTGCGAAATGTTGTACCGCGGCAGCACAAACACGTACTGTGCGATGTCGTTACCGCCGATACATAAGGCTTTTTGCGTTTCACTCACGGACAATACCCCCTTTGTGCCTTCATTGTAAACAGTTTTGCGCAGGATTACAACCGATTTTGACAGAAAGGCCGTAAAATGAATAGAGATGTCAAATTCTCCATGTTTTACGATACGGTAACGCGCAGCATATCCGCGCTTTGTCCAAAAGTTATGTCGAATGTTGTTAAAGTTGCACAATATTTGCGAAAACAACTTTCTTAACTTGTAAGAAAACTACCAAAATACCCTTGCTTTTTGAAAAGGACTTTGGTAAGATATAGAAGGAATGTTATACATTGTAAGACTTGAAAGGGGTCTTTGTTATGTTTCGCAAGCAAGAATGCGTGGCTATGTTGCTCGCAGGTGGACAGGGTAGCCGTTTGTACGCGCTGACCACGTCGGTGGCCAAGCCGGCGGTGCCGTACGGCGGGAAATATCGGATCATCGATTTTCCGTTGTCCAACTGTGTTAACTCCGGCATTGAAACGGTGGGTGTACTCACCCAGTATCAGCCGCTGGAGCTCAGCGACTATATCGGCTCCGGTCAGCCGTGGGATCTGGACCGCATGGAAGCGGGCGTGCACGTGTTGCCGCCGTATCAGCGCAACAAGGGCGCCGATTGGTACAAAGGCACCGCTAATGCCATTTATCAGAACATGGTGTTCATCGAGCGGTACGATCCCGAGTACGTATTGGTGTTATCGGGCGACCACATTTACAAGATGGATTATGCCAAAATGATCGCCGAACATAAAAAGAACAATGCCGATTGCACCATCGCCGTGATCGAGGTGGAATGGGAAGAGGCGAGCCGTTTCGGCATCCTGAACACCCATCCCGACAACGCGGTGTATGAATTTGAAGAAAAGCCGGCGAACCCGAAGAGCAATTTGGCCTCGATGGGTATTTACGTGTTCAACTGGAAAAAGCTCAAGGAGTATCTGACGGCGGACGAAAACGATCCCCATTCGCAAAACGATTTCGGCAAAAACGTGCTGCCCGCCATGTTGAATGCGGGCGAGCGCATGTTTGCGTATCGGTTTGAGGGGTATTGGAAAGACGTTGGTACCATTGACAGCTTGTGGGAAGCCAACATGGACTTGCTCAACCCCAAAGTACCGCTGGATTTGTCGGATGACAGCTGGCGCATTTATTCCCGCACGCCGGGCCTGCCGTCGCATTACATCAGCAGTACCGCCAAGGTGCAAAACAGCATGATTACCGAAGGCGGCAACGTTTACGGCAACGTGGATTTCAGCGTGCTGTTTGCCGGTGTGACGATCGAGGAGGGCGCCATGGTGCGCGATTCCATCATTATGCCGGGTGTTACCGTGAAAAAGGGCGCGACCGTGCAGTATGCCATCGTGGCGGAAAACGCCGTGATTGAAGAAAATGCCACGGTGGGTATGCGCCCCGAAGGTATGCAGGATTTGAAGGATTGGGGCGTCGCCGTGGTAGCGGCCGGCGTTACCGTTGGCGAAGGTGCGGTTATTCCCGCCAAAGCCATGATTGACCGTGACGTTGCAAAGGAGGCGAAGTGAGATGAACCGTAACACAGTACTGGGCTTGTTGTTCCCGAACATGCACGACTCCGCTTTGCCGGAATTCACGCAAAACCGTTCCATGGGTTCGGTGCCGTTCGGCGGCCGTTATCGGTTGGTGGATTTCACGTTGTCCAACCTGGTGAACGCCGGCGTGTCCAAGGTCGGCGTTGTGACCAAGAGCAACTATCAATCCATGATGGACCATCTGGGCTCCGGCAAGGCTTGGGATTTATCCCGCAAGGCGCAAGGCTTGTATTTTCTGCCGCCGTTCGGTGCCGCCGAGGATCAATATGACGGCAAGATCGCACCGCTGAACGGGATTCGCCGTTTCCTGCAAAATTCCCGCCACGATTACGTGATCTTATCGCATTGTAATGTGGTCGGCAACATCGATTATCGCAAATTGGTGGAAGCTCACATTGCGAGCGGGGCGGAGATCACGGCAGCTTGCTTGCGCGGCGCGTTGCCGGAAAACATCGCATCACCGATCTTCACCACTAATGCGGATGGTCGCATTACCGATATGATTATCACCGACCGCGCGGCAGGGGAGACGCTTTACGGCATTGGACTGTACGTGGTGTCCCGCACGCTGCTGATGCAGCTGACCGAGGATGCGGTCAGCCGCAATCAATACAGCTTTGAATGGGACGTGCTGCAGCGCCACATTGCGGATCGCCGCTTGTATACGTATGAGATCCCCGAATTTGCCATGGTGATCTCGTCGCTCAGCAGTTATTTCAAAGCCAACATGGCGCTGCTGGATTCGACGGTGCGCGCGGCGTTGTTTGCGCCGCATCGCCCGATCTACACCAAGGTGCGTGATTGTGCACCCGCGCTGTACGGCCTGCATGCGCAGGTGTCCGATTCGCTGATTGCGGATGGCTGCAAGATCGACGGCATTGTGCGCGATTCCATTTTGTTCCGCGACGTGCAGGTGGACCGCGATGCGGTGATCGATCATTGCATCCTCATGCAGGGCAGCGTGATCGGGGATGGCAGCGAGCTGCAATATATCATTACCGATAAAAACGTATGTGTGCGGGATCGTCGTTCGCTGAAAGGCTGTGAAGACTATCCCATTTCCGTGAAGAAAGGCACGATGGTGTAAACAGTATGAAAGTATTATTTGCTACCGGTGAAGCCCGCCCGTTTGCCGCCTCCGGCGGTTTGGCGGACGTTTCGGCATCCTTGCCGCGTGCACTGCGCGCCCGTTTGGTGGGCTGTCGCGTTGTGATGCCGCTGTATGAGTGTGTTCCTGCGCACTTGCGCGAAAAAATGACGTTCCTCACCAGCTTTTCTGTTCCCGTTTCGTGGCGGCGGCAATATTGCGGTGTGTTCGAAGCGAAAGTGGACGGCGTGATTTATTACCTGCTGGATAACCAGTACTATTTCAAACGTGAGGGCATGTACGGTCACTATGACGATGCCGAGCGTTTTGCGTTCTTCTCGCGCGCGGTGCTGGAGATGCTCAAGCATATTGATTTCAAGCCCGACGTTATTCATGCGAACGACTGGCAAAGCGCGTTGATTCCGGTGTATCACACCTTGTTTTACGGCAAGGAGGAGCCGTATTCCTCCATTCGCACCGTGTACACCATTCATAATATCCAGTACCAGGGCATTTACGGCATGGAGATCTTCGGTGACGTGTTTGGCCTGCCGGAGGATGCCAAGGATATTGTGCAGCACGGTGATTGCATCAATCTGATGAAGGCCGGCATTGAAACCGCCAATCGCGTGACCACCGTTAGCCCCACGTATGCGGAGGAATTGCTGGATCCGTGGTTCTCGCACGGGATGGATCCAATTTTGCGGCTGCGCAGCTGGAAATTGTCGGGTATTTTGAACGGGATCGATACCGAACATTACGATCCCGCTACCGACCCCGATCTGTATGCGCCGTTCTCGGCGGATGACGTAACGGGCAAGGCGCAAAACAAACAAGCGCTGCAGGAGCGGCTCTCGCTTCCCGTGCGCGCCGACGTGCCGCTGATCGGCATGGTCAGCCGTTTGGCATCGCACAAGGGCTTTGACCTGGTGCGCCATATCTTTGAACAACTGATGCAGGATGACGTGCAGGTTGTGGTGCTGGGCTCGGGCGAATGGGCATACGAAGCGTTCTTCCGTGACATGTACGAAAAATATCCCGAAAAATTCTGCTTCTGTTCCGGCTTTGTTCCCGAACTGGCACAAAAGATCTATGCGGCGTCGGATCTGTTCTTAATGCCCTCCAAGAGTGAGCCGTGCGGCTTATCCCAGATGGTAGCGTGCCGTTACGGCGCGGTGCCGATCGTGCGCGAAACGGGCGGCTTAAAGGATTCCATCCGCGATTGCGGCGACGGTGTGGGCAACGGCTTTACGTTCAAAACGTATAATGCCGACGATATGCTGTATGCGATTCGTCGCGGTTTGGAGGCTTACCGTGGGGACGGTTGGCACGCCATTGTGGACCGCGCCATGCGGTGCGATTTCAGTTGGGGACGTTCGGCGAACGAGTACATCCGTTTGTACAAATCTTTGAAAAACGGATAAGGATTGTTTAAAAGGGAGGAGAAACGGATGAAACATTTTGTGGATGTCACCGTGGTGATTCCGTCGCTCAGTCCGGATGACAAAATGCTGTCCCTGCTTGCCGATCTCCGAAAGGCGGGCTTTGTGCATATTGTAGTGGTAAACGACGGCAGCGCCGCCGAGTACGATCGTTTTTTTACGGCGGCACGTGACGAATACGGGTGCACCGTGCTCACACACGCCGTGAATCAAGGTAAGGGTCGCGCGCTCAAAACTGCGTTCAATCATTTGCTGTGCACAGCGGATACCTGCGGTGCGGTTACCGTCGATGCCGATGGGCAGCATCGCATTGCAGATATTATAGCGGTTGCGGAAGCGGTGGTGGCGCATCCCGAAAGCTTGGTGATGGGGTGCCGCAATTTTGAAAGTCGCGACCCCAATATCCCGCCGCGCAGTCGGTTCGGCAATCGGCTGACCAGCCGCTTGCTGCGGTTGCTGTGCGGTATCACCCTTTCGGATACGCAAACGGGGCTTCGCGGCATTTCCCAAGAGGGTATGCGCCGTTTCCTTTCCACCAAGGGCGAGCGGTTTGAATACGAAATGAACATGATTCTTGATGCACACGAAAGCGGCATGTCGCTGTTAGAGATCCCCATTGAAACCGTGTACATCGAAGAAAACCGTTCTTCGCATTTTAACCCGTTGTTGGATTCGGTGCGTATTTATTCCGTGTTTGTCAAATTTTTGGCGGCATCGCTTTCATCCTTTGCGGTGGACATTGTCGTCTATACCGCGCTGTTATGGCTGATGCACACCGTTATCCCATTGGTGAGGGTAGAAGCGCAAATCGTCGTTGCCACGTATGCAGCGCGTGTGTTATCGGGGCTTTTCAATTTCACCGTAAACAAAAAGACGGTGTTCAAAAGCCACGGCAGTACCACCAAATGCTTGGGGCGGTACGCGCTTGTCAGCGTGATTCAGGTGTCGCTTTCCGCGTTTGCCACCAGCGCTTTGTTTACGCTGCTGCATTGGAACGCCACCTTGCTTAAGCTGTTGGTGGATACGGTGCTGTTTCTTGTCAGCTTCCGCGTGCAGCGCGGCTGGGTTTTCAAACAATAAAAAAACGACGGGCAAGTTGTGGTTCGCTCTCGT
>JAZQIV010000021.1:0-8958 GCA_045541305.1 Acutalibacteraceae bacterium | reverse complement strand
GGATGCCAAAAAACGGATTCACGAGTGCGAAATCTGCTGCAATCTGACCGACGGGGAACAATGCACGGTGTGCGCGGCACAAAATCGCGATGAAAGCGTGATTTGCGTGGTGGAAGAGCCGCAGGACGTGCTGGCGTTTGAGCGCATGCGGGAATACCACGGCACGTACCATGTGCTGCACGGTACCATTTCGCCGATGAACGGCGTGGGCCCCGAACAGCTGCGCATCAAGCAGCTGCTGACCCGTGTGGCAAACACAGACGTGCGGGAAGTGATCATGGCTACCAACCCCACCGTGGAGGGCGAGGCGACCGCCATGTATTTATCCAAATTGTTAAAGCCGTTTGAAATCAAGGTAACACGCCTGGCTTACGGTATCCCGGTCGGCGGTGATTTGGAATACGCCGATGAGGTGACGCTCAGCCGCTCGTTGGAGGGGCGCAGCGAATTGTAAACAGAAGGAGGAATGGTCATGGCAGGCGAACGTCCGGCGACGAAAACCATTGCCGAAAACCGAAAAGCCTTTCATGACTATTTCGTGGAAGAGTCCATGGAGGCGGGCATCGAATTGTGCGGCACGGAAGTGAAATCGCTGCGCAAGGGTGCTGTGAACTTGAAAGATGCGTGGTGCACGGTAGACAACGGAGAGTTGTTCATCAAGGGCATGCACATTAGCCCTTATGAGCAGGGGAATATCTTCAACCGCGATCCGTTGCGGGTGCGTCGGTTATTGATGCATCGGCGGGAGATCATGCGGTTGTACGGCTTGCTCAAGCAGCAACAAGGGTTGACGCTGATCCCGTTGTCTTTGTATTTCAAGGGCTCGCGGGTAAAGGTGCAACTGGGGTTGTGCCGCGGTAAAAAACTTTACGACAAGCGCGAGGATGCGGCGCGCCGTGATATGAAGCGGGAAGCCGAGCGCGCATTGCGCCAAAAGGATACGTAACAAGGAGGGGTCATCCGT
This sequence comes from Acutalibacteraceae bacterium, assembly GCA_045541305.1. Classification (GTDB taxonomy): domain Bacteria; phylum Bacillota; class Clostridia; order Oscillospirales; family Acutalibacteraceae; genus RGIG3009. The sequence continues at coordinate 7,994 of JAZQIV010000021.1, read as the reverse complement.
GCTGTTGGCTTTGGATTTGGGAAATACCAATTTAACAGTGGGTGCTTTTTGCGAGGAAACGCTGGTTTGCGAGTGTCGCATGGCAACCGATCGCACCCGAACGGGCGATCAATATGCGATTGATTTACTGGATATGTTGCGTCTGTACGGGATCGACGAGCACGAGATCGACGGTGCGATCATCAGCTCGGTGGTGCCCGGTTTGGATAAGGTGCTCAGCGACGCGGTGAAACGCGTGACCGGTGTGACACCGTTGCTGGTGGGCCCCGGTATCAAGAGCGGAATGAACATCCGCATTGACAATCCGGCACAGTTAGGTGCCGACTTGTTGGTAGGTGCGGTGGCAGCTGTTTCGAAATACGGCGTGCCGTGCATTGTGTGGGATCTGGGAACGGCGACAACGGTATCTGTTGTGGATGCCGAGGGCGTGTTCCGTGGCGGTGCGATCATGCCGGGTGTTGGGACCTCGCTGGATTCGTTGGTGACGACGGCGTCTTTGCTGCCGCGTATTCGCGTGGAAGCGCCCGCGCACGTGGTGGGGACAAACACCATCGATTCCATGAAATCCGGTGTGGTGTTTGGTACGGCTGCGATGCTGGACGGCATGTGCGACCGCATTGAACAAGAATTGGATATGACCGCGACGGTGGTCGTGACAGGCGGGCTTGGCGGCGAGATCGCGGCACAATGCCATCACGACGTCGTGTACGACGGCAGACTGCTTTTGGACGGTCTGCGGCTGATTTACGTCAAAAACCGTCCCTGACGGCTTTTGAAATATTACGCGCTGCATCTTTGTAAAGAGCAGCAGCAAGGAGAAATGAATATGGTATCTCAAAAAACGTTGAGATTAACGCAGTTGTCCATTCTATCTGCGTTGATCGTCGTCCTGCAACTCATGAGTTACAGCATCAAGATCGGGCCGTTTGGCTTGTCGCTGGTACTCATTCCCATCGTGGTGGGCGGCGCGCTGTTCGGCGTGCGGTCCGGCGCCGCGTTGGGTGCGGTGTTTGGTGTGGTTGTCGTGGGGTGCTGCATTGGCGGTTTGGACGCCGGCGGTAACATGTTGTGGAGCGTGAATCCGGTGCTGACGGCGCTGATTTGCGTTGGCAAAGGTGTATTGGCCGGTGTGGCGGGCGCTGCGGTTTCCTCTGTGTTCCAAAAGAAAGGTAAAACGACGTTGGGCGTATTCCTGAGCGCCGTGACCGTGCCGGTGGTGAATACGGGTATCTTTTTGACAATGTTATCGGTGTTTTTCCAGGATATTTTGGTTGCCTGGGCGCAGGGACAAAACGTGGTGTACTACGTGTTGACCGGTATTATTCTGGTGAACTTTGTTCCGGAACTGATTTTGAATATTGTGCTGGCACCGGTGGCACAGCGTGTGATCGCGGCGGTGCGCAAAAACAAGCTTTAAGAAACATAGGAGGTGTCGCATATGGATCTGTTTGACCGCATGATGTCGATGCGGATACTGGCACCTCTTTTTCCGTTTTATAAGCGGCACAAAGAAAAATTGTTGTATCTGTTTTTTGGCGGGTTGACCACCGTGGTGAGCCTCGTCACGTTTTGGTTCGTGGACCGTATCATGATGCAAAACGAGCACGTTGCCAATTTAGTTTCGTGGTTTTTGGCGGTGTTGTTTGCTTTTGTGACCAACCGTATTTGGGTGTTTGAATCCAAAACCGAGGGCGTTGCGGCGTTTTTGCGGCAGGCGGTTGGGTTTTATGGCGGTCGTCTGGCAACGCTGGGAATGGAAGAGTTGTTACTGCTGATCTTCATCACATGGCTGCATTTTGACAGCATGGTGGTGAAAATTGCGGCACAGGTTGTGGTGCTGATACTCAATTATGTGATCAGCAAGTTATTTGTGTTTCGCAAAAAAGCATGAAAAAGCCGAGTGGGTTTCCACTCGGCTTTTTGCTTGCGATTATTTTGCCGTGATCGGCCCATACTGATAACAAAAGGAGTGAAGAGTATGGAGCCGGTTTGGCAGGGAACGGTTCACGCATTGCCGCCGCTTGAGCGAGATATTCACACCGACGTGCTGGTGATCGGCGGTGGGTTAACGGGGCTTTTGTGCGCGCATCAATTGCGCGCCGCCGGTGTGGATGTGACGGTGGTGGAAGCGCACGAGCCGTGTTGCGGCGTGACGGGGCGCACCACGGCAAAGGTGACCACACAACATGGTGCGGTGTATCACCGCATTGCCACACAATACGGATTGTCCACCGCACAACAGTATTTTGAGGCAAACCGGGAAGCGCTGGAAGCCTACCGAAAGCTTGGCGGTGACATCGACGCACACACCTGTGACGGATACTTGTTTTCCCGCGGTGATCTCGATAATTTAAAGCAAGAGGCAGCGGTGCTGCGCCGCATTGGTGCCGAAGCGGAGTGGGCAGATGAGGTGGAGCTGCCGTTTGCGGTGAGCGGTGCATTGCGAATACCGCACCAAATGACGGTGCAGCCTCTTTTCCTGGCGGCGCAGTTGGCAAAGCATGTGCCGCTGTACCGCGGCACACGCGTGCGTGAAATTCGCGGGTCGATCGTGACCACCGATTGCGGCGCGACCATTACGGCACGGGATGTGATTGTGGCAACACATTTTCCGTTTTTGAACCGACACGGGGCGTACTTTCTCAAATTATACCAACACCGCGCGTATGCGGTGGCGGTGAAAAACGCGAAGCCCATGAAAGCCATGTACTGGGAAGATCGTGACGACGGCTTGACGTTCCGACAAGACGGCGAGCGGTTGCTGATTGTTGGTGGCGGGCACCGCACCGGTACGTCCGGTGTGGCGTGGAAAGCCGCCGAGCAAGCGGCACGTCGTTTTGAAGGGGCGACGGTATACGGGCGGTGGGCAACGCAGGATTGTATGTCGCTGGACGGTATTCCGTATATCGGGTGCTATAGCCGCATGACACCGCACGTGTACGTGGCGACGGGGTATAACGGGTGGGGCATGACCTCAGCAATGGTGGCCGCCATGCTGCTGACGGGTGAAATTCTGGGGAGCCCCAAGCCGTGGGCTTCGGTGTTTTCGCCTGCCCGCACGATACTGCATCGGCAACTGGCGGTGAATGCAGCGGAATCGTTCAAAAGCTTGTTGACGCCGACGGTGCCGCGCTGCCGGCATTTGGGATGCGCCTTGAAATGGAATTCGGATGAGCACAGTTGGGATTGCCCATGCCACGGTTCGCGGTTTGCAGAGGACGGCACGTTGCGAAACGGGCCGGCGACGGGTAATATAAAAGAGGGATGATCCGTGGGATCATCCCTCTTTGCGGTTATTCTTTTTCGACAATTTTACGACCCATCAGAACGCCCATGACCGAGGCCATCATCAAACCGCGGGTCCATCCGCTGGAATCGCCCAGGCAATGCAAGCCCTCGACGTTGGTGTTAAGATCGGTATCCATACGCACACGGTTGCTGTAGAATTTGAGCTCCGGCGAATACAGCAACGTTTCGTAGGAAGCAAAGCCGGGTACCACGTGGTCGACCGCTTGGATGAAATTGATGATGTTGATCATCGCACGGTACGGCATGGCGGCGGTGATGTCACCTGCGACCGCATCCGGCAACGTGGGGCGTAGGTTGGATTGTGCCAATTCTTTTTGCCAGGTGCGTTTGCCGTCCAGAATATCACCGAACCGTTGCACCAGAATGTGACCGGCGCCCAGCATGTTGGTGAGTTCACCGACCTTTTGCGCATAGGCAATGGGTTGGTTAAACGGTTGGTTGAAGTTGTGCGAGCACAGAATGGCCAGGTTGGTGTTGTTGGATTTGAGTTCCTTATAGGAGTGGCCGTTCACCACGGCGAGATCATCGTCGTAGTTTTCCTGGCTGACAAAGCCGCCGGGATTTTGGCAGAACGTGCGAACTTTGTTTTTAAACGGACGGGGATAACCGATCAGTTTGGATTCGTATAACGTTTCGTTGACGGTTTCCATGATCTCATTGCGTACTTCCACGCGCACACCGATATCCACCGTGCCGGGTTGGTGAGCAATGTTATGCTCGGCACAGATCTTTTCCAACCAATCCGCACCGCGGCGGCCGGTAGCGATGACGGTATGTGCGGCTTCGATGGTGAGATCGCTCTTGCCATCGCTGATGCACACACCGCGGCACACGCTGCCGTCGAGCAGCAGATTGGTGCATTCGTAACCAAAATAGATTTCCACGCCGTTTTGCTGCAGGTATTGCTCGATGGCCAAATAAATACCCTGCGCTTTTTCCGTGCCCATGTGGCGGATCGGGCAATCCACCAGCTTGAGGCCTGCTTGAATGGCACGGGTGCGGATTTCTTTGACCTTATCCGTGTTGCCCAGGCCCTCCACGTGGGTGTCGGCACCGAATTCCAAATAGATCTGATCAGCGTAATCGATCAGTTCCTGCGCTAAGTCCTCACCGATGAGGGAGGGCAGATCACCGCCCACTTCATAGCTGAGCGACAGCTTGCCGTCCGAAAATGCGCCGGCGCCGGAAAAGCCGGTGGTGATATGGCAATACGGTTTGCAGTTTACGCAGTGTCCCACTTGGGATTTTGGGCAACGGCGGTTTTCCACGGACTGCCCTTTTTCCACGATCAAGATTTTTTGCTTGCTGCCACGGCGGATCATTTCGAGTGCCGTGAAGATGCCGGCAGGACCGGCACCGATGATGACAACATCACGTTTCATTTGCTATAAACCTCCCGATAGTAGAGATTTCCCAACGAAAAATTATAACAAGAACTACAAGGATTTGTCAACGGTATTTTTTGTGTGAATCACTTGCGTATTGAATGATAGATGTGTTATACTGAATTCCGTGTGGAGGTGACGAAGATGGATGTTCGTGTGGGTGATATTTTGACAATGAAGAAACCGCATCCTTGTGGGGGCGCACGGTTTTCGGTGCTGCGTATCGGCATGGATTTCCGTCTGCGTTGCGAAACGTGCGGGCATGAAATGATGATTCCGCGCGTGAAAGCCGAAAAGAATATCCGCGGTATTGAGCGGGAGGAGTAGCCGAGCACAGCGCATTGAGAACAAAAAGGAGAGAGTGCTGTGTTGGATAAATTGAAAGACGTGGAGAAACGGTACGAGGAGCTGATGGCGCGGCTGTGCGATCCATCGGTGGTGGCGAACGCCGAGCTGTACCGTGATCTGATGCGGGAAAGCAAGCGGCTGGAACCGATCGTGGAAGCGTATCGCGCGTATGCCAAAGCGCGTGCGGCGGAAGCGGATGCCAAGCTGCTGCTGGACAGCGGTGACCGCGAGCTGCGGGAGCTGGCCGAGGAGGAATGGCAGGAAAGTCGCCGCGAAGCGGAGCGGTTAGCGGAGGAATTGAGGATTTTGTTGCTGCCGCGCGACCCCAACGATGACCGCAACGTGATCGTGGAGATTCGTGCGGGCGCAGGCGGCGAGGAATCGGCGTTGTTTGCGAACAGCCTGTACCGCATGTATGGGCTATATGCCACCGCCAACGGCTACGGCTTGGAACCGGTGGGTGCCAACGAAACCGAGCTGGGCGGATTTAAGGAAGTCAGCTTCATGATTACAGGGCAGGGTGCTTACAGCCGCTTTAAGTTTGAAAGCGGCGTACACCGTGTGCAGCGTGTGCCGGAAACCGAGGCGGGCGGACGTATTCACACCTCCACCGTCACGGTAGCTGTGTTGCCGGAAGCAGAGGAAGTGGAATTGACCATCGATCCTGCCGATCTGCAGATCGATACGTTCCGTGCAAGCGGCGCAGGTGGTCAGCATATCAATAAAACGGAATCGGCCATTCGCATTACGCACCTGCCGACAGGGACGGTTGTGGAATGTCAGGATGAGCGCAGTCAGCACAAAAATCGCGATAAGGCTATGCGGGTGCTGCGGGCGCGGCTGTTTGAGCAAAAGCAAGCCGCACAGCAATCAGCTATTGCCGCCGATCGCCGTTCACAGGTGGGAACGGGCGACCGCAGCGAGCGAGTTCGCACCTATAATTTCCCGCAGGGACGGGTGACGGATCATCGTATTGGGTTGACGTTGTATAAATTGGAAGCCGTGATGAACGGCGCGTTGGATGAATTGATCGACGCGTTGATCACGGCAGACCGGACCGAAAAATTACAAAAAGGATAAGAACTATGCAAACGTTGCATTTAACGGATTGTCCCGCAGATCTGGAACGTGCCGCCGCACTTTTGCGGGAGGGCGAGGTGGTGGCAATCCCGACAGAAACGGTATACGGATTGGCGGCAGATGCGCTAAACGGCACGGCGGTAGCGGCGATTTTTAAAGCAAAGGGTCGTCCTGCGGATAACCCGTTGATCGTACATATTGCTAAGCGCGCACAGCTGGATGACCTGGTGGCGGACGTGCCGCTGACGGCATTGGCGCTGGCGGACGCTTATTGGCCGGGGCCGCTGACCATGATTTTTCGCAAAGCAGTGTGCATCCCGCATGAGGTGAGCGCGGGGCTAAGCACCGTTGCCGTGCGCATGCCGTCGCATCCGATTGCGCGGCGTATCATTGACCTTTCCTGCCCGTTGGCGGCACCCTCTGCCAACCGATCGGGCATCCCCAGCCCCACCGATGCCAAACGTGTGGCGGAGGATATGGATGGTCGTATTGCGGCGGTTGTGGATGGCGGCACATGCGAGGTGGGTGTGGAATCCACCGTGGTGGATGTAACCGGTGATCGCGTGCGGGTGTTGCGCCCGGGTGCGGTCACGGTGGAAATGTTGGAACGTATTGTCGGCCAGGTTGAAGTGGACGATGCGGTGCTGCATCAATTGCAGCACAATGCGGTTGCAGCCTCGCCCGGTATGAAATACAAGCACTATGCGCCGAATGCGCGCGTGGTGTTGGTGAAAGGTTCGCCGTCGGCATATGCGCAGTACGTCAACGACCACGCCGCCGATGGTGTGGTGGCGCTGTGCTTTGACGGGGAAGAGGATGCCTTGTCGGTCAAGACGTTAACGTACGGTGCACGGAACGATCATGCCGCGCAGGCACACCGTGTGTTTGAAGCGTTGCGCGAATTGGATGAGTGCGGTGCCCGCATGGCCTATACGGCGTGCCCGTCGCCCGAGGGAATCGGGCTTGCGGTTTATAATCGCTTGCTCCGCGCAGCGGGATTCGAGGTGATCGAGCTTGAGTGATATTTTTACGGTGGGGTTGACCGGGTCGACCGGTGCCGGCAAAGGGGAAGTGGCGCGCTTAATGGCGTGTCGACCGCACTGGCAGATCATCGATGCCGACATGATTGCGCGTCGGGTCGTGGAGGTTGGCACGCCGACGCTGCGGGCCTTGTCGGAGCATTTTTCGGAAACGATTTTGAACGCAGACGGTTCTCTCAACCGCCGTCAGTTGGCAGCATTGGCGTTTGCTTCGCCGGAACAAACCCAAGCGCTTAACGCCATTGTGCATCCTGCGGTGATCCGCGAGATTCGTCAGGAACTGAAACAAGCGATCGAGGACGGCAAACAGGTTGCTGTGATCGATGCGCCGCTGTTATTCCAAGCAGGGGTGGACGCGATCTGTGATTGCACGGTTGCCGTGGTGGCAACTCCGCAGATCCGCAAAGAGCGCATTTGCGCACGGGATGGGCTGACGGAGGAGGAAGCCGATCACCGTATGCAGGCGCAGCCGTCGGATGATTTTTATATCAAACGCGTCACCTACGTGCTGGGGAATTTGGGCGATTTGGATGCATTGTCACAATCCGTTCGCGTGATTTGCGAAAAAATTGAAGGAGCACTTGCATGAAACGTCCTATCAGGCAAACGATAATAGCGGTTGCGGTGTTGCTGGTGATCGGCATTGGTCTATATGTTGCACACGGTGTGTACAGGAAGGCGGCGTACCCTCTTCGATATGAAGAGATCGTGAGCGAGTGCGCGGAAGAATACGCGTTGCCGCCCTCACTGATTTATGCCGTGATTCGCACCGAAAGTCATTTTCGGGAGGATGCGGTTTCGCCCGTGGGGGCCAAAGGGTTGATGCAACTGA
>JAZQIV010000020.1:0-8241 GCA_045541305.1 Acutalibacteraceae bacterium | reverse complement strand
CGCCGTTGCCACAATCACCTTTGCACCCAGCGCGCGAAATTCTTCTTCATAAAAAATTTCGGATTGTGTGTTGAAGCCCAAAACAACCGAAACGGATTTGCCTTGCGCCATCAGTTGTTTTGCCAACATATATAACGGAGGAACGCCAACACCGCCACCCAGCAGTAATGCCCGCTCGCCACAGAGCGAGAGGTCATACCCATTGCCGAGCCCTGTCAGCACATCCAGCTGTTCGCCGATCGGCATGCCACTCATTTGAGCGGTGCCCTTGCCGACCACCTTATACACCAAGGTTAACCGATCGTCCACGCAATCGCAAACGGAGATCGGACGGCGTAGATACAAGCCGTCCAGTTTGACATTGACAAACTGACCGGAAGCGGTGATTGCCGAGGTATCCCCTTGCAGCACCATGCGATATACGCTGTCGGTTAAGGGTTCATTTTGTAAGATTGTGAAAAATCCTTGTTTCATACTATCACCTTACGCATCGATCGTGGAAATCGTCAACGTGGTTTCTTCCAAAACGTCCAACAAAACGCGCACCGTATCCAACGCTGTGAAGATGGTTACATTGTTTTCTGTCGCATACCGACGGATCTCAAAGCCGTCGCTCGCTTGTCCCATGGAGCCGATATCGCGCGTGTTGATTACATACGCAATGTGGCCTTGGCGGAGAGCTTCGGCAATTTCGTCGCTACCATCGCTGATCTTGCGCAACACGTGCGTGCGAATGCTATTTTCTTTGAGGAAATCCGCCGTACCTTGTGTGGCAGCGATGTTAAAGCCAAGGTTATAGAACCGACGAATGAGCGGCAACGCTTCCTGCTTATCCTTATCGGCAATGGTGGCAAACACTGTACCATAGTTCTGCAGATGCATGCCGGAAGCCTGCAACGCTTTGTATAAAGCGCGATTCAGTTTATCGTCGTAACCGATTGCTTCACCGGTAGATTTCATTTCGGGCGAAAGATACGCATCCAAACCGCGAATCTTGTTAAAGGAGAATACCGGGACTTTTACATACCAGCGTTTCTTCTCTTCCGGATACACATCAAAGATGCCTTGTTCTTTAAGAGAGTGACCCATGATAACTTCCGTTGCAATATCCGCCAGGCTGTAACCCGTTGCTTTTGACAAGAACGGTACCGTGCGGGACGAACGCGGATTCACTTCGATGATAAAGACGTTCTCATTTTTATCCACAATAAACTGAATGTTGAACAAACCAATAATACCAATGCCAAGGCCAAGCTTTTTGGCATATTGCAGGATGGTACCTTTCACCTTATCGGAAATGCTGAACGCCGGATAGACACTGATCGAGTCACCGGAATGAACACCGGTACGCTCCACCAATTCCATGATGCCCGGAATAAAGACATCTTTGCCGTCGCAGATGGCATCGACTTCAACTTCCTTACCCTGAATATACTTATCCACCAAAACAGGCTTGTCTTCATCGATCTCAACAGCCGTTTTTAAATAGTGACGCAGCTGTTCTTCACCTGCCACGATCTGCATGGCGCGGCCACCCAGCACAAAACTGGGACGCACCAGCACGGGGTAACCGATTTCGGCAGCCGCCGCAATACCGTCCTCAATGTTGGTAACGGCATGGCCTTTCGGCTGCGGAATGTTAAGTTGACGAAGAATCTTTTCAAAGCTATCGCGATTTTCAGCGCGTTCGATGGCCGCACAATCAGTACCGATGATCTTGACACCGCGTTCCATCAGCGGTTCCGCCAGGTTAATGGCAGTCTGGCCGCCGAGTGACGCAATGACACCTTCGGGTTTTTCAAACTCGATAATGTTCATAACGTCTTCCACCGTGAGCGGTTCAAAGTACAACTTATCCGCCGTTGTGTAGTCGGTGGAAACCGTTTCAGGGTTGTTGTTAATAATAATGGCCTCATAGCCCGATTTTTTGATGGTGGTTACCGCGTGGACGGTGGAATAGTCGAATTCCACACCTTGGCCGATGCGGATCGGGCCGGCACCCAACACCACGATCTTTTTCTTATCGGTCAGAATCGAGGTGTTTTCGCCTTGATAGGAGGAGTAGAAATACGGAATGTACGCGTTGGTGTGGCAGGTGTCGACCATGCGGTACACCGGGAACATACCGTTCTCTTTGCGCAGGTTATACACCTGCAGCTCACTCACGCACCAAAGCTTCGCGATGAAGCGATCACTAAAGCCCATTTTTTTGGCTTCGGCAAGCACAGCAAGATCGCCGGGGTGTGCTTGAACATCTGCTTCTTTTTGGACAATGCGTTGGATCGCTTCCAAGAAATACGGCGTGATGGCGGTGGCAGAAAACAACTCGTCCACACTCACGCCCAAGCGCAAGAGTTGAGCAATGGCGAAAATATTATCGTCTTTAAATTCACGAATATAGATAAGCAGTTGCTCTTTGTTCATGTCGTCAAATTTCGGCAAGTGGAAATGGCATGCGCCGATTTCCAGCGAACGAACCGATTTGAGCAGGCATTCTTCCAACGTGGAACCTATGCCCATAACTTCGCCGGTGGCTTTCATTTGCGTGCCCAAGGTATTGGGCGCGGTTGCGAATTTATCAAACGGGAAACGCGGCATTTTGGCAATCACGTAATCCAAGGACGGCTCAAACGCTGCATTGGTGTTCGCAATGGCAATATCCTCAAGCGCCATACCGACCGCAATTTTGGCGGTTACACGTGCGATCGGATAACCACTCGCTTTCGATGCCAAAGCCGACGAGCGAGAAACACGAGGGTTAACCTCAATGAGATAGTATTCGCTGGAATTGGGATTCAAGGCAAACTGTACGTTGCAGCCGCCTTCAATCTTCAGTTCACGAATCAGCTTGATGGCGCTGTCATTGAGCATTTTTTCGTCTTCCTTGCTCAACGTCATAATGGGGGCAACCACCAACGAGTCGCCGGTGTGAACGCCGACCGGGTCGATATTTTCCATACCGCAAATAGTGATAGCGTGATCCTGTGAATCGCGCATCACCTCAAATTCAATCTCCTTGTAGCCTTTTACGCTCTTTTCGATCAAGACCTGGTGAACGGGCGATAATTTAAATGCGTTCAAGCCAACTTCAATGAGTTCCTTTTCGTTGTACGCAAAACCGCCGCCTGTACCACCCAAGGTAAAGGCAGGGCGCAGCACAACCGGATAGCCGATTTCGGCAGCCGCCGCTTTCGCTTCGTCCAAAGAATATGTGATCTGGGAGGGGATCGTCGGTTCACCGATGGATTCGCACAACTCTTTGAAAAGCTCGCGGTCTTCTGCTCGCTCAATACTTTCACTGCTGGTGCCGAGCAGTTCTACCCCGCATTCCTTGAGAACGCCTTTTTTCTCCAGCTGCATGGCAAGGTTCAAACCGGTTTGACCGCCAATACCGGGTACAATGGCATCCGGGCGCTCATACCGCAGGATTTTTGCGATGTATTCCAGCGTCAGCGGCTCCATATACACTTTATCTGCAATGGTGGTATCGGTCATGATCGTTGCGGGATTCGAGTTGCACAGGATGACCTCATACCCCTCTTCTTTAAGCGCCAAGCACGCCTGCGTGCCGGCATAGTCGAATTCCGCCGCCTGACCGATTACGATCGGGCCGGAACCGATAATCAAGATTTTTTTAATGTCTGTTCTCTTTGCCATAATTATCCTCCCATTTCTACACAAAAGAACTTAAAGCTACTTTTTATGAACTACTTTTCCATCACATACCGTAAGCAGACATTCGCCAAACAAACGATGACCCGCAAACGGTGTTGCTTTGCCCATCGACACGAATTTTTGAGGATCCACTACGCTCTCACGGTTCAAATCCCACACTGAGTAATCCTCACCAAGCGGGATGCCGAAACGTTCACGCGGGTTATACACCATCAGTTGCAGCAACCGTTCCATGGAAATCACTCCGGGTTTTACAAGATGTGTATACAATACCGAAAAAGCGGTTTCCAAACCCACAATACCAAACGCACTACCCGCAAGGCCTTTTCCTTTTTCCTCGGCGGAATGTGGCGCATGATCGGTGGCGATCATATCGATCGTGCCGTCACAAACACCTTCCAACAACGCTTCACGATCACGTTTGGAACGCAGCGGCGGATTCATTTTAAAGCGCCCGTCTTCTTCAAGACACGCATCGTCCAACACAAGGTAATGCGGACCGGTTTCGCACGTGACGTTCACGCCACGCTTTTTGGCCTGCCGAATTGCTTCCACACTTTCCGCTGCTGAAATGTGGCACACATGATAGGCACATCCCGTTTCTTCCGCTAAACGCAGGTCACGGATAATGGGGCCGTATTCGCTTTCTGAGCAAATACCTTTGTGACCGTGCGCGGCAGCGTATTCACCATCGTGGATATAACCGCCACGAAGCAACGCGTTATCCTCGCAATGTGCAACAATCATTTTTCCGCACGCTTTTGCTGCGAGCATCGCTTCTCGCATGAGCGATTCACTTTGCACACCTCTTCCATCATCCGAGAAAGCGATGGCATACGGTGCAAGGCTTGGCATATCCACCAGTTTTTCGCCGCGTTGTTCCGCGGTGATGGACGCATACGGATAAACATGAATGCACGCATCACGATCAATCATGTGCTGCTGAAGTGCTATGCTTTCCACCGAATCCGGAACCGGATTCAGGTTCGGCATGGTGCAAACCGCCGTGTAACCGCCCGCAGCAGCAGAGCCGCTACCGGATTCGATTGTTTCTTTATAAGAAAAACCCGGCTCACGGAAATGCACATGCACATCACAAAAGCCGGGAAAAACAACGTATTGAGAAAAAGTGGAGGCACTGGTATCATCGGCCAAAGAACGGGCAATGAGGCTGTCCGTAACGGGTACTTGTCCGTATACTTTCCATAACTGTTTGGTCATCACAATTCCTCCTCCCTTACACAAAAAAAGCCTTACCGCCAAAAGCGACAAGACACAACACAACAACAGATGCGGCGCACCGCATCTGGGAATGGCACAGTCTTGCCGACCTCTCCGGATCGAACTTAAAGAACTGATTTTTGAGATTATAGCATATCCGTGTTTTTTTGTCAATTGATTTTCCAAATGTCAGCGTAATTTTTTGTTTTTTCTCACAAAGAAAAACCGACCCTCGCGTGAGAGTCGATTTTGAATTCTTATCCTTTTTTACTCCAGGTCTTCGGCGTTAACAAAAACAAAATGGGATAGATTTCCAGACGACCAAGCAGCATGGCAAGCGACAACACCACTTTGGAAACATCGGAGTAAGCCGCATAGTTGGACAAAGGTCCAACGCCTGCCAAACCGGGACCCACATTGTTAAAACAGGAGATTGCCGCCGACAAGTTGGTTTCGAGCGAAAACGGTTCCCACGACAATGCCACAAACGTAAAAAACAGCAGGACCATATACAAAAAGAAATACGCCGATACACCGCCGATGGTGCGATCATCCACCGATTTTCCATCAAACTGAACAACACCGACTGAACGCGGATGCAGTAACCGATTCAGATCGCGGAACATGATTTTGAACAGCAACATGATCCGCGACACTTTCAAACCGCCCGCCGTTGAACCGGCGCACCCGCCGATCATCATTAACAGCAACAAAAGCGTTTGAGAAAAACCGGGCCAAAGCGCGAAATCGGTGGTGGAGTAACCGGTGGTGGTGATAATGGAAGAAACTTGAAACGCAGCGTGCCGTACCGTTTCCGACACCGTTGGATACATGTCGGATACATTGAAAGAAATCAGCGCGGTCACGACGGCGACAATGCCCAAAAAGCACCACAACTCTGCGCTTCGCAGCACCGCATTGACGCGGCGCAGTAGCAACAAATAGTACAGGTTAAAATTCAATCCGAAGATCAACATGAACACGGTGATGACCCATTGCAAATACGGAGAGTATTCCGCAATGCTGGTTGGACGGATTCCAAAGCCGCCGGTGCCGGCCGTACCGAACGCATGAATCAGGCTATCAAACAGCGACATGCCGCCACACAGCAGAAACACCACTTGAACAGTAGTTAGCGCGACATAGATCAGATATAAAATTTTGGCGGTATCACGTAAACGCGGGAGCAACTTACCGACAATCGGACCGGGTACTTCGGCACGAAGGATGTGAATCGATCGGCCCGAATCGGTTGGCAAAACTGCCAGCATTAACACAATAACGCCCATGCCGCCGATCCAATGCGTAAAGCTCCGCCAAAAGAGCAAGCCGTGTCCCAACGTGGACGGATCTGCAAGAATGGATGCACCCGTGGTGGTTAAGCCGCTGACTGTTTCAAACACCGCATCGATATACGACGGGATCGCCCCGCTGATGGTAAAGGGCAAGGCGCCGATGAGTGATAACAAAATCCAAGAAAAGGCAACGGTAATAAAACCGCTTTTAGCAAATATCAGCATCTCTTTGCTCTTGCGAAAAGCAGTAAAGACAAAACCGATCGCTACCCCCACCGCGACGGTAATTGCGAAGGCGATAGCATCCGTTGTTTCGCGATACCACAAAGACACCGCCAACGGAATCAGCAGCAGTAAAGCTTCCAGCTTTACAATACGGCCAACCGTGTGCAATATCATGTTACGGTTCATAATACATTCGTTCCTTACTTTAAGATATCCGCTAAATCTTGTAAACGACGTTCGGCTGCCACGACAACTACCCGATCGTTCGCCAAAATCACATCATTACCATCCGGGATGATGCTGGTGCGATCCCGAATGATACCGGCAATCAAAATATTGGGTTTCAGCTGCATTTCACGCAGCGGGACGCCTTGCTTTGGGAATTCGGGACTCACCAAGAATTCCAACGCCTCCACGTTACCATCCATTAACTGATACAACGTTTCCACTTTACTTCCCATGGAATTGTGTAGCGCACGCGCATACCGCACCACCACATCGGAAATTACTTTTTGGGGAGATATGATGCAATCCATACCGAGTTTTTCTGCCAGTGTTGCCAGTTCGTCACGGTTGACTTTGGCAATAACAGTAGGCACGTTTTGTGTGGCGGCAAAAATTGAGATCAAAATGTTTTCTTCATCCATACCGGTGAGTGCAACAAATGCATCGCGGGAACGGAGATCTTCTTCCAACAAAATCTCTTGCTGCGCACCATCTCCATGCACAACGGTCGCCTTGGGAAGTGTGGTGCACAATTCCTGGCAAAGCGCAAGATCACGTTCGATCACGGTCACCGAGCTACCGCCCGCAAGCAACAGCTTGGACAAATAATAGGACATGCGGCCGCCGCCGAGGATCATGACGTTGCGTGCCTGCTTTTGCAGCAAGCCCATTTCACGCAACAATTTGTTGATCTCGGTCAACTGTGCGGTAAGGCCGATTTTATCACCCGATTGCAGCACAAAATTACCGTCCGGGATATACACGTCTTCCCCTCGCTGTACAACGCAGATGAGGAATTTTGCTTTGTATTTTTCGCGCAATTCACATAGCCGCACGCCGTGCAACGGCGAATTTTCTTTCAGATGCAGCTGAATCATCTCGAACCGACGGCGCGAAAAGCTTTCCACCTTCACAGCGGACGGCAGTTTTAAAATCTTATACATTTCCTGAGCCGCCAACAGTTCCGGATTGATCGACATCGACAACCCCAATTCCTGCTTGAGGAAATCCAAGCTGTTGTCGTTATATTCCGGATTGCGAATACGGGCAATGGTGTGTGCCGCTCCCATGCGCTTCGCCAAATAGCAGCTGAGCATGTTGGTGTTATCCGAGCCGGTTGCGGCAATAAACAAATCCGCTTTTCGAACACCGGCCTCCTCCAGCACGTCGGAATCCGCGCCGTTTCCGCAAAGGCTCATTAAATCATAAATATTGGCAAGCTCATTCAAGGTTTCAGAATTTTCATCGATCGCAACCAGATCGTGTCCTTCGGCAATCAAACTTTGGATTACCGTAACGCCGATCTTACCGCAACCAACCACGATAATTTTCATTCTGCATCCCCTGTTTCATTGGATTTGTCGTTTGCTTTACGCAGTAACCGCTTTTTAATTTCTACGCCGTCAAATTTCCGCTTGGCTTGGACACGCCCCCAATACTCGCGGTGGCAATGTGCACAGACAAACGGTGCCGTGAAATAACGGTGTTGAAACTGCCATTCACCGGTGCGTTTCATGTTGCGTTTGCAACATTCGCAGGAAAACCGTAGATCCGCGCGGCGTATCAACGGATCGTCTATCTCACGAATAAAATACGGTTT
>JAZQIV010000019.1:0-10732 GCA_045541305.1 Acutalibacteraceae bacterium | reverse complement strand
GATCTCAACCGTGCCGTCAAAGATTTCCGGCACCTGCATTTCAAACAACCGTTTTACCAAACCGGGGTGCGTACGGGAAATGAGAACGCGCGGCCCTTTTTCGCCGTCTTTCACGTCCACCACGTACACCTTCACGCGCATACCCTCGCGCAGCACTTCCTCGCCAACCTGCTCACTCTTGGGCAACACAGCTTCGGATTTGCCGATCTCCACCGTCGCGGCGCCCGTTTTGGGATCCACACGCGTGACAAGCGCTGTTACCAGTTCCTGATTGTGACGCTGGAATTCAATGATTTTCTGCCCACGCTCCGCTTCACGGATACCCTGACGGATCACGTGCTTGGCGGTCTGTGCCGCAATGCGACCGAACTGCTTGGTTTCCAGCGCGATCTCCACCACGTCACCGACTTTGGCTTTCTTGGAATAGCGCACCGCTTCTTCCGGCAGCATCTCCTCATCGGGATCCAGCACTTCTTCCACAACCGTTTTGCGCAGCGACACCGAAAACGCATTGGTTTCGGGATCCAGGATCACCGCGATGTTTTCTTTTCCGCCGTAATCCTTTTTCACGGCCAGCACGATTGCCGCACGAATCTTCTCCAGCAAATAGCCGCCGTCGATTCCTTTTTCCTTTTCCAGCAACCGCAAAGCTTCAAAAAATTCTGCATTGTTATTCATTTTCCGTCATTCCTCCGTTATCTTCATCCCACAGATCTACGGCGTGTACCGCCGCCACATCCTTGCGGGAAAATGTCCATTGTACTTCATCCTCGTCCTCAATGACGAGCTCGTCCCCGTATCCGAGCAGCAACCCCACAAATTCACGTTGCCCGTTTTCGGCGGGGCGGAACAGCGTGACCGTGACCGGTAACCCCTCGTACGCCTCAAAATGCTCGGGGCGTGTCAGTTCCCGCTCAATGCCGGGCGACATAACCTCCAGGCAGTATGACTGCGCGATCGGATCGGCTTTGTCCAGCACCGGATTGAGCAGATGTGTCAAATCCACACAATCGTTAATGGTAACACCCTCGTCCTTATCAATGATCACGCGCAAAAACCAATCTGCGCCCTCCTTGACAAACCGCACGTCCCAAATCGAAACGCCCACCTGCTCGGCAAGCGGTTCCGCGAGCGCACGACACACAGCGGCAATATTGCCGCCCGAGGTACCTCGTTTTTGACCGGCCATTCGTATTCCTCCCAACAAACACAAAGGAGCGGGTCGCCCCACTCCTTTACTCATCTCATATCATCGTTACGTAGTATACCACACCGTTTTGAAAAAATCAAGTCTTTTTTATCGATATTTACAAACCGCGCGCGTTATGTTATACCATAAGGGAACCGAACCCCACAATGCCTATGCACAATCTTTTTAGCGCTTTTCGCGGTTTTGTCCTTGGTGGGCGCAATCGCAAAAATCACTCAAAAATCTTCGTGCATAGGTGCGCAGCAGTTTTCATCGAACACTTTTTTTGTTCGGATAACGAATAATTTTTTCGGCATGCTTGACGCATGGCGGGAAAATTTGAGGCAATCCGAGCGGAAAAGTTCGATGAAAACCATTGCGAGTTCGATTCCCTTATGGTATACTAATACTACTTTTTAACAACAAAGGAGTTCTCAGGCTTATGCGTTCGTTTATTGCGTTCACCCGTGTGCTCACGTGGGTGCTGTTGGTGTTCACCTGTGCCGTACAAGCCTTGGCGATCGTCGGCATCGCCATCAATCAATCGCAAAGCGTGTTCAATCCGTGGTTGCTCGCAGCTGCAACGGTTGTGATGATCGCCGCGGTTATTCTGTTTTTCGTTCTCCCGCGCGGCAAGGTGTACTTTTTGCTGCTCGCGGCTGCGGATGCCGTCTTCTTTATCGTGCTGGCATTCATGCTCAAAAATGCATTCCCCGTCATGCTGGCGGTGGATGGCAGCAGCACCGGCGTTTCGCTGTGGACCGCCATTTGGCGTCACATGACCCCCGCGCTCATCCCGCTTTGCATGGTACCGTCGTGGATCGTGTATCACGAAAACCGTGTAGCGGAAAAGAATACCGATGCCGAAAACCGCACCCCCAGCTACCTCGATATCATCGACGAAACGTATACCATGCGTTCTTTGGATGAAGAGGATGCCAAACCCGCGAAACGGAACAAACGCTCATGAACCTGCCTGCGTTATTTGAAACACGGATGCGCCGCCTGCTCGCACACGAGTATGCGGCGTTCTTTGAACCGTGGGATCAACCGTTGTCCGTGCGCGGCCTGCGCATCAATACATTAAAGATCACACCCGCTCGGTTCGAAGCGGTATTTCCGCACACTCTGTGTACCACACCGTTTTGCGAAAACGGCCGCGAAACCGCAGCACAGTTCCGTGCCGGCAGCGATCCGTTGCACCATGCCGGCGCGTATTACATGCAGGAGCCCTCGGCCATGTCCGCCGTCACGGTGCTCTCGCCGCAGCCGGGTGAACGGGTGTTGGATCTGTGTGCCGCTCCCGGCGGCAAATCCACCCAAATCGCCGCAGCGCTGCAAGGTGAGGGGTTGTTGTGGGCAAACGAATACGTGCCCGGTCGCGCCCGTGTGCTGCTGCAGAATATCGAACGCTGCGGCGTGCGCAACAGCGTGGTGTCCTGCGGGGATACCGCACGGTTGGCCGAAGCTTTGCCGCAGTGGTTCGATGCCGTGTTAGCGGATGTCCCCTGCTCGGGCGAGGGCATGTTCCGCAAAGAACCCGAGGCAATTCCCGCCTGGAGCGAGGATAATATCGCCCTGTGCGCACAGCGCAGCCGTGAGATTTTGGATAACGCCGCCGCTTGTGTGCGGCCGGGCGGCAGGCTGGTGATGTCCACCTGCACGTTTGCACCCGAAGAAAACGAATGCGCGATCATCCGCTTTTTGCATGACCACCCTGATTTTTCACTTGTTCCCATCGACGTTCCGTTCGGCAGAGCGGCGTTTGATCCGGATTGCATACTCCCATTTTTACCGCCGGAGCTGCATGCGTTTGCCGGCACGGTGGATACCACCGCTTGCCGCCGCATTTTTCCGTTGGACGGCGGCGAAGGGCATTTTATGGCGTTGCTTTCGCGCGATGGTGATGAACGCGCCGCCGTCGCCCTCTTTGAGCCTCGCAAGGATTCCCACGCCGCGCTCGGTCGCGCCGTGTATGAGGATTGCTTCATCGATGCCCCGCGCGGAACGTTTGCCACCTTTGGCAACACTGTGCATTTACTTCCGCCGGCGTTCCCGCAAACACGCGGTATCAATATCCTGTCCGCCGGTGTTCCCGTGGCAGAGCTGTGCGGCGAGCGCACGTTGCGTGCCGAGCCCACACACGCCGTATTCCAGGCCGCTATCGGTTGCCGCCGTGTGTTGGATCTGCCGCTTGCCGATCCTCGTGTCACCGCGTTTTTGCACGGTGAAGAGATCGCTTGCGACAATAGCGGCTTCACCGGTGTTGCCGTAAGCGGTATTCTCACCGGCTTCGGTAAAGCATCAGGCACCAAACTGAAGAACCGTTACCCCAAGGGATTGCGACTTCTCAAATAACCGCAAAAACGGGTTTGCCGATCGGCAAACCCGTTTTATTGTTATACCTCGTATTCGTCGTCTTCGTAATCGTCGTAGTCACCGTACCACGCCATTTCGTTTTCGTATTGCGTGCGCGGTCCCTCCAGCATTTTGTCAAACACCGCGGTATGCTGCTCCGGCACTTGTATTGACCAAAACTTCTCGCCTTTTTGCTGTATCACGTAATACGTACCGGCAACGCAGCAAATATCCGCTAAGTATGTGCGGAACAGTTGGCTATCGTCACACTGCATCATCGTCACGTTGTAATCGTACGCAATATCTGCCACCGCCGGGATCTCCACTGCCGTACCCAATGCCATGATCGCATTTAACACCGAAACCTCCTCGGCGTTCAAGCGGTAGGTGTGTTCCTCGTAATTTGCACCGTCTTCATCCGTGTAATAATCAAAGCAATATCCCACAGCCTCAAACCCGTTTTGCGCCTTTTCGGCAACCTCCTCGTACCGATCGGCACGGCAGTACAAACGACCGGTTTCTGAGCTTTCCAAAAAGACGCCGTCCTTGCTGCTGTACAAAAATTCGCCCAGTATAAACGATAACAGCACCGGCACGTCCGGCTCGGTCACGTGTACCGAACTCTCAAAATAATCAATCATCGGGTACAAATTCTCCGAATTCTCAACCAAAATATATTCCGTATCGCCCAACAAAATCGTGCCGCTTTCGCTCCATTTGGCATGGTTGGCGCGCGCCTCATCCAAAGCCTTGCAGCCCCCAAGCCCGATACACAAGCAACAAACCAGTAATACGATGGCAATGCGTTGTACCAATTTCTTCATGACCGACCCTCCTTATTCCAAATTAAGTTTCTTGCGCATGATGGTGTGAGCGATCACAAAGTAAATCGCGGAAACCAAAATTGTCCACAACAGCACAGCACCGAAAATCACGTGAATAGCAGGAAGTATCTCTCCCGCCGTCTCTACCACAGTTTCTTCGCCGGTGTTACCCGTCCCAAGCACAACATTCCATATGGTAGTCAAGATCTGCACGATAAGCGTATGTACAAAATACGCCCCCACAGCGGCGCCCACGCGATTTTTGCGCGATAATTGGCCCACGCAAACACAGGCATACAACAACAAAACCTGGGACAAGTACGCAACCAACATCACGGCAACCGCTTCCACGATATACCACACCAAGTGTGCTTGTGCGGCATCTTTCAACCAATGGAATCCATAGCCAAACGCTTGCATCAATTCGTAAAACACATCGCCGGCCGTCGCGATCGAGATGGAAGCCGCCGTCACGCACACGGCCGCTAACTGCGATACAAGCGCAGCCAATAATTTCGCAAAAATATGTTGTGCCGGGGTTACGGGCAGGGTAAATGATAAATAGCCTTCCGCCGTAAACAGATTCTTGTAAAATCGCACCACCGCTGTATAGGTGGCAACAACCAGGTTGATCAGATTGAGCATCACCAGAAAGAAGACAGAAATACCAAAGGTAACACCGTATGCCGTGTGATCGCTCTCAAACAACTGAAACACACGCACAAACACCGAGATTGCCAATAAGATCAGTTCCACAGGCAACAATGTCCGCCACAAAGCAATCATTTCATGCCGAAATAACTTCTTTACCATTTGAACACCTCCCGGAACAGTTCATCCACACTCTTGCCGTTTTCCTCGCGAATCTCATCCACCGTTTTCTGCATCAAAATGTGTCCTTGGTGAATAAAGATCGCCTCGTCCAGCACCTGCTCAATATCCGCAATCAAGTGGGTGGAAATCAGCACGGTTGCTTCCGGATTATAAGTGTTGATGATAGTCGAGATCACGTAATCCCGCGCCGCCGGGTCCACACCCGCAATCGGTTCGTCCAGCACGTACAGCCGCGCATTGCGGCTCATCACCAAGATCAGGCACACCTTTTCCTTGTTACCTTTGGACAGGGTCTTCAGGCGTCGTTCGGGGGAAATGCCGAGCTTTTCCAGCATCTGATACGCCAATTCCGGCCGAAAATCTTCATAAAAATCCGCAAAATACGATACGATCTGCCGCACCCGCATCCACGAATTCAAAAACACGTTATCCGGCAGGTAGGCTACGATCTTTTTGGTTTCCACGCCCGGTTTCATGCCGCAAATGGTGGCACTGCCCGCGGTCGGGGTCAACAACCCGTTCAAAATCTTGATCAGCGTCGTTTTGCCGGAACCGTTCGGGCCCAAAAGGCCCACGATCCGCCCGCTTTCAATGGACAAATTAACATTATCCAGCGCGGTCAGGTTGCCGTACCGCTTGGTGAGATTTTCCAAACGCAACAACTCACTCATGCTTCCCACTCCTTCACATACTCTTTCGCCGCTTGGATATCCAAGCCCAAATTTTTCATTTCCGCCAAAAACGAGGCGGTGCACTCCCGCTTGAGGTTCTCCACTGCGTTTTTTGCGGCAGCAGTATCCTCCGAAACATACCAGCCCGTGCCGGGCACGGAATACAACACGCCTTGCTGCTCCAGCTGTTCGAACGACCGCTGCACCGTGTTGGGGTTCACGCCGAGCATCACCGCCAATTCGCGCACCGATACCAGCTTTGCCTGCGGCTGCAGGCTGCCGTTTGCCACCCGCACACACATCTGCTCACAGATCT
Organism: Acutalibacteraceae bacterium; assembly: GCA_045541305.1. Classification (GTDB taxonomy): domain Bacteria; phylum Bacillota; class Clostridia; order Oscillospirales; family Acutalibacteraceae; genus RGIG3009. Next base: position 4,540 of record JAZQIV010000019.1, on the reverse strand, counting down.
GCGGGCAGATCGGCAAATTGCGATCCGGTTTCCAGCTCACCCGATCCTCTCCTTTCTCTGTATTACTGTACTAATACAATAATACATATTTTCCGTTTCTCTGTCAATAATGCCGTATGAAATTTTTTCTGCATCTTGCTATTTGCGGGAAGATTTGGTATACTGACCGTAGGATTTTTTGGCAAAGGAGTTTTGCAAAATGGCAACGTATTATTTGGCAGTGGATATCGGCGCATCCAGCGGCCGTCATATCCTCGCACACTTGGAAAACGGCAAGATCATCTTGGAAGAAATGCACCGGTTTGAAAATAAACTGGTGGAGAAAAACGGGCACTTGTGCTGGGATACCGACCACCTGTTTGCAGGCATTGTCGAAGGCATGAAAAAATGCGGCGACGCCGGCAAAATCCCCTACTCCATGGGCATTGATACCTGGGGTGTCGATTTTGTGCTGTTGGATAAAGACGGCAACATGATCGGCGATGCCGTCGCATATCGCGACAGCCGCACCGAAGGCATGGATACTTTGGTGTCGGAGTGCATCTCCGAGCAGGAGCTGTACGGTATTGCCGGCACACAAAAGCAACTGTACAACACCATTTATCAGTTGATGAGCGTCAAGCAAACGGACCCCTCCGCCTTTGACCGTGCGGAGTATTTCCTGATGCCGCCTGAGTATTATCATTATCGGTTAACCGGCAAAGCCGTCAATGAATACACCATGGCATCCACCAGCAACCTGGTGAACGCCGAAACCAAGCAATGGGATGGCGAGCTGCTGGATAAGCTCGGGTTCCCGCGCCGCTTGTTCCGCGAGCTCAAAACCCCCGGCACCGAGGTCGGCATGCTGACAGAAGAGATCGCCGCCAAGGTCGGTTATAACTGCAAGGTGGTATTGCCCGCCACGCACGATACCGGCTCGGCTGTTGCAGCTGTCCCCGCCAACGACGATGATTTTCTGTACATCAGCTCCGGCACGTGGTCGCTGCTGGGTGTGGAATCCATGACCCCCAACTGCAGCGAAGCCAGCCGTCAGTTAAACTTCACAAACGAAGGCGGTGTCAATTACCGATTCCGTTATCTCAAGAACATCATGGGACTGTGGATGTTGCAGTCCGTCAAACGCGAACTCAACAACCAATACGGCTTCGGCGAGATCAGCGACATGGCACGTGAAGCGAAGATCGATTCCGTTGTGGACGTGGACGATATGCGTTTCCTTGCTCCCAAGAGCATGATCGAAATGGTCAAAACCGTGTGTGCCGAAACCAACCAAGCCGTTCCGCAAACGGTTGGTGAGGTGGCCAAGGTCATTTACCTGAGCTTGTCCGATTGCTATGGCAAAGCCGTGCGCCAAATGGAACAGATCACCGGCCGCACCTATTCCCGCCTGCACATTGTCGGCGGCGGTTGCCAGGATGGTTATCTGAATGAATTGACCGCCAAAACCACCGGCAAAGCCGTCTATGCGGGCCCGATCGAGGCCACCGCGCTGGGCAATCTCATCGTGCAGATGTTGGCAAACGGGGAATTCAACACGCTCGAAGAAGGCCGCACCGCCATCGCCGCCTCGTTCGACGTCAAACCTGTCTGATCCCCTTATTGTGTACCAAAAGCGCCTCCCATTTGGGAGGCGCGTTTTTCTTACGGTTTGCGGCTGTATTGAAACGGCGTGATGCCAAAACGCGTGCGAAACAAGGCGATGAAATGCGAATAATCGGGGAACCCGCATCGCTCGCAGGTCGCCTGTACCGACAACCCCTCTTCGAGCAACCGTTTGGACAACGCCAACCGCTTGTTTTCCACGTATTTACTCGGCGTGGTTCCCAAGTACTGCTTAAACAGCCGCCCCAGCGAACTGCGACTGATAAAAAACGTGTCACACAAACTCTGCACCGTGCATGTCCTGCCCAATTCGCTTTCAATGTGCGCCAAAATCTCTTTAAGCACCTTTGGCAAATGCAGCGGTGCCGCCGTGCGGTGCTTCACGTCGTTGAGCAGATCCAAAATATTCATCACCGCCGCACCGCTTTTCACCGTCACACGGCGATTCTCGTCCCGTTCCCGCAGCAACGTATCCACCCACCGCTTCAGCTCCTCTTTTTCACGGTCGTTCAGCCGAATCCGATTTCCCTGCCCTCGTTCCCGTTCATAAAACGGTGCCAACAGCGCCTGAAACGGCTCTGAGGTGCGCACCCACAAGCAATAATGCTCGTGCGTGCAATCCCCGTTATAGATGCAATAATGCACCTCGTTCGGCATGGTGATAATCAGATCGCCCGATTCCACCGGATAAATCGTGTTTTCCACCGAAAATGACACGTTGCCCTGCAAATTAAAATACACTTCACAATAATCGTGAATGTGCGCCTCTTCCCTGCGATGTGCCGCCGCATTCACCGCCCGCTTTGCATACGAATAATCCGCATAGATCCCGTCCGCCGTTAGGATACTGTTCAATTCGTGGTATTCCATAAGCACCTCGTGACGCAATTTTCATGTTATAAAGGTAATTTCTCATATTAAAATGAGATTTTGTGTGATACAACTATACCATATTGCTTCAAAGAAAGTAAAGGGGTTTTTTCCGAATGTTTCAAGCACCGTTGTCCGTTTTATTGTGTTTAACCGTTGTCAGCAGTTCTTTAATGAGCATTCTGCGCGGCACCTATTCCAAGCACTATTCAATGACCGGCAAGGCCTTGTGGCAATTCAACACTTTGCAAAGCCTTACCTGCCTGTGCGGAATTGCTGTTATTTATGCAGCATCCGGCACCTCATTCCGCTTTAGTCTGTTCTCATTTGGACTCGGCGTGGCGATGGCGGTGTGCAATGTGTTCAGCGTATACGGCACACTCAAGGCGCTATCGCTCGGCACGTTCACCTATACCACCGTGATCGTGTCGTTGTCCGCCATCATTCCCACACTCAGCGGGTTGTTTTTAGGTGAAACCATCTCGCCGGCGCAATACATCGGCATCGCCCTGATGGCGGTGTGTATCATCCTTTCACCCGAAAAAACGCAAGACCGCAACCGCGCCGTCAATGGCAAGTGGCTGCTCTGGTGCGCCGTTTCCTTTGTTTCTTCCGGCGGCGTGGGTGTCATTCAAAAAATTCACCAAAAATCCGAACACCGCACCGAAATGCCGGCATTACTGCTCACCGGATTCGCCTTGGCAACCGTGTTTGCTCTGTGCATGCTGTCGACCGCCCGTAAACAAAACAATACAGCGGTTGAGCCGCGGCCCAAAAGCATGTGGTGGATGCCCGTGGCGTGCGGCGCTTGCTTTGCTTTCCCCCACACCATCAATCTGGTGCTCGCAGGCTTACTGCCGGCGGTCATTATGTTCCCGGTGGTCAATCTGTGCCCGATGATGCTCAGCATGATCTTCGCGTTTTTATTTTTCAAAGAACGCCTATCCGTTACACAATGGATCGGTATCGGCGTGGGCATTCTCTCCACCGTCTTTGTCAGCGGTATTCTTCCTTTATAAACCAAAAACGCACCCGATCGTTTGATCGGGCGCCCTTATTTATTACATACTTTCGGGCGCTTCAATTTTGAGCATCGTCAGCACGTTGTTGAGCGCAATGCGTGTTGCTTCACACAACGCCAAACGCGCTTGCTGCAGATCGGCTTCCACCCCGCGCACACGGCAGGCATTGTAGAATTTGTGGAACAACGTGGCCAGCTCCTGCGCGTACCGCGTCATCCCGGCGGGATCCTGTTCCTTGGCACAGGTCACCACCTGAGCTGCGTAACCTGCCAGGTGACGGATCAACTCGCGCTCCTCCGGCTCGCACAGCAAGCACAATTGCGCGGTCTGTGGTGCACTCAGCACAACGCCGTCCTCCGCTACCGTACGGAAGATCGAACACAAGCGTGCATGCGCATACTGCACGTAGTAAACCGGGTTGGAGGAGGATTGCTCAATCGCTAATCCCAAATCGAAATCCATCTGCGTGGAGGCCTCGCGCAGGTTGAAGAAAAAGCGCGCCGCATCCACCGGCACCTCGTCCAGCAGATCTGCCAACTGGATAGCCTTACCCGACCGCTTGGACATGCGCACCACTTCGCCGTCCCGCATCAAGCGTACCAGCTGCATCAGCACGACCTGCAGCCGGTCGCCCGATAAGCCAATTGCATCCATGGCACCCTTCATACGTGCCACGTGACCGTGGTGATCCGCACCCCACACGTCAATACAGGTATCAAATCCGCGCATGAATTTGTTGCGGTGATAGGCAATATCCGCTGCAAAATACGTGGGGTTGCCGTTGGCGCGCACCAGCACCTCATCCTTGATGCCTTCTTCCACGCCGTCACGGTTCACGTGCTTTTTGCCTTGGTATTTTTCGCCGTATTCACCGGCCTTGTACCACAACGCACCGTCCTTTTCATAGGTCAGGCCGCGCGCGGTCAGAATATCGATCACCTCTTTAACCTCACCGTCGTTGTGCAACGTCGATTCGGTAAACCAGCGATCGTACACAATGCGATATTTTTGCATATCGCGTTTCATTTTCTCAATGTTCAGCG
>JAZQIV010000018.1:0-3305 GCA_045541305.1 Acutalibacteraceae bacterium | reverse complement strand
CCACACCGGCGGCGGAAGATGTGGGTGAGCAGCTGTCCTTATTATAAAAAACAATCGTTGCCGAGCAGTTTTCTGCTCGGCAACGAAGCGCAAATATGGCAAACGCAAGTGATGTTTCATCTATTTGCGCCGTGGTTAGATTGCCCGTTTTGTGTGAAAAACATACACGCAATATGCAGAAAAATTATACTTGCGTTTTGTGACAGAGTATGCTATCATAATATGTGCATTTTAGTTTCGTATGAATTTAGGAGGAATTCTCATGACGATTTGGGAATATATCATCGGTGCGGTTATCATTGTGTTCGCGCTGGTTATCATTGCGGTGGTGCTGCTGCAGGAAGGCCGTCAGGCAAACCTGGGCGCCATTTCGGGCGCTGCCGAAAACTTCATGGATAAGGGCAGAGCCCGCACGCTGGATGCGTTCCTTGCCAAATGGACCAAGGTGTTGGCAATCGTGTTCTTTGTGCTGGTGTTCCTTGGCATGCTGGTCACCAAATTCCTGGGCGCAAAATAATTTTCACGTATTCTAAAAAGCGTGTGCCGATTCGGCACACGCTTTTTTGTTATATTCCGCTTCTTTTTCACATAGTGTGAAAAGGGGAGGCGGACAAGATGATGCTTTTGTTGTACGTAGTGGCTGGCTTGGCGGCCTTAGCGGCGGTGATCGGTGCGATCCTCACCAAAAAACCGATTCGCACGCTGCTTGGCAGTGCGCTGCAGGGCTTGTGTGCGTTGGCAGCAGTCAACGTAACGGGTGCGTTCACGGGTGTTTCGCTGGGTATTAACGTGCTCACCGGTGCGTTTTGTGTGTTGGGCGGCGTTCCGGGCGTGATCACCCTGCTGCTTTTAAAGGTGATTTTTGCAATCTGATTGCAAAATACCGTGCGGTTGTGGTACACTGATATGGGTGATTGCCATGTTACAAAGTAAAACATTAACCGTTCACGAAACAAATGGTGTGGTGTACTATACGTTTCCGTCGTTTGAGGCAGTGCCGTTTGTGCGTCACGGGTTTTCCACGCGGCTTGGCGGCGTTAGCACGGGGATTTATGAAAGCATGAATTTAAGCTATACCCGCGGTGACGATGCGGCAGCGGTGCGCGAAAACTTTGCGCGGTTTTGCGATGCGATCGGCGTGCAAAGTGAAAACGCGGTAGTATCCGCACAGGAGCATCACGTGACGATCTATAACGTCACGGCGGCGGATCGCGGGCGCGGTGTCACGCGGGAGCGCGGGTATACCGATATTGACGGTTTGATTACCGATGAACCGAACGTGCCGCTTTTCACGCAGTATGCGGATTGCGTACCGCTCCTTTTTGTGGATCCCGTGCGTCGTGCGGTGGCAACGTCCCATGCCGGTTGGCGCGGCACGGCGGCACAGATCGGTGCGGTTACCGTGGAACGCATGTGCAAGGATTACGGTTGTAAGCGTGAGGATATTTTGGCGGGGATCGCGCCGTCCATCGGGCCGTGCTGCTTTGAGGTGGATGCACCGGTGATCGAAGCGTTTGAGAAGTTGCCGATTTATGACGACGGATGCTTTACCCCCGTGAACGACGAAAAGGTGAAAATCAATTTATGGGAAGTCAATCGCCGCATTTTGATGAGTGCGGGCGTGAAGCCGGAGCATATCACCGTGACAGATCTGTGCACCAAATGCCACCCCGATGTGTTCTGGTCGCACCGTGTTACGGGCGGTGCGCGCGGCAGCTTGGCGGCCTGCATTGCGATTGCCGAATAAGAAAAATAGAAAGCGGAGAGAACGTTTTGTTCTCTCCGTTTTTTGATTACCTTGCAAAATTCGACAAGATATGATAGACTATATATCGTATAATTGAGGGGATGAGGAGGTGAGAGTATGACATTTAATGGTATCATTAAAGCTTTATCAGTAAAAGAACACATGGATGAATGCCAAATTTGCACCGAGATGGAAGAGGCAGTTCGCCAAGCGGGGCTCCGTTGCTCACCGCAGGAATTGATAGAAAACGTCGTGGCTTTGATAGTAAGCAAAGACTATATATCGTAATATCGTATAATATATAGTCTAAACACTTCTGACGAACACTATACAATAGTAGTGTCAGGAGTGAGAATTATGAATATTACACAGGCGACCAAAAAACGATTTGAAGAATTGTGTGCGCAAAAAGGAATTACTTTTTGTCGATTGGCAAGCTTATCCGGGGTGCCGTATACGACCGTAAAATCCATTTTGTATGATCAAAGCCGCAATCCGGGAATCGTAACGATCAAAAAACTGTGTGACGGTTTAGACATTACGGTAACCGACTTTTTTGACACGGAATACTTTCGCGCATTGGAGCAAGAGATTCAGTAAGGTGGTTAAATAAAAAGCGGAGAGAACGTTTTGTTCTCTCCGCTTTTTTGTTTTACGCTTAGATTTTCGGCAGGCTGGCTGCGGCGACGGATTGACCGACGCGGCGGATCTTTTCATCCGGGAGGTGCAGCTCCATGCCGGCACATTCGGGATACTCTTCGCTGAGCACGCGGGTGGCTTCTGCCAAAATGAGGTCGCCACCCTCGCCCGACATCACGCGACCGAGCAACAGCACGTCACCGATTTCGTAATACATGGCGTAGTAAGCAAGCGTGTGGCCGAGGTACACACCGATGGAGCGGTAAATATCGCGCACGTTCTCGTTGCCCTTGTTGAGCTCCAGCTGAACGGCTTTGAGCTTTTCGGCGGGGGACAGAGCTTCCTCTAACTGCAGGCCTGCGCGGGGCGCGAGCTTGATGACACTGTCCTGCGAGAAGTATTTGACACCGCAGCCCTTATCGCCGGACCATTCGTCCACCATGGCATCCTCCTGCAGGTCCACGGGAGCGAAGGCCAATTCGTTGAGCCAGCCGGTGATGTTGCCTTCCGCATCCACGTAACCGGCGGCTTCGGACGTACCCATGGCGATGCCGAGAATCTTGTTTTTGCCAAGGCTCATGGCACCGGCAAGCGCGGTGACGTCGCCATCGTTGGCAACCTCGATCGGCACATTGAATTCTTCGGCGGCGCGCAGATAGATATCTTTTACCTTTTGATCGTACAGCTCTTCCGGCACTTTGATGAACAGCGAAGCCACCATGGCGCGGTTGTCCACGTACACACCGGCGGAGGAAACGCCGATGGCATCCACACGCGGCATTTTGGAAGCAGCGGTGCGGAACGCTTCGCGGATGCCGTTGAAGTGATAATCGGGGTCCGAATTGGTTTTGGGGAACCACACCACTTCTTCGGAATATACCGAAACACCGTCGATCACGGCAGATACTTTGCGGTCACT
>JAZQIV010000017.1:0-15555 GCA_045541305.1 Acutalibacteraceae bacterium | reverse complement strand
CAACCATGCATTCTGTATCCAAATCAACCTGTTCCAAAAACATATAGCAATCCTCTACCGTATCAGTTGGAAAAGAGGTTAACCAAATTTCACAAAGTGCCGCACGATCACGCGCGGTTGCCATTCGAATTTCCATATCAAATAAACTCACAAGTGTATTTTTTAAGCAGAATTACGGGACGATACGATTCTTTGGCGCGTCGCAACCCCGGAATTCCCATATCATTTTCACGGTTGAGATACCGGTACGCCGTTAGCGTTTTTGCGAATTCGCGATTAATGACGGCGTACGCACCCGCATATGCGCTCAACGCCTTTTCAACATGTACGTCGAACACCTCATGGTTGATCGGCGATCCCAGTGTAAAGGCAACAGGCTTTTCATCCACGTACACAAGTCCACCCAAAACCGAAAGGGCTTCGCGGTGTTTCAACAACCGGCGGATCGCACAGCGTTCCGAGGAAAGTCCGTCATCCGTACAGTTGCCTTTTTCGCGACACCATTGTACCGAAACCTCCAAAGCATCCGCGGCGTTTGCATCGGTCAATGGTTCGTACCGCCACATATGTTTACGGGTAAACGACGAAATGTGATTCTTTTTGCTGTGATAGGTATTACCCGGCAACGCTGCTAACGCTTCCGTGGAATACACGTAATCATAATCTTCGTCGTGTGTTTCAAAACGCACATGATCGGCATATAAAGCACTCAATTGCAGCCGTGTATCATCGTCCACACCGTGCAGTACAAGCGGTATCCCACGTTCATTCGTGTACGCTCGCAACAGTGTCACGCCTTTTTCAAGCGGCATGCCGACAGGCGGCAAAAACGAAGGGCGTGCGGAGGTGGCTCCGCCGCACAAAAACACCGCATCCTCCACCCGCGCAATGCGAGCGTCATAAAAGCGACTCCACATATACACGGTGGTATAGGAATATTCACATCCCATCTTACCCGATGCTTGTAAAATCGGAGCTGCCCATGCGGCATCTTCCACTGTCAGCTCACGAAATTCAATACCCATACCGTACTTGTTACAATCCTTTCGTTACCAAAGACACCAGCTGCTCGCTGATCGTTTTAATGGGAAGCGGTTCGCCGTTTTCGCCGCAGCTCACAACGTCCCATCCTAAAACATTAGCTGCATACAGTGCGCTTTCGCGGCAGGTCTGCAAATAACGCAGATCCCGTTCGTGAATATCCTTTTTACCTTCGTCACCTTCATAGCGGTGCGATAACAGACGTTGGGATATTTCAAGCGGCATATCCAGAAAAATCACGCGATCCGGACGCGGTAATCCCAGTAAACCGTATTCATAGTCCTGCAGCCATTGCAGATACGCATCCCACTCTTCGCGCGGCAGCTTTCCCATTTGGTGAATCGCATTGGAGGTGGTATAGCGCGCTGCCAAGATCAGGCGCCCCGCTTCATAGTCGTTTTGCCAAAACTTTTTGTAGCTGGCAAAACGATCCACCGCATAAAACGACGACGCGGCATAAGCGTTAACCGCATCTGCGGCATCACCGAATTCCCCATGCAAATACATGTTCACAAGTGTGGAAGACGGCTGCGCATAATCCGGAAAACTAATCTGTCGATAGTCTATGTGAGTTTGGAGAAAATACTCGTTTAGGCGATCCAGTTGCGTGGATTTACCACTTCCGTCCAGCCCATCCAATACCACCAGGTGTCCCATCAGGTATTCTCCTCTCTGAGCGCACGGTATTTTTCGCGCATTTGCGTGAACTGACCGCAGCTCATTTTGCCTTCGGGACAAGCGCCCGCCACACACGGCGGACCGGCTTTTTTAAACAGGTGCGGCGCTGCTTGCAGGCACAAGGCGAGCATTTGATCCGCCAGTTCACGAATCTCCCATTGTGCACGGTTACAGCAACGGTGGTGGAAGAAGTTTGAAAGGCTGCGGGCGTTCATCGTTACGATCATTTTGGTGGTGCAAGCATTCGGCAACACAAATCGCGCATCTTCGATTGCTTTCTTTTCGGCGGCGCGTTCCGCAGCTTTTTGCTCCATACCGGTTGCCAAAAATTCCTGCAGATGTTTTTCTTTCAGAATGGCCGTTAATTCTTCATAATGCTGCTGATCTTCATCCATTGCCTGACGGTAGATCGCCTCCGCCTCGGGAATGGCGGCAATTTCCGGCGGCAAAACGTATTCAAACTGTTTTTCCGCAACGTACCGCTGACTTTGCACACTAAACGAAGCAATGCGATGCCGCGTGATCTGTGCCAAGAGCGAACGAGATACCCCTTCAATACCAAAGGTGAACGAGGCGTGTTCAATGGGACTTTCGTGTCCGATCTCCGCCAACATATCCACAAATGAAGCGGTTTTTTCATCGGTCAGGCCCTCACGGATCGTATCGATCGTGGAGGCAGAATAACACAAGCGAGCGGCCGAAGCCACGGTATGTTCGGGGAACGGTGTATGCGCCAGTAACGTAACGTGCATAATAACACTTCCTTCTGCAATTCACAATATGACATCTTAGTATAGCATATTGTATTTTTTTGTTCAAGACTTTTATCTGTGCCTTCTCTTCCTTTTTCAAGAAATGTTAACAAATTTCGCTTGAATTTCTCAGCAGCATTCCGTATACTAATAGCGATCGAATGACTCCGCTTGGAGGTGATAAGATGAAATCGGGATCAACTCCCCCGGTAGAAACGGCGCAATACCAAAAACGCCGCCGTGTTTTGGCGATTCTTTCGCTGGTTGCACTCACCGCCTTGCTGGGATGGTTAACCTATTGGCTATCCAAGCATTTTTTGACTTTTCAAGATTCGCCGGAAGCTTTCAAGGCGTTTGTGGAAAGCTACGGCTGGACCGGGCGTTTCGTAGCACTCGGTATTCAGATCCTGCAGGTCATCGTATCGCTGATTCCCGGTGAACTGGTTGAAGTCGGCATTGGGTACAGTTTCGGGGCGATTGAGGGCACGCTGATTTGTCTTGCGGGCGTTGCTATCGCCTCTTCCCTGGTTTTCCTGCTTGTTAAGCGCTTGGGGATCCGTTTGGTAGAACTGTTTATCAGCCGCGAAAAAATCGATCAGCTCCGTTTTATCAACAGTGAGAAAAAACTAAAACGCCTGGTTTTTATTTTGTTTTTCATTCCCGGCACACCAAAAGATCTGCTCACGTATTTTGTGGGATTAACGCGTATCAAGCTGCATGAATTTCTCATCATCACGTTGATCGCGCGCATCCCGTCGCTGGCTTCTTCCACCATCGGCGGCAATCTGATCCAGCGCGAAGCATACGGACAAGCTGCTCTTCTATTCGCCGTCACCGGTATTATCAGCTTGGGTGGTATGCTGATTTACAACCGCATTGTGAACTACCGCAACCGCAAAAAAGAAGAACGTAACGCTGAAAAAAGCACCGACGCATAACGTCGGTGCTTTTCTATAAAAACAGATCGGATAGTTCTCGAACGGTATGTACCAGTTTCGTCGGTTGAGAAGCTGTCAATTCCTCAATACTGCCGTATCCGTAAGACACCGCAACCGAGCGCATGCCGAAATCCCGCGCGCCCTGCACATCATATTTACGGTCACCGATCATGATCGCCTCGTTAACGTCCGTGAGCCCAACCCGCAGCATCGCATAGCGAATCACCGCCGCTTTATCGGCGCGGGTTTCCGCCATATCGCTGCCGGCAATGCACGCAAAATACTCGGTTAAACCGAAATGCTGCATCAAACGGCAGGCGTACATTTCAGGCTTGGAGGTCGCCATAATCAATACGTATCCCGCTTGTTGAGCGGCTGTCAAGAATTCGGGTATACCATCGTACACAGTATTTTCATACAACCCGATATCTGCAAAATATTCACGGTATACACGCAAAGCCTCGCGTGATTGTTCTTCGTTCAAGCCATAGGAACGAAACGTATCCAACAACGGCGGTCCAATGTATGAAAGCAGTTTTTGATAATCTTGCTCTTCCAAGCCGAAATGGCGCAGCGCATGCTGCACCGAGCGCGTAATCCCGAGTGCCGGATCGGTTAGCGTTCCGTCAAGATCAAACAACAAATACCGCGTGGAACGTGCAAGGCACGCCTCGTTGAAATAACGCAACGGAAACTCGCCCGTAACGGGATGTGGAGCTACATAGTCAGCATAGACCAACCGTCCATCCACGTAAGCGGTGCCACGCTTCACGGAAGAAGCTCGCGCATAGCGCTCATCCGTGTCGGCCAGCCGTTTTAAACGCTTGCGCTCGACTTCGTTTTCTTTAAGGCAGGACGGCAGAATTCCCGAGCGGTTTGTTGCCACGCGATCACATGCCATGTGCGCCCGTAGCTCACTCGCAGAAACACCGGCAAGGGACTGGCACGCGACGAATACCGCTTCCGTGTAGGCATCCAGAGAAAGTCGCCCCATCGGCAGTACCTCTGCCAATTCTGCAAACAGATCGAACGGTGTATTGCCTGTAGCGTGCAACAAATAGCCGATCGTACGGCGGAAACGCCCGCTGTTATACAACCGATCTACCACCGATTCCACGCGGTGCAGCTGTTCGATTTCGGCATGTGACAGCCACGGTGTACCCAGCACCTCATACGGCGGTTCGGATGAAAAACGGCACGGGTACTGTTCCCTGTTTTCTCGCATCGGCGCACCGTGTAATAATTTCAAAAAGCCAAGCTGTAGCATATGCGGCTGCAAGGAAAACGCCTCGTTAAAGCTTTGCGCAAAAATCGCCAACGTTTCCTGCGGCAAACCTGCAATCAAATCAATATGCACGTGCACCGTTTGGCATGCCAACAAACGCCGCACGTTGCGCACAAGGTGTTCCATATCGGTCCTGCGTGCAATAGCTGACAACGTGGGCGCATGGAACGATTGCACACCGATTTCCGCCTGAAACAAGCCGGCAGGCGCCTCGGAAAGCACTGTCAGCGTTTCCTCATCCAATAAATCACCGGCAATTTCAAAATGGAAACAGACATCTGTCGGAATTTCACGGCCGTAATGTGCGAGAATAAAGCGGATCAATTCCAGCGCACGCGCACGGTTGGCATTAAACGTGCGATCCACAAACTTGATGGTTTTCGCCCCGCTTTGTGCCAGTTGTAAAATATCCTGTTGCGCACGTTCAATTGGGAAATACCGAACACTGCCGCACCGTCCTGATAAGCAAAATGCGCAGGAAAACGGACAGCCGCGGGAGGTTTCCAGATACGCGATACGGCCGTTTAACGTATCAAAATATTCCGAGCAATACGGGCTGGGCGGCACAGCGTCGGTCACGTACGGCTCACCCGCAATAATCTTACCGCCATCGCGATAGGAAATACCGGGTACAGAGCCGATTTCGTCGCTATTGGCAAGCGCGGTGAGCAACTGCACAAACGGCAATTCCCCCTCGCCGGACAGTACGTAATCCACAGCAGGCGCTGCTTGCAGCACCTCCGCGGCACGGTACGCCACTTCCGGGCCACCCAAAGCAATACGAAGCTTCGGCTTTGCTTGTTTCAACAATGCAACCAGGCGCAATACCATCTGCACATTCCATATATAGCAACAAAAGCCGATCACGTCTGCCGATTCCGCCAGCAAACGTTCCAACAGTGCTTCGGCGGGTTCGTTGATCGTGCCTTCCACCACGCTTGCCGATACAACATCTGAATCAGCAAACGTGCGCACGCCTGCAAGCAAGCACCACGGTGCTAAAGACGAATGAATGTATTGGGAATTGAGTCCGCAGATGATCGCACGTATCGGCTTTTTCACGTCAATGTCCCGCCCTTCTTATACGATAGTCACATTGTAACACACCACGCAAAATAGTCAAGTTTTGCAGCGATATTCACAAAGTAACATAAAAGTAAAAAAGAGCGCATCGCAGTGGCGATACGCTCTTTTTTTAATCGTTATTTCCCGCAGTTTTTGTCAAACGACGGGTTGCAGGCGTAGAAGTTTTTGGAATTCAACCGATCGGTGGCAAGGCGGAAACCTTCAGAACACATTTCGGCATCACAGATACCAGCATAGATGTTGAAGAACGCTTATTTCTTAAACCTCGTGATTACTGAAATACACAACTCATTAGTTGTTAGCATGACAACCACTCATTGTAACGCAACCAATTTATTAATAAATGCGACCACTGCGCTACATGTGGTTGATTGGGAGCTAAGCCTAAGCCATGATATCCATTCGGGAACACATGCATCTCCACCGGCACACCTGCCTCACGCAAAAATGTAGCATAGCGATAACTATTGACTACGCTAACAACGTTATCGTCTGCTGTGTGCCAAATGAAAGCGGGCGGAGTGTTCACTTGAACGTTTTGGGACGGATCCAAAGCATTTTCCATCACCTCATCGCTACCACCCAACAGTTTATCATAACTACCAACATGCGCCACACCGCTACTTGGTGCACAAATCACAGGATAACACAGGATCTGTGCATTCGGTAAAAACGATTCGAAATCAATATCATCTGCACCTTCGTGATCAATGGGATTCATATATGTAGAAAGCATTGCCGCAAGATGGCCGCCCGCCGATGAACCCATAACCGCGATTTTGTTTTTGTCGATGCCGTATTCTGCTGCATATGCACGTACCCACCGGACAGCGCGACGCGCATCCAAGAGTGGTAACGGAAATCTATGCGGCGCCACCCGATAATCCACCACAAATGTGTGGATTCCGGCAGCCTCAAGAAATTCAGCATACGCCTGCCCCTCGTGTGGTGCGCGCATCCCATAACCACCTCCGGGGAAAACAACAACAGCGGCATCGGTAACGGCTTTTTGTGGTTGATAATACCGTATCTGCGGAATTTCCTCACATAAGCCCGGCGTATTCTCCCACAACTGCACACAACCGCGTCCTTTCAACTTTGTACGAATAGTTAGCGCTTGATACATGCTTAGATTTCCGGAATCTCGATCTGAATTTCACGGCCAAGCTCATTTGACTTAATAATACCGTCAATAATCGCCTGATTATACAAAATCTGACTGGTAGGCACCGTAGCTTCCCCGCCGTTTTTAATCGAATCAACAAAAGAGCGCAGTTTTTTATAAAACAGATCCGGCGCCTCGTCTTTCGGCACCTCATAACAAACCTCTTTGCCTGCCACTGTTTTATAGATTTTCATCGGTGAAGGCAGGTCCCCGTTGTAGCATTCCTTAGACGGAATCCGCAAACCGCCTTTTGTGCCAAGTATCAGACTATCTCCACATGTATCCATGTGCATAGCCCATGAGATACGGAAATCCAGAACAATGCCGCCCTCCAGGCGAATGAAGCCGGCAGCAAAATCCTCAACTCCAAATTTTTCGGCATATTCAGGATGATCGGGATAATAAGACGGATCTTTGCCAAAGAAAGTGGATGTATAGCCGGTTACGGTCAGGGGTTTCGGGTATCCGACTGCGTTGAGCAACATATCCAACGAATAGGTGCCTATATCTCCCATGGCACCTACGCCGCCGGTTTCTTTTTCAATGAAAGTGGTGCCATAGGGTGTTGGTATTCCGCGGCGACGTCCACCGCCAGCCTGCATATAATACACTTGTCCCAGTTCACCGGAATCAATGATTTTTTTCATCATTTGATAATTACTGCTCATACGCGGCTGATACCCAATTGTTAAAATCTTTCCGCTTTTCTTTTCAGCTCGCATCACATCAACTGCTTCATCCAATGTAACAGTAAAAGGCTTTTCCAGCATCACATTTATGCCGTGCTCTAAAGCACGTATTGCACAAGGGGCGTGCTGACAATTATACGTACAAATGCTAACGCCATCCAGTTGCTCTGCTTCCAGCATCGCTGAATCACTTTCATAACAGCGCACATCGTGCAGACCGTAACGCTCGCAAAACGCTTTTGCTTTTCCGGGCACGAGATCTGCCGCAGCAATGATCTCGACATCCTTCATGCGCATATACGCCTCAATATGTCCCTCTGCAATCCAACCAGTACCAACAATACCAATGCGAATTTTTGTATCACTATCAACGGTTTCCGTTTCCTCGTATGTGTCTTTAAAACGATCTAATAACGCGTCAGCCATATCCAATTCATCCTTTCTTTTCTTGCATCAGACCATGCAAATACCGAATACTGATTTCTGCACATTGCAAAGCTGTTTTCCCCATGCACGGGCTATCCTGCTCAACCACGAGCCACTCAGCCCCCGCATCCTCCGCGGCTTCTAAGATCGCAGGAATATTCTGAACTCCGGAGCCGATAGGACGAAACTCAAACTTACTGCTTTTTTCTTCTTTGGCAGTATCGGTACCAATCAATGCGTACATATTTTCAGATTTTGAGCCCACAAAATCTTTAAGATGTACGACCGGTGATTTGCCGCTATATTTGCGCAGATATTCTGCAGGATTAACCCCGCCAACATTAACCCAGCACATATCCAATTCCGTTTGCAAGTACTCGGACGGTATCCTGCTATAGTAGGTATCAAGAATGCGCTCATTTCCAAACATCCGCAACTCGAAATCGTGGTTGTGGTATAGCAACTGCATTCCACGCTCTTTTGCTCGTTGACCGTTGCGCGTAATACGTTGAATTGCAGCTTCCATTTCCGCCTCATCTTTTGGGGCCGCAAACCAAGGGATTGCAATATAACGAATGCCGGTAGCAGCATAATCGTCCAGTACCTTGTCATCCTCCTGCAAATCGGGTACAACATGCGCTGACATCATTTTTAAGCCAATTTTGTCCAAAATTGCTTTGCACTCAATCGCGGTTTTGCCGTAAAGGCCGGCCGTTTCCACCCCGTCATAGCCCATGTTCTTTATCGCACGCATGGTTCCTTCGAAATCACGTTCAGCGTCTTCTCGTACAGAATACACCTGTAATGCGATCGGCCATTGTTTCATCATAACCACTCCTCTTATTGTCGGTATGTTTCGAAAGGTATAACCTGTTCGGATTCAGCAGATCTTAGAATTGTTTCCATCAAACGCATGACACGCAAAACTTGCGGCAATGTAACCACAGGGTCTGCTTCCCCGTTCAAACATGCTACCACATTGCGATAAAACGCCTGCGTATCACTGGTAACTTGTGGCAAATCATACGTGATAATGGTATCCTCACGACGCGGTGCCATGGTCTTGGTAATACCAGCTGCCGTCACAACCGGTACCACATCTTCCTCATCTTTTCCGCAAGCGCACACCAAACGACCGGTGCGCTTCCAATCTTCAATAATTGCCGTTCCATCACGCCCGAGAACTACCCAGCGCGGTAACGCGATAAAATTACTGGTACCTACTTGAACAATCAAATGAATACCATTACTCAAACGCAAATCTGCCGTGAAGCCATCATCAACCTTGGTGTTAGTAATGTTTGTGATCGTAGCGAATACTGTTTCCACGACCGCATCCGGATATAGAAGCAATACCTGATCCAGCAAATGCACGCCCCAGTCTAAGATCATTCCGCCACCTTTTTCCGGTTCCTGGCGCCAATCCCCAGGAATACCGTGGGCCCCCTGCACACGCGACTCGATTCGATAAACAGGCCCCAAATGGCCTTCGTCCAAGATTTCTTTGATCATCAAAAAATCTTGATCCCAACGTCGATTTTGGTGTACCGCAAGTAATCGTGAAGTTTCTTCAGATACCGCAATCATTTCTTCCAAATCCTTTGAAGAAATAGTCACCGGTTTTTCACAGATCACATTTTTCCCTGCGCGCATAGCAGCAATAGCAAGCGGTTTGTGGCAGTCGTTAGGAGTAGCAATTAAAACAATATCGACCGCCGCATCTGCCAAAACGGCTTCAAAACTGTCATACACAAAAATACCGTTCTCCCGCGCATACGCACGACGCTCTTCTTTTATATCCCATACGCCAGCCACCTCGAGTTCTGATTGTGGCTGAAGCTTTTTTAGATGCCACGTTCCCATTCCGCCGAACCCAACAATGGCAATCTTATACTTCATACGGTATTGCTCCTTTCAGGGTAAATCGGATGCCGGGCCATTCTCAAGCGACATTTTAAACGCACGCCCGATGTACATCTCTTACACAAAGGAATCAAGCCCAAAACATCGTTCCTCTGTCTTTAAAGATCAGCGCATCCTTTAAGGTGGTGATTGCCTTTAATAATCCCTCTTCTTCGGACATCAAACTATCCTCATGCTCAATGCTAACAGCATAATCATATCCACTCAGCCGCAGCTCGGAAGCAATGGCTTTCCAGTAGTCAACCCCGTGTCCATAGCCAACCGTTCGAAACAACCAAGAACGAGCTTGTTCATTGCCATACGGTTCCGTGTCGAGAACCCCGTTAAGTCCACTGTTGAGCGGATCAACATACGTATCTTTAGCGTGAACGTGGAAGAGCGCACGAGCTTTTCCCAGCTCACGGATCGCTGTACAAACGTCTGTCCCCTGCCAAATTAAATGACTGGGATCGAGATTGGCACCAATTTCCGGTCCCACCTCATTACGTAGGTGCAGCAATGTCTTAACATTGTAAACGCAGAAACCGGGATGTAGTTCTAACGCAATCTTATGCACATTATGCATGCGCGCAAAAGCTACCTTTTCTTTCCAATACGGGATCAGAACTTCATTCCACTGATAGTTTAAAATTTCACTGAAATCCGTCGGCCACGGACAGGTCACCCAATTGGGGGTACAGTCTGTCGAACTGCCACCCGGACAACCGGAAAACGTATTAACCACCGGTACGCCTAATTTTTCCGCCAGCAGAATCGCGTTTGTCAGATCTTTATCGTAAACGGCTGCAACGGCGGAATCAGGATGTACCATATTCCCATGAGCACTCAGTGCGCTAATCTCCAATCCATGACGGTGAACCGTTTCAAGCAACTCATCACATTGAGCAGGATCCTTCAACAAAAGTTCCGGATCACAGTGTGCTTTTCCCGGGAAACCACCACAACCTAGTTCCACCATTTGCACACCATGTGACGCCAAATACGCACACGTTTCCTCTAACGACCAAGCGCTAAACGGAACGGTAAAAAAGCCTAACTTCATTTCGAAATTCTCCTTTTATCGCGAATCAAACGATAGGTGCCCGAATTCAACGACCACTCATCCAGTCCACACTCAGACACGTATGGTACCGGCACACGGATGCTACCGTAAATTTGAGAAGGCGCACACACTGCCAGTTCAATCTCATCTTCCTCAAGACGACGCCAGCGAACAGACACTTCACCCCACGGCGACATATACGTTGCAGTTGCATGAGTAAGTGATTGTGCAAACACAGGTGCAATAGCATATTCCCGCACATCACGTATCTGCGGATTCGGACGCAAGCCCGCCAATTTCTTCATAAAGAATGACGCGATATCACCCCAAAAATGATGGTTGCGAGAATTTAAGCGTTCTCCGGGCTTAGTGAACTCCTCAGCCAATGTCGTAGCGCCTTCCGCTACCCACATACCATATGCCGGAAAATCCGTCCGCGTAATCATTTTCATTGCCAAATCCACATGCCCGTAGTCCGCTAGCACGTGAAACAGGTGTCTGGCACCGATCACGCCGCACATAAGGTGATCCTCTCGCTCGTGAATAAACTCGACCAAACGCTCCACGGCTTGAGGTTTTTCTGTTTCGTCGAGCAGATCCATCGCCACAATCAGCACCTGCGAAGTCTGGCAATTACCAATTGCCGTCATTGTTTTCAAATCAATAAGATGTTCACGAATTGATTGCCGCATTCGACTTGCCAGATTTTGAGCGTATGCCGCTACTTCCTCATCACCAATAACCTGCATCAAATAAGCTGCTTTGCGTGCAATATCCCAAGTCATGGCACTGTCTGTAAAGATCAGCGGAGAAAGAATCCGATTTTCCTCACAAGATGGCTGACACCAATCACCTAATCCAATTGCAAGTAACCCGTTTTCATTTAATCGACTGTCAACATAACGTAAGTAGTTGTAAATCAGTGTGCGATTTTCACGGATGATATCGACATCACCGTCGTATTGATAGCAATAATACGGCAAATATACGCACACACAATCCCAAGCCGGACCATTCCCCCATTCAAATCCCCATCCACCTGTAGGAATGATACCGGGAAGCTTACCGTCTGATTGCTGCGCCTTGGCAATGGCGCGCATCCATTCTCTTAAATTCGATGTCGCCTTCATGTGCAACAGCATGTGCTCTGCCGATAGCGCAGCATCTGCTGTCCATCCGTTTTTCTCACGATGTGGACAATCCGTTGGAAAACACACAAAGTTTGAGCGGTCAGAACGCTTGGTCATTTCAAACAAGCGATTAAGCGTCTCATCAGAGCAGTGAAAAGCACCCCGCTCTTCGAGATCAGAACTCATCACCAAATAGGTCAATAACTCCTCTGTTGCCTGTTCAGCGGTGATTCCTTCCACCAACACATATTGAAAGCCATGGTAGGTAAATGGAGGAACATACTCTTCCACACCATCACCCTTACACACGTACACATCCATTTGCGGATATTCTAGATAAAACGGCGTTTCTTCGCGTAAAAAGATGGTGCTTCCTACTGTGAAATATCCGTCAGCCAGCATCTCCGCAAAACGCAAGGTTATGGTCTGCCCGGCTTTTCCGTGAATCTTCAGACGGCACACGCCGCTGTTATTCTCACCGAAATCATACAAATAAGTGTCTTTTACACGTGTCTTTTCAATGGGGTCGCGGTAAGCGCTGTTTGTTTGACAGCAAAAGCAAAAATCGTCATAGTGACGGATACTTACCGGGTGCTTTTCTGCATAGACAACCACTGGTTCCGCCTCGCACAGGCGCGCTTCTCCTCGCGGTCTTAAGGCCAACTTCGCCTCGTGCCAATCGCTGTCATCAAAGCCCGGACAACTCCAGCCGGGGATTTCCCGATTAGCATCATAAAACGTCCCAATGCGCAAATCATCAAACGTGATCGGTGAAGCAGCCGTTTTCATCGTTTGGTCGGCTTCTATTACGAGATGTTGATCTCCCATTTGCAATTCCAAAGCAAATGCCACACGCGGAGCTCCGCGCCAAGCTGCTTTATCAAAATCCCAAACGGAACCACCAAAAGCATTCATGAATCCATTACCCAGCATGATGCCCAACACATTTTCCCCGATCTGCAATTCGTTACGCAGATCGTATTGGTCATAATACAGAATATCATCCGGATTGCTGATATATGGAGCTAATGCCCCATGCGTGATTCGTTTTCCATTAATAAATAACTCGTAAAAGCCAAGCCCGCAAATGGTGAGCTCCGCCTCTTCCGGTTGCTGTTCCAGCATGAAACTCTTGCGAAAAAGAGGTGCCGGAACCGGTGTATCATAATCGCAAAAACGGTCATCAGCGCATACAAAATGTTCAGAAAACATCAGCATCCCTCCCATGGTTTTTCAATGTGATTGTAGCATACTCAGCCTTATGTCGCAATGCTCAAAAAGAAAGGCGCCAACAACTGTCCTAAAGCTTGCCGAATTTTGTCCTAAAGAAAAAATAATTTGTAATATTGCGGCTTAAAAACAGCAAATCCGCTTGCTTCCAATCAAGCTATAATGGTAGAATATAGTTAACACGTTGTAGGAAGAATACGTATCTTTTTTGCGGAGGTAACATATGAAAGCATACTTTAAAATTTCCGTTAACGACCGCGCCGATAAGGCTGCCAGTCATCTACAGATCAACCCACTTGAAATGAAAGAAAACGGAGACTTCGTTTTTGACGGCTTTGAGGTATCACAAGCGATTCAAATCGACGATTCGCATGTGACACAACAGCAAAATGTTATACGCAATACCGGACATGAACCTTTAACTGTCAATCGATTCAGCTCGGCATTTATCGATGGAATTGCCGCTGGTTATCACACGCATGATGTCCGATTACATTACTGTCATTTTTGTTGGCAAGGCGAGGGACAATGGAGATCCGTCACGCCGTATGAAATGGGAATTTATCCGGTCAGTTATCACACGATTGGACGCGCCGGAAAGAGCCTGAGCAACATCGGTAGCTGGTCAACAGAACGAATTTATCCCATCTTGATCATTGAGGATAAATCTGTGGGACAATCTTGGTTTTTTGAGCACGAGGGTGGTTTTTCCTGGGAAATAGAAATCGGCTCTCAGGGGACACCCGAAAGTGCGGAACTGACCGTCGATATCAATAGTGTGAACGAAAACATGGCAGGGGCATCTGTCACTTTACGACCCGGTGAACAATTTGTAACCTCCACCGCTCTTTACGGTAGCATAAACGGCGATTGGGAGGACGCTTTACGGGAACTACTCAATTATAAACGTACGCACGGCAAAACACTCGCCGAACCGTTGGTTTGCTTTAATGATTATATGAATTGTCTTTGGGCCAATCCCAGCACCGAAAAACTCATCCCATTAATTGACACCGCTGCGGAAATGGGGGCCGAAGTGTTTTGTATCGATGACGGCTGGTTTATTAACCGCGATGGCTGTTCTATCGGTGATTGGATAGAGGATGATGCCCGCTTTCCCGGCTACGGTCTGCAAGGCATTTTGCAATACATTTCCGATAAAGGGATGAAGCCCGGCCTTTGGTTTGAGCTGGAGACTTATGTGAAGTCTTCTGCTATTCGTCATTTGGCACCTAACGCTGTGCTTTATCGGCATGGAAATGCTGTGGAGGCCGATCGTGGCTATCTTAACTTTGAATGTGAAGCTGTTTGTCATTATTTAAGCGACCGCATCCGCCATTGCTACAATTTGGGGATGCGATACGTTAAAAACGACTACAATCACACGTTGGGAATCGGTTGTGACAATTTCGGTTCTTCCTTCGGCTATGGGTTGATCTGTAACGCCCGTGCATTTCTTCAATTCATTGATAAAATGCAAGCTGAGATGCCGGATCTCATATTCGAGAATTGCGGAAGCGGTGCATTACGATGTGACAACGGCACACTTAAGCATTTTGCATTGCAAAGCATCAGTGATCAAGAACGGTATTACAACAACCCCTCAATTTTATGGGGTATGATGCGTTTGATGCCGCCGGAAAAATGTGCTGTATGGGCATATCCCTATCCCCTGGTTTTTGATAAGCGCAACGAGCTAAAAACCACCTATGATATCGATTATCAAAAGCAAATGGAAAACGGCCGTGAAACAATATATAATATGGCCTGCACACTGTTCGGCGTCCCTTATCTATCCGGTCATATTGAACAATGTGATGCCTATAACCGTCAGCTCATTCAATCCGCTGTCCGCGTATATAAACAAGATCGAGCCTTTATCAGCACAGCCTTACCTGTATCACTTTATCCCCAACAAGCACTGTTCACGAAAGGGTACAGTGTATTGGCTCTCAAGTCGAACATCAAACTACGTATCGGCATATTCAAATATTACGGTGAAGACGAACTCAAACTCGATGTGAACGCTTTTGTTGGTGATAACACCGTCTTACGAGAAATCTATCCGGCCATTGATAACAGTGCTACCGCTACACTTCATAACGGTCAACTAACCTTCCATACTGTTCACCCGGTCACCGCTCACGTTTACGAAATCGATCTTTAAAAA
>JAZQIV010000016.1:0-18699 GCA_045541305.1 Acutalibacteraceae bacterium | reverse complement strand
ACGATCCGACTTCCGCCCGAAAGGGTGGTGGCCGGTTGCCCGAGCTTGATATAGCTCAGCCCCACGTCATACAGTGTCTGCAGTTTGCGCTTGATACGGGGAAGATCTGCAAAGAACGACAGCGATTCCTCCACTGTCATCTCCAGAATGTCGTAGATATTTTTGCCTTTGTAGCGTACCTCCAGCGTTTCGCGGTTGTACCGCTGCCCGTGGCACACCTCGCATGGCACGTAAATATCCGGCAAGAAATGCATTTCGATCTTCAAAATACCGTCGCCCTGGCAAGCTTCACAGCGGCCGCCCTTCACGTTAAAGGAGAACCGACCCGCCGAATACCCGCGCATTTTTGCATCCGTAGTGGAAGCGTACAATTCGCGGATATCGTTGAACACACCGGTGTACGTAGCGGGATTGGAGCGCGGCGTGCGCCCGATCGGCGCTTGATCGATATCGATCACCTTGTCCAGGTGCTCGATTCCTTCCATGCGCACGTGTTTCCCTGCCCGCGTGTGTGCCCGATTGAGCTCCTTGGCCAACTTTTTGTACAAAATCTCGTTCACAAGCGACGATTTGCCCGAGCCCGACACACCGGTCACACAGTTAAACGCGCCCAATTTGAACGAAACGTCAATGCTTTTCAAATTATTTTCGGCAGCACCGATCACACGCAATTCCTTGCCGTTACCCGCCCGCCGTTTTTCGGGAACCGGAATACGGCGTTTGCCGCTGAGATACTGACCGGTGATCGACTGTTCGCACGCACACACCTCTTCGGGTGTGCCCGAGCAAACCACCTCGCCGCCGTGCACGCCCGCGCCCGGACCGATATCCACGATCCAATCCGCTGCGCGCATGGTATCCTCGTCGTGCTCCACCACAATCAGTGTGTTGCCCACGTCACGCAAGCGGCGCAACGTTTCCAGCAATTTTTGGTTATCTCGTTGGTGCAGGCCGATACTCGGCTCATCCAAAATATACAACACACCCATCAGCGACGAACCGATCTGGGTTGCCAAACGAATGCGCTGGCCCTCACCGCCCGAAAGCGTCCCCGCCGACCGCGACAAGGTAAGATATTCCAAGCCCACGCTGTTGAGGAAACCCAGCCGCTCGCGAATCTCTTTCAAAATCCGATCGGCGATCAGGTGCTCCCGTTCGGATAACGAGGCGTACAGCTCTTCCATGAAACCCAGTATCTCGGTCACGGATTTATCACACAGATCAGCGATATTCACACCGCCCACCGTGACAGCCAGACTTTCTGGTTTTAATCGCTTGCCGTGACAATCGGGGCAGGGCACCTTACTCATATACCCCTCGATTTCGTTGCGCACCCAGTCGCTGTTGGTTTCACGGTGCCGCCGATCCAGGTTGTTCACAATCCCCTCGAACGAGGTGAAATATTCGCCCGTACCGTAACCGGTTTTGCGCACCATGCGGATCTTCTCGCCATTGTTACCATATAGCAACAGGTCTTGAATGTTCTTCGGCAGTTCCTCATACGGCGTGTCCACCGAAAAGCCGTAATGCGCCGCCAAACCGTCGTAATACATCTGCGCAATGGTCCCGATATCGTTGTACCCCCAACCGCTGGCCGTGATCGCACCCTCGCGGATGGATAACTTCGGATCGTTTATTACCAGCTGCGGGTCGATCGACATAAAAATACCGATGCCCGTACATTTCGGGCACGCACCGAACGGATTGTTAAACGAGAACATACGGGGCTTCATTTCTTCCATGCTGAACCCGTGCTCGGGGCAAGCATAGTTCAGCGAAAACAGCAAATCCTCCCCGCCGGGAATATTCACGCACAACAGCCCGTCCGACAATGCCGTGGCAGTTTCGATGGAATCCGCCATGCGTCCCCGCACCTCGGCATTCACCACCAAACGGTCCACCACGATCTCGATCGTGTGTTTTTTGTTCTTTTCCGGCTTGATCTCATCCGCCAGATCGTAGATTTCGCCGTCCACGCGCACCCGCACGTATCCCGCTTTGCGCGCTTTGTCAAATTCTTTTTGATATTCCCCTTTTTTGCCGCGCGCAATGGGGGCCAGCAGCTGCAGCCGCGTCCCCTCGCCCAGTTCCATCAAGCGGTCCACGATCTCATCCACCGTCTGCTGGCGAATCTCACGCCCGCACTCGGGGCAGTGCGGCACGCCGATGCGTGCGTATAGCAAGCGCAGATAATCGTAAATTTCGGTCACAGTACCCACCGTTGACCGCGGGTTCTGCGACGTGGTTTTTTGGTCAATGGAGATCGCCGGGGATAATCCGTCAATGGAATCCACGTCCGGCTTTTCCATCTGTCCCAAAAACATCCGCGCATACGACGATAAGCTTTCCATATATCGCCGCTGCCCCTCGGCATAAATCGTATCAAACGCCAACGACGATTTGCCCGATCCCGATAACCCGGTAAATACCACCAGTTTGTCACGCGGAATGGTCACGTCGACGTCTTTTAAGTTGTGTTCGCGGGCGCCCTTGACGACCAGCTTGTCCAACATATCGGTTCCCTCTTTACTGTTTTTTCAGCTTTTCAATCTCATCACGCAGCCAAGCGGCGTGCTCGAATTCCAACAGCTTGGCGGCATGCCGCATCTCACGCGTCAATTGCTCAATACGCTGTTCGCGCTCCTGCCGTGTCAGCTTGCGACCGTGCTCGTTGCGCGCCGCATCCGCTTTCGGCGTGATCTGCAAAATATCCTGCACGTTTTTGGTGATGGTACGCGGTGTGATGCCGTGCTCCGCATTGTACCGCATCTGAATCTCACGACGGCGGTTGGTTTCGGTGATGGCACGTTCCATGGAGGGCGTCACCGCATCGGCATACATGATAACCTGCCCGTTCGCGTTACGCGCAGCACGGCCGATGGTCTGAATCAGCGACGTATCCGATCGCAAAAAACCCTCTTTATCCGCATCCAAAATCGCCACCAGCGATACCTCGGGAATATCCAAGCCTTCCCGCAGCAGGTTAATGCCCACCAACACGTCAAATTCGCCCAATCGCAGATCACGGATGATCTCCATGCGCTCCATAGTATCAATGTCGTGGTGCATATACCGCACCCGCACGCCCACGTTTTCCAAATACGCGGTCAAGTCTTCCGCCATCTTTTTGGTAAGCGTTGTCACCAGCACACGCTCGGAACGCTCGGTGCGCAGGCGGATTTCGTCCAACAGATCGTCGATCTGCCCGTCCACCGGTTTTACCGTCACTTCGGGATCCACCAATCCGGTGGGACGGATGACCTGTTCCACCGGCACACCGCCGCGGTTGCGTTCCAGCTCACCGGGCGTGGCACTCACGAAGATCGCCTGGTTAATATGATCGTAAAACTCGTCAAAATTCAGCGGACGGTTGTCGTAGGCACTCGGCAACCGAAATCCGTATTCCACCAAACTGGTCTTGCGGGCGCGGTCACCGCCGAACATACCGCGCACCTGCGGCAATGTTACATGCGATTCGTCCACAAACAACAAAAAATCGTCGGGGAAATAGTCAAGCAGTGTAAACGGTTGCGAACCGGGTGCTCGTCCCGATAAAATGCGCGAATAGTTTTCAATGCCTTTGCACATACCGATCTCGCGCAGCATCTCAATATCATACCGTGTGCGTTGCAACAATCGCTGTGCTTCCAGCAATTTGTTTTCCGCTTTAAATTCCGTCAAACGCTCGTCCAGCTCGCGCTCGATCTCCGCAATCGCCACTTCCATTTTATCCGGCGGCACAATATAATGCGAGGCGGGGTAAATCCCAATGTGTCCCAGTTGCCCTTTCAGTTCCCCGGTAAGCGGATTGATCTCGCTGATGCGGTCGATCTCATCCCCAAAGAATTCCACGCGGATCACCGAATCGTGCGAATACGCGGGGAAAATCTCCACCACGTCACCGCGTACACGGAACTTATTACGCACAAAGTTAATGTCGTTGCGCTCGTATTGCAGATCCACCAACTTTAAAAGCAGATCATCGCGCTTTTTCACCATACCGGGTCTGAGCGAAATAATCATGTTGCGGTAATCGATCGGGCTGCCCAAACTGTAAATGCAGGACACGCTCGCCACAATGATAACGTCCCGCCGTTCCGACAACGCGCAGGTTGCCGAATGGCGCAGTTTATCGATCTCGTCGTTGATCGCGGAATCTTTTTCAATATACGTATCCGTGGAGGGAATATACGCCTCCGGCTGATAGTAATCGTAATAGGAAACAAAATATTCCACCGCATTTTCGGGGAAGAATTCTTTGAACTCGCTGCACAGCTGTGCGGCGAGGGTTTTGTTATGAGCGAGAACGAGTGTCGGCTTGTTCACGTTGGCGATCACGTTCGCCATGGTAAAGGTTTTACCGGAACCGGTAACACCGAGCAGTACCTGCTCTTTTTTGCCGCCCAAAACACCCTGCGACAACTTATCGATCGCCTGCGGCTGATCACCGGTCGGCTGATACGGTGCATGTAAAATAAACGTATCCGGCACTCATCTCACTCCTCTCTTTTTTGATTATTTTCTGTAATTATCTTGCTGTAAATTCACTTGAAATTCGCTCAAGAACTTGGCGAATAGGCAATGACACGAATTTGCGCGCCTCATCATCGCCAAACCTCCAACCGAGTTCCCGTTTGCGGATTAAAGTATCAATAGTTTTTCCAAATCCTCCGAAAGAGTATCTTTTTGAATATGGACCTTTACTTCGTTGGATAACGCATTCGTTTTAAGGTGCATAACAAGACTTGTAATACCGGCTTTTTGGCGGAGCGGTGTGGTTACGTTTTCTGCCGCAATAAGATTCCGAGCCATAAACACCGTAATATTTTTAGTAAACCCACCGTAGTAGGCGGTTATTTTACCGTTGTTGATGGCAACGCCATTGTTTTGGTAACTGAGAGCAGCACTCAATGCTTTTACGGCAAGTATGATTGCTCCCGCGCCTACAACGGCAAAAGCTACAGCGATCATCACCGAAGGAGAAACATGGAATATCAGCATAGGTATGGTTGCTTGTAACAACACCACACCTGTTACGATGCCAAGAATGAACGCAAACCAGGATATAAACGAAAAATAGGAAACAGACTTTGTCTGCTTTTTGTCCGGAACATAATCCGGCAATACTTTACCCAATATCTCCCCAATCTCATCATACTTGCAAAACGGTACGAGCACACCCAGCCCGGCATTCTTATCATCGTCACCGCTATTGACAGTATAACCAATCACCTCAAGCCGAATGGACGCAAAGCCAAGCATCCTTTGTACAAGGTCTTGGGTAATCTTAACGGCCTTGATTCTGTCGTAGCTGAAGGTGTTGGTATGCTTTTCCAACAATCCGTAGGAAATCTGGATGTCCTTTTCACGCTTGGTGATTTTGAACTTATAGTATCCCACAAAAGAATGGATCAAGCATCCGATAAGGGAAAACATTGAAAACAGCAGCATAGCACCTACGGTAATCAAAAAGGCGTACAAGAAATACTGCCCCCAAGTACCGAGGAAATTTTGCTGGACCATCAGTTTGCAAATACCAAGAACAATAATGGCAAGCGCGGCGAACAATGCCGTAAAAAATGCGGTAGAAGCAATATTGATAAGCGTGTACAGCATTTTCTTGCCGGAAGTAAAGCGGTAAAGACTATCCTCATCCGAAAGAAGCAGTTCATCCTTCGGCTGTGTGCTCTCCGCGCTTCGTGTGCCGCCCTCTTTCAGTACATTCAGTTCGTTCAGCAGGGCGTCAACCATTTTATCTTTTTCAACAATCGTAATCTCGGCCTGATGGGAGGTGTTTGTTGAACCGCTGTCAACCGTCAGAACGGCAACACCGAAAATTCTATGAAAAATGTTCTGCTTTTTATTGATAGCGTGTACCTTCTTGTAATCCAAAACAGAGCGTTTTCGGAACAGAACACCTCGATTGCATTTGATTTCCTGTTCTGTCAGTTCGTATCCGGAAGTCTTGTAATACAAAATTCTGTAAGCAATAAAACAGAGATAAATTACAACAAACGCAATCACAAAAATTGGCGTTGCCGCAAGAATATCTTCGGGGTTCGATTCATCGTTAAGGAAGAAATCCTTCAAAAAGATAAATACTACCACAAAACTACTGAACAAATCCGACAACAAACTGGAATAAATATATCCTTTGTCAAATTTCTTCATCGTTTAGTTCCTCGATTCTTGCTTCAAGATTGCGCTCCAGCTCATCGATCATGCGGTCGGCCTCTTCGGTCGTGAGCGTAGAAATATCAAAATTCGATCCCGCAGTTGAGATGGTTACTCCACTCAGCTTCAGCATCATCATAAGCGGCCCCTGGGTTCGATGAAGATCCTGAATCTGGCACACAGGGATCACGACTCTTCTCTTAAAAATCACGCCTTGCTTTACAACGATCCTTTTATCGTCATACCCCCAAGCATACATTTGATAGCGCAGGGCCGGCATAACCAACGTGATGGCAAGGAGTAAAACGACAGGTATTCCGACTCCCCATAAAACGGCAAGTGTTACATCGCTCGATGCACCCGCTGCATTCAGAATGACAGCCGCACTTGTAAAAACACCTACCAGTACCAACGATGCCATGGCCGCACGAATGTACCACAATTTAAGTACACTTTTCTCTAACTTTCTCAGTTCCATATGTATTCCTCCAAAAGATCTTATACGGACTATGTATCAGTCCAAAACAACAGATTTTTTCTTACCGTTCTTATTCTTCGGATATTCTCTGATACGGATTACAAAGTCAAGGTTGATAGCTTCAGTTGTACCGGCCTTTTCAACTAAGATCGCACCATCGGTTACTTCCTTGATAACACCCTCAAATTGATGGCTGCTGTCAAATGCGTAAATCAAACATTCTTTATCAACAAATTTTTTTGCAAGCTCTTTCATTTCGGTATTACCCTCCGTCTTTCTCTTTTTAAGTATTTTCTTAGCAATTACCGTCTTGCGGTTGCGGAACATAATCCATAGGATAATCCATAGTAAAATTATCGGTATATACGTTGACACTCCCATTTTGAAAAACTCCTATGTCACTCCATTTACAATACACCCAATAAATAGTTATACAAATCATTCTTCGCGTTTTTTATTTCAGTGTCATTTCTTTAATCGGCAAATGGCTTTTCCCGATCGCTCGTATAACCAACGCCAACACCTCCACGTTGCAGTTGCCAAAATCCACGTGAACGTAAACCGCGTTTGGTTTTTTCTTTTTTACGATGTCTGCGACATCGGCAACATAATGAATGCCGTCGGCATGTCGTTTATTGTATTTCACAACATAATCTTCAATAATTTTCAAGGTGTCTGCAACCAGACTTTCATCCGGTTTACACTCATAGCAAATTTCAAAAATAACATCGGGATAATCACACGCGATCTCCAAAGGAAAAGCCACCGATCGGTAAAGTCTTGTCATAAAACGCTCGGCGGATTTTTCGCAAACAATCGCGTATTCTTCGGGAGACGGCATAAAATCCTCCCCCACCACAACAAACCGCGCAGTCGCGTTTAACAGTTCTTTTTCACAATCCGGTTCCGGCCATACGGTTTTAAAATCGCATGTTTTAAACGTGTCGTCAAAATAATCAAAGCACACCCGTCCTACCGGTGCCGCGCCGCCCACAATTGTCTCATCCTTACGAGTCAGCCAACCGCTGAAATACTGTTGACCGCTTTGGCAACGCATAGGACCCTTACAAGCAGAAAAATGCAATGTGTATTCGCCGGGCTCGTACAAATGCTTTTTCAAAGCATCGATAACCGCTTCCTTGGTTTGCTTTTCGCAAATTTCATACCAACTCGGGTGAATGTCACGGTTAAGGCCGTCCCGTTTTTGATACAGCAAACGGTACTCTTTCATAAACTCAACTCCCTTTTGCATATCATCCGCATTGCGCACAAAGTTAAGTCTTTCCCAAACCGGTACAACCGGCAAGGCCTATTCTTTTCCTCTCAAAAATATATCAGTATATTTTACCACAAATATCGCTTTATGTAAAGAAAAAGCGCGTCTGGTGACGCGCTTTTTTCCGTTTTTTCAAAAATATTCTCTTTTCCTCTTTTATTTCCCATAAAAGCGTGCTAAAATACGGTGTGTATGTCAAAACGCAGGAGGTCTGTCATGCTCGAACTGAAACACATTGGATATTCGGTTTTCGACGGTGAAAAAGCCATCGAGATCTTACATGATATCAACCTGACGATCGATGAACGCTTTGTGGCGATCACCGGCCCCAACGGCGGCGGTAAATCCACACTGGCCAAAATCATCGCAGGTATTCTCACCCCCACCGCCGGCACCATTTTGCTGGATGGCGAGGATATTACCAACCTTTCCATCACTGAACGTGCCCAAAAAGGCATCAGCTTTGCATTCCAGCAACCGGTTCGGTTCAAAGGAATCACGGTACACGATCTGTTGTCCTTGGCTGCCGGTAAAAATATGTCGGTTTCCGAAGCGTGTTCCTATCTTTCGGAAGTGGGACTGTGCGCAAAAGATTATATCAACCGTGAAGTCAACGCCAGTTTGTCGGGCGGTGAACTCAAGCGCATTGAGATCGCCACCGTGATGATCCGCGGCACCAAGCTGTCCATCTTTGATGAACCGGAGGCCGGCATCGACCTGTGGAGTTTCCAAAACCTGATTCAGGTGTTTGAAAACATGCACAAAAAGCTCGGCGGTTCCATTCTCATCATCTCGCACCAGGAACGGATCTTGAAAATTGCCGACACCATCGTGGTGGTGGCAAACGGCACCGTCACCGAAACCGGCACGCCGGATGTGATCCTGCCGAAAATGCTGAATCAAAGCGGTCCATGCAGCGCCTTGACCGATAAGTTAAAATAAGGAGAACCGCCATGGAAACAATTGAAAAGACCTTGTTAGAAGCGGT
Source organism: Acutalibacteraceae bacterium (assembly GCA_045541305.1). GTDB lineage: Bacteria > Bacillota > Clostridia > Oscillospirales > Acutalibacteraceae > RGIG3009. Next base: position 9,783 of record JAZQIV010000016.1, on the reverse strand, counting down.
TGCCGACCTGCACAGCGTTCCCGAAGGTGCCTATAACATTCGCGCCAACGGCGAATTGTCCGGCCGCGCCACCACCGCCAACATTGATATTATCACCAAAGCCGATAAAGCGGGTATTGATATTCGCATCAAGCCCGGTACCAAAAACGAAAGTGTGCACATTCCCGTCATCATCAGCCAAAGCGGGCTTACCGAATTGGTGTACAACGATTTCTTCATCGGCGACGATGCCGACGTGACTATTGTGGCCGGTTGCGGTATTCACAACAGCGGCGATGACGAATCCCGCCACGATGGCGTACACAGCTTCTTTGTGGGTAAAAACGCCCGCGTACGGTACGTGGAAAAGCATTACGGCGACGGCGACGGAAACGGCAAACGCGTCATGAATCCCCACACGGTCATCGTGCTGGAAGAAGGCGCTTCCATGGAATTGGAAACCACCCAAATCAAGGGCGTGGATTCCACCAGTCGCGTTACCAATGCCACGCTGGCAGACGGCGCTTTGCTGGTGATTCGTGAAAAATTGATGACACACGGCGATCAATTTGCCGAAACCGATTTCACCGTGGATTTGAATGGTGAGGATTGCTCGGCCAACGTTATCTCGCGTTCGGTGGCGAAGGACCGTTCCAAACAACGCTTCTTGTCCCGCATTAACGGCAACAACCGTTGTGCCGGCCACACCGAATGCGATGCCATTTTGATGGACGATGCCAGCGTGTGTGCGATCCCCGAAATCACCGCCAACCACCTGGAAGCGAGCCTGATTCACGAAGCCGCGATCGGCAAGATCGCGGGCGAACAGCTCACCAAGCTCATGACGCTCGGCTTAACCGAGCAGGAAGCCGAAGAACAGATCGTTAACGGGTTCTTAAAATAAGAAACAAAAACGGGAGAGGCAATGCCTCTCCCGTTTTTTATTCTACGGTTACCGTTACACGGTCGCCCTTGCGCCATAAACGATCCACGCACAGCACTTCACCGTTCCAATTGCCCTCAACGGTTTCTCCGTTCACTGAAATTTTCGGGCGCGATGCCGCACGCCACAACATCGGGGTGTACGCCGTATCGGCACAAACGCAGGTGGTTTGTCGCTCCGATGCCGTCACGTCGACAATCGGCAAATCGATTGCGGATAACAACACCGGATAAGTTGGCAACCGATCGGTCCGTTCCACACGGATATTCCCAATCGGCGCATCGATCGGCAGCTGCAACGTGCCTTCCATTACACGCCCGTCCACCGAAAGCATCGCCAAGGCACCCTCGCCCGTCACACAAAAATCAACCGCAGTGTCACCCATCGGCACGCCGTGCACCGTCACGTCGGTGCCATCTTGTGCAGGCAGATAACACACGCCGCCGCGATGGCGCAAAATTCCTGCCACACCCGCACGCAGCGCTTCCATGTTGCCGGTTGCCGCAAAGGTCTGCCAATCGCACACCTGTGCCGCCGCAATAGCGTATTTGGAAAAATTGGTGGTTTCCTCCGCCACCTTCCAGCGGTCAAACCGCTTCATGGTTTCCCCCATCACGCGATATACTTCCGCCATGTTATCCGCCATGCGTTGTACTTTCATTTCGTGGCCGTTGTGCTGATTCATGTGCACAAATTTCCACCATTCCACCGGCATGGCGCTGTTGAACGCCACCGCGCGGTGCCCCAGCGGATGCCACAGCTCGTGGGACTGATAATGCGCCAACCGCTTCACCATATCCCGCATGAGATACATACCGTACGGATAATCGTATCCAAGCGTTAACGAATTGTGGAACACATCCACCGCCGCAGGCTGCAGGTCCCGATCCGCACCGGCACGCAGGTAACCGACTGTTTCGTCAAAAAAAACACGACGGAACCCCTGCTCAACCCCTTCGATCACCTCGGTGGTCAACTGCACGATTTCTTCATCGCCGCGCTTGCATGCTTCGTTGCGTACCACGCGACACGCGGCATACCACAAGCCGTTTACATCCGGTGATAAAAACATCCCCGACAATCCCATTTGATGCGGGCGGTCCACACCCGTGTTGCCTTTGCACAGCAACAACCGATACTGCGGCTCGGTCAACCGATACCCAAACCGAATGATCTTACACAGAACCGCATACACCTCATCCGTGCAAGCCGACGGTACAAACGCCTGCAGCTCGTTCCATTGTGTGATGGCATGCATGGCAGCGATTGGCGTGTTTTCCATGGCGGGCAACCGCAGCAAATACTCCATGGCCCGCACCGCCTCCGCATACCGCCTGTTCCACAGCAAATCGCGAACGGGATAAATGGCATCCCACAACGAGAAAAATCCGTATTTACCGGCCGATGCGCGCAAGCCGATCCGTCCGTTTTCGGTCGGGCCTACCAGCAGTGCCTCCAAATACGCGGCCGATGCTTTGCCAAACGTTTCCGCTGCCGGTAACGCTTCGCATTTCACCCGCAAAGCAGCATGGGCCGCCGCTTCGTTCGCCTGCAGCTGTGCATCGCGCAGCGTGGTATACCCACTCAAGCCCTCACGCAGCGCGGCAATAGCCGCTTGTTTTTCCTGCGCGATCGCCAAGCCAACGTGAATCGCCTCACGCTCCTCCCATGCCACACGCAGCAAGGTCACGTTGGGCGCTGTATCGATCGTAATCGGCGCATCTGCGCCAACCGCGACCACGTATTGCGTCTGCCCGTAAAGGTAATCGATAACACCACGGTACAGCAGCACTTGATTTACGGCATCGAAGCCCTCTTCGGTCCACGTCACCTTCGCTTCGCCGTTCAGTTCCGGCAAATCCACATTCAGCTCCACGCCGGCTTCCTTGTAATGGTCACCGATTTGTGTGGTGCCCTCGCCGCGGTGATGGTCCTTGTGTGTCATCATGGTATCGCAAAACAAATGCGTACGATTCAGGTACACAATCAAATCCTGCCGTTTTTCACTGGCGCAGGTGCACTCCCACAACACGCGGTTCTCGTCCAGCAAAACGGCATACGATTGTAACTCGTCGCTGCCTTGCAAATACGATGCCATAAACTGTTGTGTGGTCGGACGGTGCAGCAGCACCCTACCATCGCTCTCTTGCGTATATAGCTGGATACCCGCGCCATAGGTGGCATGACCGCTTTTGGTGGCAAACTCCCGTGAAAAAATGGGCAGCTTGATCTCATCGGGAAACACCATTCCCTTGTACGTGTAGCAATCGATCCAATCCAGCTGGCATATACCGCCGTCGTTATCAATCTCCGCACCCAATTCGTGGTGGCAAAAATAGCGACACTCATTTGTATCGCGCTCATCGATCCGGAATAACATCGTGATTAGCACCTCTTTTTATCTTCACAAAACACAACACGCCCAAACCCACTGTGCAAAAGCGAGCTTGAGCATGTCTTTCGTTACGCGGCCGAAACCGCCAATACTTTGAATCCTGCGTCTGTTTTTTCCACCGTGTACCATTGGCTGTATTTCGCCATTTCCACGGTTGGTTCGATGGCGTTGCCACGTGCATCATACTGAATATCCGCGTTTGCCACGTACGCCACCTGCACTTTATAAACCTGCTTTTTGTGGGTGATCTTGCCCAGCACCGGCACGTAACCCGACGTATTGATGGACATCGGCACGTAATAGCAGGCGTTATCCGCATGATATTCCACCTCACCGATGGTACGATGCTTCGGCATGGCTTCGGCACCGAACAAGAACCGATACGACTCTTCAATGGTCGTTTGCGGCACGATCATACGGTACAGCTTTTCCTCCACCGGGTATGCACACACCTCGTCCTTTTCGCGCAGCTGACGGATGCGTTCCGCTTCCGATACGCGATAAGTAGCAGCGAGCAACAACGGATCAGCCTCCGCGGCCGTTTCCACCGATTCAAAATCCGACGGGCAGAACTGCATCACCGGATCCAAAAACGTATACAATTCCTCACGCAGAGCGGTATCATCGTTGGCCTTGATGATCCCTTGCACGGCAGTGATAATAACCGCCACCACACCGATTGCCGCAAACAGCAACACCAAGAAGCCCAGCGGCGCCGCATAGCGAATGCGCCGTTTCTTCTTGATACGTGCCACCGTTTCGGCGGATTTATTTAACTCGTTTTCTTCGGGTTGTTCCACACGGATTTCTTCTTCACTCATAATCAAACGCCTCCCTTTTACGAGAATATACGCGCTATTTTGATGGATTCTCCCTGCAATAATCCCAACCCCAAAAACATGTTTTCGGGATCGTACACACGCAACAGCGTGGCCTGCGCAGGCACGTCACGCACGCGCTCGGCAGCCAGCTCGCCGCCGTTGCAAAAGCGCTTTGCCTGCGCCGTTGTTACGGTTACGGCAGGATACACGGAAAACACCGTATCGATCGGCAAAAGATGCGCGGCCCACTCGCCGTTTTGGCATTGCGCCTGTGTTAAGCAGGCCTCGATTCCATAACCGGCAGCCGCCGTGCGACGCAAACCGGACATCACCGCGCCACAACCGAGCATCCGCCCCAAATCGTCACACAGCGAGCGGATATACGTGCCCGCCGAGCAATCGCAAATCACACGCAACGCGCCGCGTTGCACATCATATTCTTGTATTTCCAGCCGATAAACCGTCACGTCACGCGCTTCGCGTTCGATCTCCACACCCTGACGTGCCAGTTCATACAACCGCACACCGTCTTTTTTGAGTGCCGACATCATGGGCGGCACCTGACGAATCTCGCCGCGAAAAGACGGCAGCGCTTGCTCAATCGCCGCGCGGGACGGATACGGTTTGCCGGTATCGGTCACCGCACCCCAAATATCCAGCGTATCGCTGGTTTTGCCAAACTGTATCTGCGCCACGTACTGCTTGTCGTGCGTGGGCAAAAACGGAATCGCACGCGTGGCCTTGCCGAGCATGATCGGCAGTACGCCCGTTGCCATGGGGTCCAACGTTCCCGCGTGCCCCACTTTTTTCTCCCCCGTTAAACGGCGAATCATGGCGCAGCAGGCAAACGAAGTCATTTCCTGCGGTTTATCCAAACACAAAATGCCGTCCATAGGCATTCCCTCACTGCGTGATACGCGGTACGGCACGATGAATGGCATCCCGCACCTGCGCGATCACCTCTTGCTGTGTTCCGCAAAGCGTGCAGCCCGCCGCACGGGCATGTCCGCCACCGCCCAGCAAGCTGCAGATCGCCGAAGCATCGGCATGCGTGCCGGTGCGAACGCTGACTTTGTAGCCGCCATCGGCTTTTTCGCGCAGCATCACGCCTACCCAAACACCCTCGATCTGACGGGTCAGCGGGGATAACCCCTCCATATCGTTTTCGGCGGCTCCGCTTTCACGGATCATGTCGGTGGTCACACACATGACCGCACACCGATCGTGGTCATAAAATGCGATGGACTGCAACGCCAGTTTTTCCAACAGCAGCCGCGCGCGCGATTTGATATCAAACATCGCACGGTTGATCGCTTCGGTCTGCGCACCCGCCTCAATCAGCGTTGCTGCCATGCGGTGCGTCTGCGCCGAGGTGTTGCTGTACTTGAAGCAACCCGTATCCGTGGCAATGCCCGTATACAGACAATCTGCGATGACGTTGTCGATCGCAACGCCCATTTGCTCGATCACCTGCAGCATAATCATGGCATTGGCGCCCGCCGCAGCATCCAGCAACAAATGCTTTTCGAATTCACGGTGAGAACCGTGATGATCGATACACAAATCCACGTGATCGGCATATTCCTGCAGCGAAGCACCAAGCAACACGCGATCCGCCACGTCCACCGCACAGATAAACGCCGGCTCAAAGGGTTCTTGCTCCTGCACACCGAGCATGTATTCGTATTTTTCGGGAATCGCATCGTGGCACACCACGCGCGCGGTTTTGCCAAGCCGCTGCAACGCATGACACAACGCAAAGCCCGATCCGATGGTATCGCCATCGGGAAAATGATGGATCAGAATCAAAACGCGGTCGGCATTTTTCAGCATAGCCGCCGCTTGTTCGACGGTTACCTGCTTACTCATCCGATTTCTCCGTTTCCTGTCTTTTGGCTTCCAATTGTTGCAATTGTTCGGCAATATGTGAGCTGTACGCAATGGAATCATCTGCCACAAAACGCAGCTCCGGCACGTGGCGCAATTTCAGCGCCAAGCCCAGCTCGCGCCGCATGTAACCGGCAGCGGAGGTCAACCCTTTCACAGCGGTTTTAGCGGCTTCCAGACCATCCATGGAGCTGATATACACCGTGGCATACGACATATCCCGTGTCACGTCTGCCCGCACAATGCTGATGAGTCCCGACACGCGCGGATCCTTTACCGTGCGCAAAATAGCGGTCAATTCCCGCATGATATCCTCGCCGGTACGGTCCATCCGAAAGCTTCCCATACTGTCCCCTCCTCTCGTACGGCATGCCGTACTATCAATCGCGATATTCCTCTATGATATAGGTTTCGTAAATATCGCCTTCCTGAATATCGGTAAATTTCTCCAGGCCGATACCGCATTCGTAGCCCTGGGCCACTTCACGCTGATCGTCCTTGAAACGTTTGAGCGAGATCATCTTATCGTCGCCGATGATGATACCGTCACGCACAATGCGCAGCAAATCGTTGCGATATACCTTGCCGTCCAACACGTAACAGCCGGCAACCAGACCCACGCCGGTGATGCGATATACCTGACGCACCTCGGCACGGCCGTGCAGCACTTCGCGCGTTTTGGGCGCGAGCATGCCCTTCATGGCGGCTTCCAGTTCGTCCAAGCAATCGTAGATAATGCGGTACATGCGCATATCCACTTCTGCCTGCTCCGCGGCCACCTGTGCCAGCGGCTCGGGGCGCACGTTAAAGCCGACCACGATCGCCTTGGAGGCCTGCGCCAGCATGATATCGCTTTCGCTGATAGCACCCACCGCACCGTGGATCACGCGCACGCGCACCTCTTCGTTGCTGAGCTTTTCAATCGACTGACGCAACGCTTCCACCGAGCCCTGCACGTCGGCTTTCACGATGACATTGAGCTCCTTCATGTCGTTGGCATGCATCTGATCGAACAGGTTATCCAGCGTAACCTTCTGATATTGCTTGAATTGCTCTTCTTTGGCGGATTGCTTGCGCTGTTCCACCAGCTCACGCGCGAGCCGCTCATCCGAAACAGCGTTGAACACGTCACCCGCTGTCGGCACTTCGGCAAGACCCATGATCTCCACCGGCACCGAAGGACCGGCAACCGTCACCTTGCGACCGCAATCATCCACCATGGCACGCACACGGCCGACCGCCGTACCCGCCACCACAATGTCTCCGGAACGCAGCGTGCCGTTTTGCACCAGCAACGTCGCGATCGGACCGCGGCCTTTATCCAAGCGCGCCTCAATAACCGTACCCTTAGCGGCACGGTCGGGATTCGCTTTGAGCTCTTTGATTTCGGCAACCAACAGCACCGATTCCAGCAACTGATCGATACCCATACCGGTCTACGCCGATACCGGCACACACATCACGTCGCCGCCCCACTCTTCCGGCACCAGCTCATATTCGGTGAGCTGCTGCATGACCTTGTCGGGGTTGGCGGTGGGTTTATCCATCTTGTTGATCGCCACGATAATAGACACACCGGCGGCCTTTGCATGGTTGATCGCTTCGATGGTCTGCGGCATGATACCGTCATCCGCCGCCACGACCAAAATGGCAATATCCGTCACCTGAGCACCGCGCGCACGCATCGCCGTAAACGCAGCGTGACCGGGCGTATCCAAAAATGTGATGGACTGTCCCTGAATCTTGGTGCGGTATGCACCGATGTGCTGAGTAATACCGCCGGCTTCGCCGTCGGTCACCTTGGTCTTGCGGATAGCATCCAGTACGGATGTTTTACCGTGGTCAACGTGACCCATTACCACCACGATCGGATCGCGGGGCTGCAGATCGGTATCCTCGTCCTCGTGATCGTCGATGATACGCTCTTCAATGGTTACCACCACTTCACGTTCCACCTTGGCGTGGAATTCTTCCGCCACCAGATAAGCGGTGTCGAAATCGATCTCCTCGTTCGCGGTCACCATCATGCCGAGCACCATCAATTTCTTGATGACTTCGGCAACCGTCGCTTTTAAGCGCACCGCCAGCTCGGAAACCGTGATGGTTTCGCCCACCGTAATGGTCATCTGCTTCTGCTTGCGCTCCATCTGAATACGGTTGAGTCGCTCCGCCTCGGTTTCACGACGGCGCTGCGGCTTTTTGTATTGCTGCGATTTCTGATTGATCTTCTGCTTTTTGATGGCGCCGCCGTCCCCGCGCACGCGGTTGGAGGTCTGGGCCATCACGTCAAATTTCTCGTCGTATTTATCGCCGATATTCGTCTGCACGGTACGGGTATCCACCGTACGGCGCTCGATCGGCGCACGGGCGGGCGCCGGCTGCTTCGCCTTCTCCTTTTTAGGAGCGGCAGCCTTTGCGGCAAGCGCTGCCGCCACCGGGCTGTTCTCATCCGGCACGGGTGCTGCGGGAGCCTCCTGTACCGCTTCCGGCTCGGCCGTCTTTTCCGCTTCTTTCTTTTTCTGCACATTCTCTAAGCGACGCGTTTCCGCCTCGGCAAAATACGCGTCCAGATTTTCCATGTTGTGCTTCTGCGTATAGTGCTCAAACACAATGTCGAGCTCCTCCTCGACCAGCGCCGTAGCACTCTTTTTCGGAGTTTCCGAAAATTTAGCCAGTAATTCAATGATTTCCTTACCGGCAACCCCGAAATCCTTGGCAACATCGCTCACGCGATACTTAATCATCATAATGGGATTCCTCCTCTTCAGTCGGTTCTACATACTGTAATAAGGCTTTCGAAAAGCCCGCATCTGCCGTAGCCAGCACCGCCACGGGTTTTTGCGATCCGATCACTCGCGCTGCTTCGTCTTTTGTGAGCGGCATACGATGGATCGGCTGTGTCGGCACGCGAAACCGCAGTTCCTTTTTGGTGCGCTCGGCGGCATCCGCCGCGATCAGCACCAACGCTTTTTCCTCCTGACACAAGGCAACCACCGCGTCAAAGCCGGTGACCAGCCGCCCCGAACGGCGGCACATACCCAGTAATCCTTGGAGCTTGTCAACCGTCATTGGCTTGCAGTTCCTCCTCCAGCTGTGCGTATACGGCATCGGGAATTTGGCAGGAAAAGGCTTTTTCCAACCGCCGCGCTTTGCGTGCGACCGCCAGGCAGGCCTCATCAGGACAAATATATGCACCGCGCCCCGCCTTTTTACCGGTACGATCCAGCGAGATCGCCCCTTCGGGATCCTTCACAATACGCACCAATTCCTTTTTGGGCTTCATTTCGCCGCATCCGGTACATTTACGAAGCGGCACGCGCTTTTGTTGCATCTGTTTGTCCCTCCTTTTTTACAAAATCACTCTTCGTCTTCGCCGTAGAATCCGCTTTCGGGGCGGATATCGATTTTCCAACCGGTCAGCTTGGCAGCCAAGCGAGCGTTTTGACCTTTGTTGCCGATTGCCAACGAGAGCTGTGCATCCGGCACGGTTGCGCGGCAGGCTTTATTGCCTTCGGGATCCACTTCCACGCTGACCACCTTAGCGGGAGACAACGCAGCCGCGATAAACTTTTCGGGTTCTTCGCTGTATTCGATAATATCGATCTTCTCGCCGCCGAGCTCCTCCACGATCTCAGCCACACGAACGCCCTTCGCACCGATGCAAGCACCGACCGCATCCACGTTTTCATCGTGCGCCAATACAGCCAGCTTCGTGCGGGAACCGGCCTCGCGGGACACCGCTTTGATCTCCACTGTAC
>JAZQIV010000015.1:0-14434 GCA_045541305.1 Acutalibacteraceae bacterium | reverse complement strand
CTGTGTGTGTTGAAGCAGATCGCGGTGCTGCCGATTCAGGCGGTGTTGCGGTATCGGCATTGGGTGACCGGCATCACAACGGCGGCGCTGGTGTTGGCGGCGGTGCTTGTGCTGCAAACAACGCTGCGTTACTGGAGCGAGATTTCCTTTGCCCTTGCCCTGACCGATGAAAACGGCGACGTGTGGGGTTATGTGTCGGAGGAGGCGGAGCTGCACGCTGGTGTGGCGATGGCAAACGAACGCCTGGAAACGACCGACGTGGTGCTGGAAGCGGTGGCGACGCCGGACGTATCGCTGCGCATGATCCCGCAAGCCAACGTGTTAACACGGGAAGTGATTTGCGACCGTTTGCTGAAAACGACCGCTGCGGCGCTCACGGATGCGTGCGGCGTGTACGTGGACGGTGTGTTGCGCGGGGCGGTGGATAACCGCGCACAGGCACAACGGGTGCTGCGCAATATTTTGGAGGAAAGCCGTTTAGAGCATCCGGATACGGAAGCCTCTTTCTTTGAAAAGGTGGAGCTGATCGACGGGCAATATCCGATTGCGCGGGTGCTGTCCGACGAAGCGATGATGCAGTCCCTGAAAACCGGTGAAAACCATGTGCGGGTACTGATTGTCGGCACCGAGCAATACGAGGTGGAGGTACCGTTTGCAATCGAACGTGTGGCGGATGCTTCCAAAAATAAGGGCTATGAGCGTGTCCGCGTGAAGGGCAAAAACGGCATCAATCGGGTTACGGCGGAGGTCACATATCTGGATGGGCAGCAGTTGTCGGGGACGATTGTTTCCTCCGAGGTGATCCGCGAGCCGGTGACGCAGGTGGTGGCGTACGGCACCAAGACGAAGGATCAGTATTCTTCGGGCGGCGGCAACGCGACCGGTCGGTTTATTTGGCCGCTGGTAACCACGCGTTTTGTATCGCAGTATTTTGGCGGACACTCCGGCAGGCATGGCGGTATCGACGTATGGAGTCGGGATATGACCGGCGAGGGTATTTTGGCGGCGGATGGCGGCACGGTTGTGATTGCGGATGATCCCAAAGGGACGTCTTACTGGTCCTACGGCAAATACGTGGTGATCGATCACGGCGGCGGGTATCAGACGTTGTATGCGCATTGCGACGAGCTGTTTGTGAAAGCGGGCGACAAGGTGACGCAAGGGCAAAAAATTGCGGCGGTGGGTGACACGGGCCGCAGTACGGCGCCTCACCTGCACTTTGAGGTGCGTTACAACGGCCGTACGGTCAATCCGATGAAATTCTTCTGATGAGGTGCGAGATGACGGTACATAGCGGCGAACGATATCGCCATTTTAAGGGCAAGGAATACGAGGTCATAGCGGTTGGTCGTCACAGCGAAACCGAGGAAGAATTGGTGGTATACAGGGCTTTATACGGCGAGGGCGCGGTGTGGATCCGGCCGCTCGCGATGTTTACCGATACCGTGGAGCGTGACGGTAAGGTCATGCCGCGATTTGAGAAGATAAGATAGGGGAAGCGAAACAAATGGGAACTCGAGAAAATTTACGTAACATTGCCATCATTGCACACGTGGATCACGGCAAAACCACGTTGGTGGATCAGCTGCTGCATCAAAGCGGTATTTTCCGCGAAAATGAACAGGTGTCCGACCGCGTGATGGATTCCAACGACTTAGAGCGTGAACGCGGCATCACCATTTTGTCCAAGAACACTGCTGTGATGTACAACGGCACCAAGATCAATATTGTGGATACTCCCGGCCACGCGGATTTCGGCGGCGAGGTGGAGCGCATCCTCATGATGGTGGACGGTGTGCTGCTGTTGGTGGATGCGTTTGAGGGCTGTATGCCGCAAACACGATTTGTGCTGAAAAAAGCGTTGGGACTCGGCAAACGTCCGGTGGTGGTCATCAACAAGATCGATCGTGACGGTGCGCGTCCCGCCGAGGTGATCGATGAATTGTTGGATCTGTTCATCGAGCTGGGTGCCGATGAGGATCAACTGGATTTCCCGGTGGTGTATGCTTCGGGTCGTGACGGATACGCATCGCTGGATCCTGCGGTGCGCGAGGGGAACATGAAGCCGCTGTTTGAAGCGATTTTGCAGCACGTGCCCGCGCCCGAAGGCGATGTCGACGGCCCGTTGCAGATTTTGTTTTCCAACATTGATTACGACGATTACGTGGGCCGCATCGGCGTGGGTCGTGTGGAGCGCGGCCGCGTGAAAAACGGGCAGGCCGTGACGTTATGCAAAACCGACGGTACCACTGCGAATGCGCGTATCGGCAAGCTGTATCAGTTTGAAGGCTTGCACCGCGTGGAGCACGATACGGCTGAGCTGGGCGATCTGATCGCGGTGACGGGTATTGCCGATCTGAATATCGGTGAAACGGCGTGTGATCCCGAGTGTGTGGAAGCACGGCCGTTTGTACGCATTGACGAGCCCACCATTTCGATGGTGTTTATGGTAAATAACAGTCCGTTTGCGGGGCGAGAAGGTAAGTTCGTTACCTCGCGCAATCTGCGTGATCGCTTGTTCAAGGAAGTGGAAACCAACGTGAGCATGCGGGTACGCGAAACCGATTCCACCGATGCGTTCGAGGTGTCGGGGCGCGGTGAACTGCACTTGTCTATCCTGATTGAAACCATGCGGCGGCAGGGGTATGAATTTGCGGTCAGCCGCCCGCAGGTAATTTACAAAAACGACGAAAACGGTGCGTTGCTGGAGCCGATGGAGCTGCTGATGATCGAAGTGCCGGAGCATTACGTCGGCGCGGTGATGGAAAAGCTCGGTTCCCGCAAAGCGGAGCTGCTGAACATGGGCACGCGTGATACCGGTGCCACGCATTTGGAATTCCGTATTCCGTCGCGCGGGTTGATGGGGTATCGGCAGCAATTCTTGACCGATACCAACGGAAACGGCATCATGAACAGCATTTTTGACGGGTATGAGCCATATAAAGGTGACATTCCGCAGCGTGTACAAGGCTCGCTCGTGGTGTTCGAAACGGGTGAAACCAGCAGCTACGGTTTGTTCAATGCACAGGATCGCGGTACGTTGTTTGTCGGTCCGTCGGTGCAGGTGTACGAAGGTATGATCATCGGTCAATCGCCGAAGAGCGAGGACATTGCGGTGAACGTGTGCAAGAAAAAGCACGTGACCAACATGCGCGCTGCCGGATCGGATGAGGCGTTACGTCTGACACCGCCCACCGTGTTATCGCTTGAGCAATCGCTTGAGTTTATCAACGACGATGAGCTGGTGGAGGTTACACCTGAAAGCATTCGCTTGCGTAAACGGATTTTATCCAAGGAGCAACGCATGAAGGAGTACGCCAAAAAGAAATCATGACACGGTATGTGTTACGCCCGTGCTGGGTAGTGGGGCTTACATGTTTAAATGTCTTTTTGATATGTCCGTGGATTCCCGATGCGTGGTGGATCGTTGGTGCAATCGGTGGCTGTGCGGTGCTCGCGGTCGCTTTGGCGGTTCCTGCATTACGGCGGATTCACAGGATTCCTGTGATCGCGGGTACGGTGGTTGTGGCGGTTTTGATTTTTGGCGGTGCTTGGCAGCGGCAGGTTGTGCCGCCGCAATCCTGCCTGGGCCAAACCATTACGCTTTCGGTACGCGTGACCGAAAGCGAGGAACGGGTTGTCCTCACGGTGGAGAACGGTGATCTGCCCGAGGGCACGCAGGTGGTGTTTTACCCGTCGGACCCGGAACTGACACTTGCGCCGCAGGATCGGTTTACCAGTTCGTTTGTGTTGGACGAATACACCGACGGCACACCGTTTTCCCGCATGATTCGCCGCGCCTCCGGCGTGTGGCTGCGTGCGAAGCGGGTGGATATGGAGGCCTTGCAAAAAACGCTTGTGGTATGCGAGAACCCCACCTTACCCTTGTTTGTACGTGTGCGAAATGCTTTGGCACAGGTCCCGATGCGAAAATTACAAGGGGATATCGGTGCGGTTGTGGCCGGGATCTGTTACGGAGTGGATGAGCAGTTGTCGGATACGGCAACCGAAGCGTTTCGCGCCTGCGGCGTATCACACTTGTTTTCGGTTTCGGGCTTACATATGACGGTGCTGTTGCAAGCGCTGCGGTGGTTACTGAGGCGGATGCGGGTGAAGCACCGTGTTCGACCCGTAATCTCGGTGATCTTTTTATTGGGGTTTATGGCAACCGTTGGGTTTGAAGCATCGGTTGTGCGTTCCGGCACGCTTTGCCTGGTGGTGTTGCTGGGTGATGGAATCAAACGGCAGGCGGATACCCGCAATTCGCTGGGGCTTGCCTTGCTGATCCTGTTGCTTGTGGATCCCTTTGCAGCATACGACGTGGGATTGCTGTTATCCTTTGCGGCAACCTACGGGCTGCTGTGCTGGACGCGCCCTATTCAAGCTTTTCTGATGCGCGGAACGTTACCGCCCTTTTGGGAACGGATTCGCCGTCCGATTGCCATGGCGGTGGCGGTCAGCCTGGCAGCCATGCTTGCCACGTTGCCGATCATGGCGATTTATTTCGGACGGGTATCGCTTATCACGGTGGTGGCGAATCTGTTTACCACGCTGCCCGCTGAGGTGGCGTTGATTGCCGGATTGTTGGGATCGGTGCTGTCGATACCGGGTATCACCGTGTTATCGGAGCCCTTGATACTGATTGCGGGTGTTGCTGCGCGGTATTTGTTGTGGCTTTGTGAAAAATTTTCAACTTTTTCCTTTGCAACGGTTGCTATCGGGGCGTCTTTTCTGTTATTATGGATAGTAGGCGTTTGCGTGGTATGCCGTTTCGGCTTTCGCGCGTTGGGCAGCTACGGTCGAGCAGCCTTGCTGGGAGCGTGCGCGGCGATTTTATGCGTGGGGATTTTGCTTAATCGCGGCGCGCGGTATGATTCGTTGCGAATTGCCAGTGCATCAAAGGAGGATCTGGCGATCACGGTGGCGTATCGCGGCAGCACGGTAGCCGTGCTGGCACCTACAAACGTGCAGTCGCTGTACCGTCTGCGCGACGAATTGCAGGCGCAAGCCATCATGCGGGTGGACGTGTTGTGCCTGATTGGCGGTAAAGAACCCGTGCTGTCATACGTGCCGTCGGTGTTGGGTGGTTATTTGAGTGAACACACGCAGGTGCTATACGATTCCTTGCCGTGGCACCCACCGCTTGATGGGCAGCCGCTGAGCGGAAATACGGTAATGCTGGGCGATGCTCTTACGGTTCAGCGTTGCGGTGAGCATTTGGAGCTGGTGTGGGGCGACCACACGGTATTGTTTGGTGCGACCGAACCGATGGATGTTGCGCGTGCGGCAGATGCCGTTTGCGGCGTGGGTGAAACGCCGATTATGGTGATGACAAAAGACGGACCGTTGTTTGTGCCTGCGGAGTGCGGTCCGGTGGTGTATCGCAGCGGGCAATGGTTATGTTAGAGGAAATACACGTCAGAGGAGATGGAACGAATGCCGATCTCGGAGCAGGAGCTGAAACGACACCTGAAAGAGGAAGAGGTCAAAAGTGTTTATTTACTGTATGGAGAGGAAAGCTATCTCACCATGCACTATCTGGATCAATTGATCAAAAAATCCGGTGTGCGGCAAAACGATGAACTCAGCGTGTTTAACTATCAGCGGTTCGACGGGCAGGAATGCTCGTTTGATGCCGTGGAAGCGGCGGCGGAGGCCATGCCGCTGATGGCGGATAAAAAATGTGTGACGGTGAGCAATTGTGACATCACCGTGGCGGCGTTGTTCGAGCGCGCGCTTGCGCTTGTATCGGATGCGCCGGAGGATACCGTGCTTATCTTTTGGATGACCACGGTGCTGGCAGACGGTAAGCTCAACGCCAAATGGAAGCAGTTTGTGGAAGCAATCGAGCAAAACGGCGGCTTGTGTGTGGCGTTCCCGCGCAAAAGCAACGATGAGATCGCGCGGATTTTGTGTGCCGGTGCGGGACGGCGAGGGGCTCTCATGCGCCCCGAAACCGCCAAACGCTTGGTGGAACAAAGCGGCAATGATCTGAATTTGCTGCTCAACGAGCTGGATAAGCTGTGTGCGCTTGCGGGAAACGGCGAGATCACGTATGAGATTTTGGAGCAGGTTGCCACCAAAAACCTGAACGCCCAGGCGTATGAACTGTCCAACGCCATTTTGCAAAATCATTATGAAAAAGCGTATACCATTTTGCACCGCTTGTTCACGTGCAAGGCGGAACCGATTTCCATTTTGGCGGCGCTTTCTGGCGCCTACACCGATATGTATCGCGCCAAAGTGGCAGCGATCGGCGGCCGACAAGCGGAAACGCTGGTGGAGGAATTCGATTACAAAGGCAAAACGTTCCGTCTGAAATACGCGGCACGGGATTGCAGCAAACTGTCGCTGGAATCGTTGCGTGAGAGCTTGGATATTTTGGCACAGGCGGACCGCCGCTTAAAATCCTCCTCTTCGGATAAACGCACGGTTTTGGAAGAGGTGGCGGCCAAATTGATCGTCACGGCAAAATTAGGGAGAGTTGAAGGATGATCGCGATCACCGAGGCGATCGTGGTTGAAGGGAAATACGATGCCATCCGTTTGCGCAGTGTGGTGGATGCTACCATTGTCGAAACGGATGGTTTCGGCATTTTTCGGCAACCCGAGAAGATGGAACTGCTACGGCGATTGGCCGAAAAGCAGGGGTTGATCGTGTTAACGGACAGCGATTCGGCGGGCTTTGTGATTCGTGACCGCATCAGCGGCGCGTTGCCGACCGATCGCGTGAAGCACGCGTATATTCCCGAAATCACCGGCAAAGAGCGGCGAAAAAAAGAGCCCTCCAAAGAAGGGCTCCTCGGGGTAGAGGGAGTGAACGGCGAAATCGTGTGGCAGGCGCTTCAGCGTGCGGGGGCAACCCGCGTGGGCGAGAGCGCTCAAACGGTTACACCGTACCTGACCAAGACACGGCTGTATGAAGACGGATTATCGGGGCGAGCGGACAGCGCACTTCTGCGCGCGGCACTTCTCAAACGGTTGGGGTTGCCGCAACGGTTATCCGCCAATCGGATGATGGACGTGCTCAACGTATTGTTAACCGAAGAGGAGTATCGGGAGGTATTGCAATGTCTCACATCGTTTTAGCATCGGCTTCGCCGCGGCGCCGCGAGATTTGCGATTTGTTGGGGCTTACCTACACGGTGGAGCCGGCGCAAACGGAATTGCCGATGGATCCCGCGTTACCGCCCGAGGAAGCGGTGCTGCGTGTGGCGCGCGGCAAAGCGGAAGAGATTGCTGAAAAGCACCCCCATGCAGTGGTGATCGGTGCCGATACCGTGGTGGCGGTGGGGGATACCATCCTGGGGAAACCGCAAAATGAG
This sequence comes from Acutalibacteraceae bacterium, assembly GCA_045541305.1. Classification (GTDB taxonomy): domain Bacteria; phylum Bacillota; class Clostridia; order Oscillospirales; family Acutalibacteraceae; genus RGIG3009. The sequence continues at coordinate 7,110 of JAZQIV010000015.1, read as the reverse complement.
CAACATGCCAAAGAGATGCTGCGCCGCCTTGCGGGCAACGAGCACCGTGTGATCACGGCAGTGTGGATCTGTGACGGGGAACGCAGTGAGGGGTTTGCGGATAGTGCTGCCGTTACCTTTTTACCAATGACGGAAGAGGAGATCGCGGATTACGTGGCTACCAAAGAGCCGATGGATAAAGCGGGTGCTTACGCCATCCAGGGCAAGGGCATGCGGTATATCCGTGGCATTCACGGCGATTTTTACACCGTGATGGGATTGCCGTCGGGACGGTTGTACGAAGTGTTAAAAAAGCACATATAACAAAACGCAAGTGAGCAATTTGCTCACTGCCGTTTTGTTTTACTCTTCGTCGGGGCGTTCCCAGTTGTGCCAGACGTTTTGCACATCGTCGTTGTCTTCCAAGGCATCCAGCAGCTTTTCCATCTTGATCACGGCCTCTTCGTCAGTGATCTCGCTGTACACGTCGGGGATCATCTGCAATTCGGCCGACACAAACGTGTAACCCTTGGCTTCCAGATCGTCACGCACGGCGGAGAAATCTTCGGGCTCGGTGGTGATCTCAAACACGTCCTCATCCGCGGCGAAATCCGCAGCGCCGGCTTCCAGCGCATCCTCCATGACTTTATCCTCATCTAAATCTTCGGCTTCGATGGCGAGAATACCTTTTTGATTAAACATGAAGCTGACGCAGCCCGTTTGACCGAGGTTACCGCCGAATTTATCAAAATAATGGCGGATATCCGCGGCGGTACGGTTGCGGTTGTCGGTGAGCGTTTCCACAATGACGGCGATGCCGCACGGACCGTAACCTTCGTACTGCAATGCTTCGTAGTTATCGGCGTTGCCGTCACCCGCCGCTTTTTTGATGATACGTTCAATGTTATCGTTGGGCACGTTGTTCGCCTTGGCTTTGGCGATGGCGTCCTTCAGCTTGGAGTTGGAAGCGGGATCGGCGCTGCCGCCCTCTTTGACCGCCACCGCGATCTCGCGGCCCATTTTGGTGAAGATTTTGGCTTTTTGACCGTCGGTCTTTTCCTTTTTACGTTTAATGTTATTCCATTTAGAATGTCCGGACATACAAAAAAACTCCTCATATTTCAATATCACAGATGAGTATATCACAAAGTATTGGTACGTGCAAGGACTTTCACAAAAAAAGAGCAATGGTAGTAGCACCATTGCTCTTTTTAAGGTTTATCGCCGTTCTTCGGTGAGCTGCACCGAAACCGTGAACTCCTTGACTTCGCGGTTGGAGGAGCGCAGCAACGTGAGTGTGACGGTATCGCCAACCGCATGCTTGGCCAGCGCGGAACGCAGATCGGCGTAATTGGCCACCTCGGTATCGTTGATCTTCACAATCAGGTCACCGCGTTTCGCTTCGGTGTTTTTCAGCGGCGAGTAATCCTCGATTGTGTAGATCAAGAAGCCTTCATAATACGAATCGGTGTACGTTTGACCCGTGATGCCGAGCGCAACACGACCGGTGACGTATCCGCTGGCGAGGATGTCATCAATAATGACCTTGGCTTCGTTGATCGGAATGGCAAAACCGATGCCCTCATAACCGGAAGCCACGATTTTGGCAGAGTTGACCGCGATCACCTGACCCGCCGCGTTAAAGAGCGGGCCGCCCGAGTTACCGGGGTTGATGGCGGCATCGATCTGCAGGCATTTGATGGCGTAGCCGGTATCTTCGTACACGTCGCGCGCCAGCCCCGATACAATGCCCTGTGTGGTGGACCAGCCGAGTCCGCCTGAGTTGCCGAGCGCTACGACCTTGTTACCCATCTTCAGCTGGTTGGAATCACCGAACACCGCGGGCTGCAGATCGGTGGCATCCACCTTAATGACCGCAAGGTCGGTGGAGGAATCGTGGCCGATGATATCGGCGTCCTCATACACCGTGCCGTCATACGTTTTTACGTCGATGCGCGGGAATTCCTCGTCGGTGGATTCGTTCACAACGCAATGCCAGTTGGTGATGATATAGCCGTCGGCCGACATCACAATACCGCTGGCGAAGCCCGCTTCCACCAGTTGATCGGTGGTTTGACCAAACGGGAAAACGCCGCCGGTGGTGTTTTGATAGATGGTAAGCAAAACCGCGCTGTGGATATTGCGATCCACAATCTCGGTTGTGCTGAGTCCTTCGGTATTCTCGTCCAGCTCCGTGATCTGCAGGGTGGGAGCTTGCGGATTGGGACTCGGTTTCGACGTATCGGTATCGGGGAACAGACGCCCGCCGTTGCGATACAGCATTACCACGGCACCGGATAATGCCGCAATGATGATCGCGCACAGCACGCTGACCACTGCCAGCGCGATTTTGGTGCCGTTCACTTTCGGCTTTTGCGGTTCTTTTGGCGGCATCCAATCGTACGGTGAGGTCGGTGTTTGCGGCCGCTCCACCGGTTCGGGTTGTGTCGGCTCTTCCGAGGACGGCGCGGTGCTCCAACCGTACGGATCGTACGGGGCGGGCGGCGTTACCGGCTCGGCGGGCTGTTCTGTCGGCTGTTCCACCGGTTCGGTGGGTTGCTCGGGAGTGGGTTGCTCCGAGGGGGATTGATACCATTCATCCATAAAGGAAACACACCTTTCTGTGCAAGTGTTCATGATGCGATTATAGCGTGCGATTGTGTCGATTTGTTGAACATTTGTTACGTTTTATGTGAATGCGGCACATCGGGCAGCCAAAACGTGAATTCACAAAACTCATCTTCGCGGGAGGAAACCGTGATTTCGCCGTGGTGCAGATCCACCAGCGTTTTTACAATATACAGTCCCAGACCCGTGCCTGCTTTATCGAGACCGCGGGAACGGTCACTTTTATAAAATCGATCGAAAATGTGCGGCAGCTCGGCGGCGGGGATGCCGGGGCCCGTGTTGCGCACCGTGCAGTACGTGCGTTCCTCCTGGCGGAAGATGAGCAGACGAATTTTGCCGTTTTCCTGTGTAAATTTTACGGCGTTATCCAGCAAATTATACACGACCTGCTGCAGTAGGTCATAGTCTGCGGTGACAAATTGCGGTGAGCAGGTGTCGATTCCCTCAATGGCAAGGTGCTTTTCTTCAATGCGGTTTTCAAATAAAACCAGCGTGTTGCACGCGAGCGCCGTTAAATCGAAAGATGAGGGAGAAAGCTTCAGCTGCCCGCTGTCGATACGAGAAAGATCCAGCATGGATTTCACCAAGCGGGAAAGTCGCTTGGTTTCCTCGGACACGATGCGCAGGTATTCGGATTGCCGTTCTGCCGGGATGGTGCCATCCAAAATGCCGTCGATAAAGCCGGAAATGGTGGTCATGGGCGTGCGCAGCTCGTGCGATACGTTGCCTACAAAGCTGCGGTGCATTGCCTCGGTGGAGGACAGCGTGGTGGCCATGCCGTTGAGTGCGGCGGCCAGCTCCGCCACTTCATCCTTGCCGCGCACCGGCACACGGTACGAAAAATCGCCCTGACTGAACCGTCGCGTGGCGACCGCCATTTGCCGCAGCGGGCGTACCAACCGATACGTCATGAGATACAGCACAATGAAGGAAACGATCAAAATGGAAAGACCGGAAATCAAAAAGATTTGAATGTATTCGATGATGTAATTGAGCAATTCCGTTGCGGGGGAGGTGACAAGCACGTAACCGATGACGGTATTGTTTTTCACAAGGGTTGTGCCGGAGCAATACTGTGCTTCGTCATACAGATCGCCCAAACGGCTGACCAAAAACAACGGTCCGTTTCGCAAGCCGGTGCGCACCGTTATGGGCAATTCCTGCTTGATGTGCGGGCAAGCCGACCCGTCCGAGCAAAGCAGAATGCGAAAATCGGTATCCACCACAAGGGCGTTGCCGTCAAACGCTTCTGCCAAGCGCGCCAGCGTGGGGGTCATGGCGGCGGGAATGTAATACGAAGAACCCGAAGCATCGGGAAAGGCTTCAAACGAGTTTTCGGCAACAAAGCCCGCAATGTTCGCGGCGTGGTTTGTAAGCAGCTCTTCTTTGTCCCGTACCCAATATCGCCGTGCGAACAAGGTTTGTACACCCGCCAACAACACGAACGCGGAAAGAATAACGGCGGCAATGACGGTAAAGTATTTTGAAAAAACACTCTTAAACATGGTTTTGCTTTACCTCGAATTTATAACCGACACCCCACACGGTTTTGAGCGTCCACTCTTCGGAAACGCCGTCCAGCTTTTCGCGCAGGCGTGTGACGTGTACATCCACCGTGCGGCTGTCGCCATAATATTCAAAGCCCCATACCTCGTCCAACAATTGATCGCGGGTGTATACGCGGTTCGGATTGCTGGCAAGATGATAAATCAGTTCCATCTCTTTGGGCGGGGTATCGATCTGCTTGCCGTTAACGCGCAGTTCGTAGTTTTCCATGTTGATATAAAGCTTGTCGTAGGATACTTCTTTGGTTTGCTCTTTTTTATCCAGACCCGCGCGGCGCAGCACCGCTTTGATGCGGGCAATCACCTCTTTGGTTTCAAACGGCTTGACGATATAATCATCGGCGCCCAGCTCCAAACCCAGCACCTTATCGAACAATTCGCCCTTGGCGGTGAGCATGATGATGGGGCAATCGGATTTCTTGCGAATCCGACGGCAAACCTGCCAGCCGTCCAGGCGCGGCATCATGATATCCAGCAAAATCAAATCTGGTTTGTCCGTGTCGAACCGTGCCACGGCTTCTTCGCCATCGTTGACCACAATGGGCTCAAACCCTTCTTTGCTGAGATACAAGCGCAGTAACTCGCATATATTGGTGTCGTCATCCACGACCATGATTTTGGTTACATCCACACAGCATGCCTCCTTTTATTCCATTTTTAGTGTAGCAGAAAACGAAAGCTGTGTATGAACAGTCTTTGAACGGTTTGCCAAAAATTCGCAAACAGTATTATTTGTATTATAAAACAACTTGGGGTTGCCGTCAACACACCAAGAAGAATAAAATTTGTGTGGATTATTGAGATAAAATATGGTATACTGGTGTCAAATATTGACAAGAAACGACAGAAAGGTATGTGGTAGCATGAAACATGCTCGGACGGATGCAACAGCGAAAAAAGTATCGCCGTTGATGCTGGCGGTGTTTTTCGCGGTTTCGTTTTTATGGATGGAGTTTCTTTTCCGCGCGTGTATCCTGCGCCCGTTTTTCGGCATTGGTTTGGTGTTGACGCTCTTATTTACGCTGCCGCTGGCGCTCGTGTGCTTTTTGATGTGCACGTTCGGCTCCGAACGGCTCAACCACGTGCTGTGCTGCGTGCTGCTGGGGCTCGCAGCGCTGGTGTACAGCTCGCAAATTGTGTATTACGGCGTGTTCAGCACGTTTTATATTCTGTATTCGGTGCAAAACGTTGGCCAGGTGATGCAGTTCTGGCGGGATATTTTCCTTTCCATTTTCCGCAACCTGCCGGCTATTTTGTGCATGTGGGTGCCGTTTGTGGTGTACTTGGTGATGGGGAAACGCATCGCGCCTGCGCGCCGTATCCCGCGGGCAGGGAAAGGTGTCACCGCAGGTGCCGTTGTGGTGCTGCATGCGCTGGCGGTGGTGATCACACTGTTGTTGACAAAAGGTGACGTCAGCCCTGCACACTTGTATACCAAAGAATTTGCGGCGGATTCCTCCATGCAAACGTTTGGTGTGGCTACCACCATGCGCTTGGATCTGAAATACTTGATTTTCGGTACGGATATCGACGTGGATGGCGATGCGTCCTCGTTACCCGAGCAAGTGCCGACAGACAAAGATCCGGAGCCCGAGCCGATCGTGTATGGTGATAACGTGATCGATTCGCTGGATTTTGAGCAATTGGCGCAGGCGGAAACCGATAAAAGCCTCAAGTCCATGCACGAGTATTTTGCTTCGATCACCCCCACCAAGGAAAACGAGTACACGGGCAAGTTCAAGGGAAAAAACCTGATTTTCATTGTGGCGGAAGGGTTCTCGCCGTATGCGGTGAGCGAAACGCTGACGCCGACGTTATATAAGCTCTCGCACGAGGGTATCCAATGCACCAATTACTACACGCCCGGTTGGGGCGTGTCTACCTCAGACGGGGAATATACCAGCCTGCTCGGTCTCATCCCCGCCACGGGTGTGCACAGCATGGAATATTCGGCGGATCGGTACATGCCGTTTGCGCTGGGTAATCAGCTCAAAGCGCAGGGGTACAACACGCAGGCATATCACAACCACACGTATACGTATTACGGACGTGATAAATCGCACCCGAATTTGGGGTATAAGTACCAAGGCATCGGCAACGGCCTTACGTTGGATTATTCCACGTATTTTCCGGGTACGAACACCAAAACGCGGTGGCCGAATTCCGATTATCTGATGGCAAAAGCCACCGCGGCCAATTACATGGATAGCGAGCAACCGTTCCACACGTATTACCTGACCGTCAGCGGTCACATGCTGTATACGTTCATGGGTAATACCATGTCCAAATATCATCAAGATAAGGTGATGGATCTGCCGTACGAATCCGCGGAGGTCAAGGCGTATTTGGCGTGTCAGATCGAATTGGACTTGATGGTAAAAGAACTTCTGGACAATTTGGAAGCACGCGGGATTGCAGAGGACACGGTGATCGTGGTCACGGCGGATCACTATCCTTACGGCTTGCAGCAGAAAAATCAGCCCGATTTTTACAGCGAACTCGCGGGGCACGATACGTCCTCCACTTTCGAGAAATACCGCAACACGCTGATTCTGTGGCACAAAGGATTGGAAAGCATCGTGATCGATGAACCGACATACAGCATCGACGTATTGCCCACGCTGTGCAACTTGTTTGGGTTGGATTACGATTCCCGCTTGCTGATCGGGCGCGATTTCTTATCCGATGCGCCGTCGTTGGTTTGCTTCTCCAACCGCAGCTGGATCACGGATTACGGTCGGTATGACAGCCAAAGCGGCACCTTCACCGCAAACGAGGGTGTAACGGTGGCGGAGGATTACGTCAAAACCGTTTCCGCTGTGGTGCGCCGCAAGTTTACCTACGCCGACTTGATTCTCAAAAAAGATTATTACGCGAAAATATTCAAATAAGAAAAGCCACTGCCCCATCGGGGGAGAGGCGTTTTTGTGGATGATTC
>JAZQIV010000014.1:0-12373 GCA_045541305.1 Acutalibacteraceae bacterium | reverse complement strand
TGTGTCATCGGCTCACCGATCAGCCCGTATCGCCACCGCAGTATCTCCTTTTCGCGCTCGCTGAGCGTTTCTTCCATGTAGCGATATAGTTTCGTCGCATTGATCTTGAGATCGAGATCCTCCAAAATCGTATCTTCGGCGGCAATCACATCCATCAGCGTCAGCGTATGTCCCTCTTTATCGGTTTCAATGGGCTCCATAATTGATACTTCATGCGCGATTTTTCGATTCGCGCGAAAATGCATTAAAATTTCGTTCTCCACACACCGCGAAGCATACGTTGCCAGCCGCACGCCCTTGGTATAATCAAACGTGTTGATGGCTTTAATCAACCCCATGGTACCAATCGAAATCAAGTCATCCTGATCCCGCACGGTGTTGTAGTATTTCTTGATAATGTGCGCCACCAACCGCAGATTGTGCTCGATCAAACGGTTGCGTGCCGCCATGTCCCCCTGCTCGTGAAATGCCACCAGACACTCGTGTTCCTCCGCCGCCGACAGCGGGTGCGGAAACGACCCGCTGTTCACCACCTGCAACGCCATGAAAAACACGCGCGAAACCGATTGCAACAATTCCCAGAACACTCTGCACCGCCATCCTTTCTTCGACAACACTATATGCAGAGTTTCTTTCTTTTTTGCATGTCCTCGCACACAAAAGCGGCACGCCCCGTTTGGGACGTGCCGCTGCGCAATTCTCTTTATCCTTTTGTGACCGCCGTCGCGTAATCCAAATCCGCGATAGCTTTGGAGTTGATCTCCTCAGGGCTCTTGTACGTCGGTACTAACTGCTTCATCACCGCCACGATCTTCTCCTTAGAATCCGTGGTCAGCACCGCATCCAATGCGCGCAGCTTGTCTTTCAGTTCTGCTGCCGTCACCGGCTCCTTTTGATGCTCAACAAAGATCTTTTTGTTGTCCGTCACGTGCAGATCTTCGCTACGCATGAGCAGCTCTTCGTACAATTTCTCGCCCGGACGCAGCCCGGTTTCTTCAATCTGAATATCCGCATACGGTGTGTAGCCGGACAAACGGATCATATTCTCCGCCAATTCTAAAATGCTCACCGGTTCGCCCATATCCAGCACAAACACTTCCGATTGATCCGCCATGGCACCGCATTGCAGCACCAACTGCGCCGCTTCCGGAATCGTCATGAAATAGCGGATAATGCGCTTGTCTGTCACCGTCACCGGCCCACCGTGCGCGATCTGCCGCTGGAACAGCGGGATCACCGAACCGTTAGACCCCAACACGTTACCGAACCGCACCGCCGCAAAGATGGTTTTGCTTTTGCTGCTCATGCCCTGCACGATCATTTCGCACAACCGCTTGGAGGCGCCCATCACGTTGGTGGGGTTCACCGCTTTATCGGTCGAAATCAGAATAAACTTCTCCGCTTGGTACTTATCCGCCGCCTTGGCAACGTGATAGGTGCCAAACACATTATTGCGGATCGCCTCTTCGGGACAACCCTCCATCAACGGCACGTGCTTGTGTGCCGCCGCATGGAACACAATCTGCGGATGATACCGTTCGAACAAACGGTTGATCTTATGTTCATCGCGCACCGAAGCAATCTCCACGCGCAGATCCAGCTTATCCCCAAACGCATAGCGCAGTTCCTGCTGAATATCGTAGGCATTGTTTTCATAAATATCCACGATTATCAAGCGTTCCGGCTTTTGCCGCGCAATCTGTCGGCACAGCTCCGAGCCGATGGAACCGCCGCCGCCGGTCACCATCACAACCTTGTCGCGCAAGAACGCCTCGCTCTTTTCGTCCCGCACCATCACAGGTGCCCGTCCAAGTAGGTCTTCAATACGCACCTCGCGCGCCGCTTTCAAAAGCGGCTTGTCCGCACTGGGCGAAAAAGCCAGCATATCCGGCAGCAGCCGCACGTGGCAGTTGAGCGGCACACAGATCTGTAAGATCTCCTGCGTGCGCTTTTCGTTCATGGACGGAATAGCAACGTATATCGCCCGTGCGCCGTACCGCTTCACGATTTCCGGCAGCTTTTCAACCGGGCCTTCGATCGGCACGCCTTGAATCTGTTTACCGATTTTGAGCGGATCATCGTCCACCATACAGGCGGGACGGTACGTGTTATTCGCAGTCCGGTTCATTTCGTTAAGCAGGATCACACCTGCGTCGCCTGCACCAACAATGATCGCCGCCGTGGTGTTATGCGCCACGCGATTTTTGATACGCCACTCGCGGTACTGCCGATAGCTGAGTCGTACCACCAACATCAGCAAAACCGGCACCATGGTGGAAAACAGCATCGGGATGGCAGGCGGCGCCACGTGGTATAACGCAGCGGATGCCACAAGATACAGCACATATCCCGTCAGCCCTGCCTCAAACAACGCCAGATATTCCCGGCTCATCGCATATCGCCACAAGCTGGCATACGTCTTAAACAGCACCATGCTGATCAAAATGCAAACACTCAGTAACGCGAACTGTCCTTCCACGTAGCCCGCAATACCGCCGGAAACCTTCACAAAATATCCCGCATCGCTTTGTGTGGACAACCAATACATCACAAACGCACTGCCGGCAACCAATACGATATCCAGCAGCACCATACAAACCTCTCGCACGCGTGACAACCGCATGCGCAGAGAATCATTGCTCTTGCCCATTTAGGATACTCCCTTTTGCCCTCGTATAGTATGAAAAACGAACCGCACCGGGGGACGATACAGTTCGCTTTCACGTTAACCTTCAGATGTTTGTGTATACGAATAGTCGCGCGCTTTGTAGTATTTATAGCGCTCATAATGTCCGTACGGACGGTGTGAATCCTTCATATCGGAAATCACAACACCCAACAGATTCCCGTGCACGTCGTTGATATTATCGATCGCGCGCCGCAGCTCATCGTACGTCGTCTGACCTTGGCGGGTAATCAGCACAATACCGGCTGTCTTGTCACAAAGCACCAGCGAATCCGATACCACGCACAGCGGCGGTGTGTCAATAAATACATAATCGTATTGGGCGATCACCAAATCCAGCAAACGCTCCATCGCCTCCGAACCCAACAACTCGGAAGGGTTGGGCGGCAGCGAGCCGCTGGGAAGCAGATCCACGTTGCGTGCCACCTCGCGGCACACACAATCTTCAAACGTCAGCTCGCCCGTTAAAATACGGGACAAGCCGTTGTGCTTTTTCACACGGAAGGTCTTGTGCTGCGACGGCTTACGCAGGTCGGCATCCATCAACAGAACCCGCGCACCGGTCTGTGCCATCGTGATCGCCACGTTGGACGAAGCGGTGGTTTTGCCGGCATTCGGCTCCGCGCTGGAAAACAGCACGATCTTCCGCTCGTGCGGCGCCAATGCAAACAACAGGTTGGTACGGACAGTTTTATACGCCTCAACGATCTGGAACGTCGTCGCAATCGGGCGGCTTTCCGTGCTCTGGTTTTTCTTACCTTTCACATTACGCATGGCGCTTGTCCCCCTTCCCTGCCTGTGTAAAACTGGGGATCTCCCCCAACACGGGAACGTCAAACTGAATCTGCAGGCTCTCTTTATCGCGAATGGTATTATCCAGGAACTCGCGCAACAGTACTATCACGACCGACACCACCAAACCGACAAGCGCACCCAGCAAGGCATTGCGCACCACGTTCGGAGCGGTTTTAACAGCCTTGGAAGCATCCTCCACCACCTTGGCGGAAGAAACCTCACCGGTCACTGTGGCAAACATCTCGGAAAGCGATTTCGCCATGGCGTTGCAAGCCTTTTGCGCAATCGCCGCATCTTCAAAGCTGGCGGAAACCTTCAGCAACGCGGTATCCGAAATCAACGACGAGGACACCATGCTGCGCATTTCAGCGGCAGTCACTTCCCCGTTCATCTGAGCCAACGCATGGTTCACCACTTTTTCGGTTTTCATGACCTGCGCATAGTTGTTCGCCAAATATTCCGAAGCCGAAAGGTTACCGGTGGTCGCGCTGTTGGCCTGCGTATCGGTCGCCATGTTACGCACATACAAAAGTGCCGACGAGGTATACTGTTCCGGCACAAACAAAAACGCATACATCGCGAACAGCACTACACCGATCGCCACGCTGGCAATGATCCATTTCATTCGTGACATCAGCACCCCAAACAGGAGCCTTACGTCCATTTCCTGCATAGAAGAAACATCCCTTCTTGCGTTACGCATTATTTTTGCGGCTACGAAACCGCACAACAATCTATTATGATTATACGCCATCCCCTCTCTTTCGTCAACCCTTATTTCCTTCCATCTCCGAAACATTTTTTGAAAAAAGTACATTCCGGTGTTGAAATATGGAAATATTTTTTATATAATAAATAGGTATGTATATCATTCAGAAGGAGCGAACCTATCATGCTGCAACATTTTGAGTTTCTGTGGGAAAGCCTAGCGTTTTTCGTCACCGATGCAGGTGGTTGGAAAAACCTGGTGATGCTTGCCGTCGGCGGTCTGCTGATTTGGCTTGCTATCGCCAAAGACTTTGAGCCTTCCCTGTTAATGCCGATGGGCCTTGGCGCCATCATCGTCAACCTGCCGTTCTCCGGCGCAATCGGACAAGCAGCCGACGGATCGGAAGGCATCATTGACTGGCTGTTCAAGGTTGGTATCGAAGCCTCTGAAGCCCTGCCGCTGATCCTCTTTATCGGTATCGGCGCCATGATCGATTTCGGCCCGCTGCTGTCCAACCCCAAAATGTTCCTGTTCGGCGGTGCCGCACAGTTCGGTATTTTCCTCACGGTTGCCGTGGCGACCTTGCTCGGTTATGATTTCAAGGATGCCGCTTCCATCGGTATCATCGGTGCTGCCGACGGCCCGACCGCCATTTTGGTCGCCAACGTTCTGCAAACGCCGTTGCTGCCCGCCATCATGGTCGCTGCTTATTCTTATATGGCGCTGGTTCCGATCATTCAGCCGGCCGCCATTAAGCTGGTCACCACCAAAAAAGAGCGTATGATCCACATGTCGTACAACCCGGCTGCCGTGTCCCGCAAAACCCGCATCCTGTTCCCCATCGTTGTAACGGTTATTGCCGGTCTGATCGCACCGAAATCCGTTTCGCTGGTTGGTATGCTGATGTTCGGTAACCTGCTGCGCGAATGCCTTAAGCTGGATAACCTGTCCCAAACCGCGCAAACCTCGCTTGCCAACCTCATCACTATCGTGCTGGGTCTGTCGATCTCGGCCAGTATGAAAGCGGAAAACTTCGTCAAACTGGATACCATCATCGTCATGGCACTCGGCTTGGTCGCCTTTGTGTTCGATACCATCGCCGGCGTGCTGTTCGCGAAATTCCTCAACATCTTCCTGCCGGAAGGCAAAAAGATCAATCCGATGGTTGGCGGTGCCGGTATCTCGGCCTTCCCGATGTCGGCACGCGTTATCCAGAAAATGGCACTCAAAGAAGATAACCAGAACCACCTGCTCATGCACGCAGTCGGTGCGAACGTGGCCGGTCAGATCGGCTCGGTCGTGGCGGGCGGTATCATCTTGACGGTTGTTCCGAAACTCATCGGCGCTTAAAGGAGGAAATGAATATGACACCCATTCAAAATGCTCTATTGCTTATGTTGCTCGGCATGGTCGGCATTTTTGCTGTGATGCTGCTCATCATGCTGGCCGTGAATATTTTAAACAAATTCGCCAAAGACAAAGAACAAAAATAATTATCCCGAAAGGATCACCACACTATGGCTGATAACAAAAAGATGGTGGAAGCCATCACCTCCATGGAAGAAAACTTTGCCCAGTGGTACACCGACGTTGTCAAAAAAGCCGAGCTTGCCAGTTATTCCGGCGTGCGCGGCTGCATGATCGTGCGCCCTTACGGCACCGCGTTGTGGGAAAACATCCGCAACGATCTGGATGCCCGCTTCAAAGCGCTCGGTCATGAGAATATCATGATGCCGATGTTCATTCCCGAAAGTCTCTTACAGCGGGAAAAGGACCACGTTGAAGGCTTTGCACCCGAAGTGGCGTGGGTCACGCACGGCGGTGACGAAAAGCTGCAGGAGCGACTGTGTGTTCGTCCCACCTCGGAAACCGTTTTCTGCGAACACTATGCCGATATCATTCACTCATACCGCGATCTGCCCAAGCTGTACAACCAATGGTGCTCGGTCGTGCGGTGGGAAAAAACCACCCGTCCGTTCCTGCGCACCATGGAGTTCTACTGGCAGGAAGGTCACACCATGCACGAAACGGCTGAGGAAGCGCTGGAAGAAACCGAGCGCATGCTCAACGTGTATGCCGATTTTTGTGAGCAATCCCTCGCCATTCCGGTGGTCAAAGGTCGCAAAACCGACAAAGAGAAATTCGCAGGTGCCGAAGCCACCTACACCATCGAAGCCATGATGCACGATGGCAAAGCGCTGCAAAGCGGCACCAGCCACTATTTCGGCGATGGCTTTGCCCGCGCGTTCGACATCCAGTTCACCGATCGCGACAACCGCTTACAATACCCCCACCAAACGTCGTGGGGTATGTCCACCCGTATCATCGGTGCCATCATCATGACGCACGGCGACGATAACGGCCTGGTATTGCCGCCCGCCGTCGCACCGTTGCAGGTTGTAATCCTCCCCATCGCGCAGCACAAGCCCGGCGTGCTGGACAAAGCGCGTGAACTCGCCGATCGTTTGTCCGCCGTCGCACGTGTTAAGGTGGACGATTCGGACAACTCCGCCGGTTGGAAATTTGCCGAATACGAAATGAAAGGCGTGCCGCTCCGTTTGGAGATCGGTCCGCGCGATATCGAAAACAACCAGTGCGTGCTGGTTCGCCGCGACAACCGCGAAAAAACCGTGGTATCGCTGGATGAACTCGAAACCAAAATTCCCAAGCTGCTGCAAGCCGTGCACGACGGTCTGTATGAAAAAGCCCTCGCTCGCCGCGAGAGCATGACCTTCACCGTCAAAAATATGGAGGAAATGCAAAAAACGGCCGACGAGCAACCGGGCCTCATCAAAGCCATGTGGTGCGGCGATGAAGCGTGCGAGCTCAAGCTGAAAGAGGTCGCCGGTGTCACCAGCCGCTGCATGCCGTTTGAGCAAGAGCAGATCACCGATACCTGTGTCTGCTGCGGCAAGCCCGCCAAGACCATGGTGGTCTGGGGCAAGGCATATTAAGGAGAATGTGTGATATGAATCAGTTACAAAAACCGCAGGCGGGCGAACAAATCGCCGTCATGCACACCAATCACGGCGATATTTCGCTGCGCTTGTTCGGTGAACGAGCCCCCAAAGCGGTGGAAAACTTTGTCACCCACGCGCAAAACGGGTACTATAACGGCTTGATCTTCCACCGCGTCATCCAGGATTTCATGATCCAAGGCGGCGATCCGACCGGTACCGGTTGCGGCGGCGAAAGCATCTGGGGCACCCCGTTCAAGGATGAATTCGATCCCGCGCTGCACAACCTACGCGGCGCGTTGTCCATGGCAAACGCCGGCCCCGGCACCAACGGCAGCCAGTTCTTCATTGTGCAAGCCTCGTCGGTGCATCCGCAGCTGCTGAGCCAAATGCAGGACCTGCGCAATTATTTCCCCGCCGAAGCCGAGGAAGCCTACCGTGAAAACGGCGGCACCCCGCACCTCGATTATCACCACACCGTGTTCGGTCAGGTGTTCGATGGCATGAGCGTTGTGGATGAGATCGCGGCTGTCAAAACCAACGCACAGGATCGTCCTCTCGACGATGTCATCATCGAATCCATTGAAATAAAGGAGTATGCCTAATGCGGAAACTGTTGTGCGCCTGTTTGTCCCTCCTCTTGTGCGCAAGTCTGGCGGCTTGCGGCAAAGCGGAACCCACCGCCAATAACGTCAAAACGGCCTATCCCGATAAAGCGGTCGGTTTTCAATTGGAACTGCCTGCGGTCGGCGATCAAATTGCCGTCATGCACACCTCCATGGGCGATATTTCCATCCGTTTCTTCCCCGAAGCCGCACCCAAGGCGGTGCAGAACTTTGTAACCCATGCCAAAAACGGCTATTACAATAACCTCACGTTCCATCGCGTGATGGAGGATTTCATGATCCAGGGCGGTGACCCGAAAGGCACCGGCGCCGGCGGCGAAAGCATCTGGGGCGGCAGCTTTGAGGACGAATTCGATCAAAAGCTTCTCAATCTGCGCGGCTCACTTGCCATGGCAAACTCCGGTGTCAACACCAACGGCAGCCAGTTCTTCATTAACCAAGGCGGCGCCGAAGCGTTCACCAAATCCTACACCACGCTGGATGCCTACAAAGAGTCTTGCGCGGCGAACGAAAAAAGCCTGAAAGAAGAATATGACCAACTGGTCAACACCTACGGCAAAGCCTCCGTCGAAGCGCAGTACGGCACTTGGGAAACCGTGCTGAGCACCTATGCCCCCAATTCTGCCGATCTCGCTCCGTCCCCGGAAGTGTGGGACCTCTACACAAAGAACGGCGGTAACCTGCATTTGGATGGCGCATGGCGCCGTTCGGGCGGTCACACCGTCTTCGGTCAAGTCTTCGCGGGCATGGACGTGGTGGATGCCATCGCAGCCGTGGAAACCGATTCCAACGATAAACCCACCACCGCAGTCATCATCACCGGTATTGATATCACAACCTATCAAGGTTAATTTCAAAAGCAAAAAGAGCGCTCTGCATTTGCAGAGCTCTCTTTCTTTGTGTATCCAATTATTTCAGCAGTGCTTCCACAGCATCCACGGCAGGCGCGATCTCCTCGCACACCACGCGTTCAATCTCGCCGACATCGCACAAGCGGGATACCTCGGCATCGATCGGCAGCTTGCAAAGTAGCGGGATGTTCATCTGCTTCGCCGCTTCATCCAAACCGTTTTCTTCACCAAACAAGGTGATCTGCTTACCGCAATCGGGGCAGCGCAAATAACTCATGTTTTCCACCAAACCAACAACCGGGATGTTCAACAGATCCGCCATGGTTTTGGCTTTGCCCACCACCATTTGCACCAGCGATTGAGGGGTGGATACCACCACCGTCGCATCCACCGGCAACGTCTGATAAACCGTCAGCGGCACGTCGCCCGTTCCGGGAGGCATATCGATAAAGAGGAAATCCAAATCGCCCCAGACCACGTCGGTCCAGAACTGCGTCACCGCACCGGCAAGCACGGGCCCACGCCATACAACAGGCTGAGTTTCGTCCTCCAGCAGCAGGTTAATGGACATCACCTTGATATTCATGTGCGTTTCCGCCGGCAAAATACCGATATCCGCACCCTGCGCTTTCTGGGTAATACCAAATGCACGCGGGATGGAAGGACCGGTAATATCGGCATCCAGCACACCCACCTTGTATCCACGGCGTGCCATCATCACAGCCAGTAAGCAGGTCACGGACGATTTACCAACGCCGCCTTTGCCGCTGCTGACCGCCACTACCTTTTTCACACTGCTGAACTCGTTGAGCTTCGCATGCAAATCCTGCTCACGTTCACTGCATTTTTGCGAACACGTGCTGCAATCGTGTGTACATTCACTCATAATAATAGCCTCCTTATAAACGATTAAATACGGGGTTCGCTTGCAAGCAAACCCCGTAACCTTTTCGTTTGTTCTTATGCGGTGTGTCTGGCTTTTTCCGGCGCGGAGATCGCTTCATTCGCGCCCTCTACGATGCCTTCGGAATGTACCACCTGCATCGCGGTTTTCACCAAAATGGACACATCTTCTTTTAACGAATAGGACTTTGCGTACACGCTGTCCAAACGCGCTTTTTCGGCAACCGTTACGGTATCGCGACCGCTCACCTGTGCCAAGCCCGTGATGCCGGGGCGAACACGGCTCGCGCCGTTGCGATGACGCATACGGAGCAGATCACGCTCGGACAACACAACCGGACGAGGACCGACAAAACTCATATCACCCTTGAGCACGTTGAAAAGCTGCGGCAGCTCGTCCAAGCTCATCTTGCGGAGCAGATGACCGATGCGGGAGATGTACTTGTCCGCGTCTTGCAGCTTGTGGGTTGCCACATTAGCGGGAGCTTGTACACTCATCGTACGGAACTTGTAAATTTTGAAGGGGGTATCAAAGCGACCCATGCGATCCTGCACAAAGATCGGAGAACCTTTGGTGTCGATTGCCGACAGCACGGCAACCACCAGCATCACCGGGGACAACGCAATGATAAACATCAAAGAAAAGAAAACATCTAAACAACGTTTGATCGAAGAATAGCCACCGCTTTTGGCGTTGCTGGTGTGTACACGCAAAGCAACAACGTCACGCATATGGTCTCCTCCTTTTCGTACTTTAGCAGTCTTTCGTGAGGGCTGGCGAACCGGCCGCTCTCCTCACCGAAATGCATTATACTACCCCCAAAATCAAAAATCAAGACCTTTTGAATGAACCCAAAAAAATCTGTAGGGCCGACCGATTTTATACAAACGCCCTTAACATATTTTGTTTAATGTGCACTAAAAAGCAGCTGTTTTTTTGCTGTGCAAACCCCGATTTTTTTAAAAATTTATCGTTTATCGGTAAATTTTTCATGTTTACCCATGCGATACCGCAAAATTTCCTTGTGTTTTCGAACATACTAAAATGAAACTGTTTCGGGAGGCGAACGACATCGTATACACCATCATCAAACGCTTGCTGGACATTGTGTTGTCGCTTCTGTTTTTAACGCTCTGCTTCCCGATCTTTATCGTGATCGCCGCCATTATCTGCGCCGACTCCGAGGGCCCGATCATCTTCCGCCAAACGCGCATCGGTCGCTACGGCAAACCGTTCACCATTTATAAATTCCGCACCATGTTCACCGCCACGCCGCACAATCTGGCCACCGCGGAACTGCCGCAGCGATACATCACCGCCATCGGCCGTTTTTTGCGGCAAACCAGCTTGGACGAATTACCGCAGCTCGTAAACGTCCTAAAAGGCGATATGAGCTTTGTTGGACCGCGC
This sequence comes from Acutalibacteraceae bacterium, assembly GCA_045541305.1. Lineage (GTDB taxonomy): Bacteria > Bacillota > Clostridia > Oscillospirales > Acutalibacteraceae > RGIG3009. Next base: position 1,435 of record JAZQIV010000014.1, on the reverse strand, counting down.
CCCGTCATCGAACGGGAACGCCACCTGTTGCGTCTTCGCCGCCACTACGGCGCCGATCGCGTGCGCCCCGGCATCACGGGGCTGGCACAAATTCGCGGCCGCGATGAGCTGCAGCCGTATCGCAAAGCGCGCTACGATGCCGAATACGCTGACAACTGCTCTTTTTTGCTGGATTGCTATATCTTCTTTTCCACCCTGCGCTACGTTATCCGTCGGGAAGGTATCCGCGAAGGCACCGCCGATTTTTACCAAAAACGGTAGCAGGTCAAGCACTCCTTGCGTATGGTGATAGCATAAGGAGTGATGATATGTCGGTTTTGAATGCACCCATCCGCTATTTTCTCGGCAGTATGACCCCACACGGCTATATCGGCACGGAGCACACGCTGCACGACCCGCACGATGGCTGGTATGCTTATCTCCTCAAAGGTGGCCCCGGCACCGGGAAATCCACCCTGCTGCGCCGTCTGTACGAAACGCACGGCATGTCCGATGTGGGCGCCGAAGTGTTTTGCTGTTCCTCCGATCCGTCCTCGTTGGACGCCGTACGGCTTCCCGCTTTCAAAACCGTCATGCTGGATGCCACCGCCCCGCACACGCTGGAACCGCTTTGTTGGGGAGCCGCCGAGCAGCTTGTACCGCTCTCACAATGTCTAAACCACCGCATGCTGCAGCCGCTGCTTCCTGCCTTGCTGACCTTATTGGAAGAAAAACGCATCCTGCTTGAGCAAGCACGGCAGCACCTGGCCACAGCCGCTTCACTGATTGCGGATAATCGCCGTACCGAGCAGGATCACATCGATTTTTCAAAAATCGATCACCTGGTACGGCGCTTCTCGCAAACCGAATGGGAGAAAACCGAAACCGAGGGCACAACCGTTACGCGGTTTTTAAGCGCTGTCACACCGGACGGTTGGTGGACCTTCTTTGACACCGTGCAAGCCTTGTGCCCCCGCCTTTATGTGATTCAGGACGAAAACGGTACCGCCGCACGCTACCTACTGCAGCGTCTGTGCGCGGCCGCCGTGACCGACGGGCAAACGTGCATTGCCTGTCCGTCCCCGTTGTTTCCGCACGACGGGCCGGAGCATCTGTTGCTTCCCGCAGTCGGAGTAGGCTTTCTCACCTCCAGCAGCCTGCACAAGGTGGATTTCCCCGTGTATCGCCGCATCCATGCTTCCCGCTTTCTCGACAGTGAGTACATACAGCGCAAACGGCGCCGTCTTTCCTTTTGCCGCCGCGCCGCAACCGATGCGATCACGGGGGCTGTTGATGCACTGGAGCAAGCCGCAACGGTGCACGGCACCATCGAATCCCATTACCGCACCGCCATGGATTGGACGCAATACCGCACCCTTTCCGATCAACTGCTGGCTGAATTATAGCAAAAAGGGTCGGGTCGCAAAAACGAGCCGCCGCGTCGTTTTTATTCACT
>JAZQIV010000013.1:0-14750 GCA_045541305.1 Acutalibacteraceae bacterium | reverse complement strand
CCTCCCCCTGCGGCAAAAACGTCGGCAAGGCGGTCTCCACCGCTTGCAAATGCTGCTGCAACTGTTTACTGTACAATGCCATTAGGCTTCCTCCTGTCCGTTCTCACCGGTCAGTTTGATGATCGTTTGTTCCGCCGTTTTGAGCGATTCCGAGCAAAACGCGGTCAGTTTTGTTCCCTCTTCGAACAGCTTAAGCGATTCATCCAGCGTGCTTTTGCCGCCTTCCAGAATCGAAACGATCTCCTCCAAGCGTTCCATGGCTTGTTCAAACGTCAATTCCGCTTTCATGAAAGCACCTCTTTTTCCGTCACCCGACAGCGCAGCGTGCCGTCCGCCACGCGAACCGACACCGCTTCTTCGGGCGCAATATCGTGAACCGAACGGACAATGCCGTTCTCATTTTCTACCAGCGCATACCCGCGCGAGATCACCTGCAAGGGACTCAGCACGTGCAGCTTTCCTGCCGCTTGCGCCAACCGCCGATCCGCACGTGTGACCGCCAGGTGTGCGGCCGCGGAAAAGCGCTTGACCGTGTGATCCAGCCGCATGGCGCGTTCCTCCACGGGATACAGCGGCGAGGTCAAGCACCGTTTCTGCATCAGAGCACGCAGTGCCGTTTGACGCCGCGCAACGCCATTGCTGAGCGAGCGCTGCGCCGCCGTGTGCAAAAAGCGGATGCGTTCCGAAAGCTCACGCACGTCCGGCGCCGCCAATTCGGCCGCTGCCGACGGTGTGGGAGCGCGCAGATCCGCTGCAAAATCGCAAATGGTAAAGTCGGTTTCGTGGCCGACCGCCGAAATCACCGGAATGACAGAGGCTGCCACCGCGCGTGCCACGCGCTCATCGTTAAACGCCCACAGCTCTTCCAGCGAGCCGCCGCCGCGACCGATGATGATCACATCCGGTGTATCGGGTGCCGCCGCCTGCCGCATACCTTCAAACCGCTGCAACGCGGCAACCAGCTGAGGGGGCGCGCCGTCACCCTGCACCAGCACGCGAGCCAGCACAATTTTAGCAAGCGGGTATCGCCTGCCCAGTACGTTGAAAATATCACGCACCGCCGCCCCGGTGGATGACGTGATCACACCGATGCAATGCGGATACCGCGGCAACGAGCGCTTGCGCGATTCGTCAAACAGCCCCTCCTCCGCCAAGCGGGCTTTGAGCTGTTCGTACGCGACCTGCAAAGCACCCGCGCCATCGGGCTGCAGATCGTCCAAATAAATCTGATAGGCACCGTCCTTTTCATACAAGGACACCCGTGCGCGTGCAATTACCTTCATGCCGTTTTCCGGCACAAAGCGCAGCTGCATCGCCTGCGAGCGGAACATGACCGCTTTCACCACGGCGTTTTCGTCCTTGAGCGACATATACAAATGCCCCGAACGGTAGTGATTGACAAAGTTACTGATCTCACCGCTGATGAAGACCTGCCCCAGCTGTGCGTCACTTTCCAACAGCGAGCGCACGTAGCGGTTGAGCTGGCTGACCGTAATCACCGTCACGATGCGTCACCTCCTGCGCGCAACGCCGTCAGGATCGCAATTCCCGCGGCATTATCCGCTGAATAGATCGGCGGTGCGAACACGCCGTCATACGCTTCCTGCAACGCGGCGCGCAACAGCGTGTTAGACATCACACCGCCCGCATACACCACCGGCAGCGCCCCGTGCTCCGCACGCAGTGCATCCGTCATGTGGCGCAGCGCCGCTTCTATGCTACGCAAACAAAACCGCGCAACGGTTGCGGGGGCGGCGCCATCCTGCAACAAGCGACGGCATTGGTTTTGAACGCCGGATAAGTGGCAGCACGCACCGTCAATCGACGGACGCGGCAAACGCACCTCCTCGGCGGATAACGACAGCTTGTCCAGCGCGGGGCCGGCGGGAAACGATAAGCCCAGCAAGCCGCCCACGCGGTCAATGAGTTGACCGGCTTTCAGATCCAGCGAACGGGCAACCGACGTACACGAAATCACCGATTCGGCACACGGCCGCACCAGCAGCGCTTCGGTAGTGCCGCCCGATACGTGAAACGCCAAAAACGGCTCGTGCCGCAGCGCGGTGCGCTCGGCACCGTGCAACGCCGCCATGACGTGGCCCTGCTGATGGGTAAAGCGGTATAACGGGCGATGAAACGCCGCCGCCAACGCGCGCGCCGTTCCCTCACCCGCCAAAAAGCACGGCATGTACGAACCGTCCGCTTCCATGGGACGATCCGATACGCCCACTGCAGCAATCTCCGCATCGGGACCGATCTGCTCAAACAGCTGTTCCAACAAATCGGGAAGCTGCCGCACGTGATGAAAGACCGCGTCGCTCTGACGAAGCCCCATTTCGCCTTCTTTGACAGGTAAAAGTTGTTTTACTTGCCAAAGCGCCCCCGTCGCTGCATCGTATGCGGCGGCGGAGGTCGTATAATTGCTGGTATCCAGCCCGATATAATAGCTCATGTTAACCTTCGTGCTGACGGGCAATTCCGCCCAGCACGCCGTTGATAAAGGATGCATCGGCATCACCGCCGTAGTTCTTCGCAAGCTCCACCGCTTCGTTGATGGATACGCTGACCGGGATATCCGTTTCCCACACGATCTCATAGATCGCCAACCGCAGGATCGCAAGCGCCACCCGCGACAAGCGTTCCTTGCTCCACTTGTGGGATGCCGCCGAAAGCTTCTCATCGATTTCCGCAAGATGCGCCACGACCCCCTCCGCCAACGTCATGGCAAAGGCGTCACGCACCAACTCGCGTGCTTCTCCTGCGTTTTCCAAAATTTCTTCCAGCGTCGCGTCCGAAAAGCTTTTTTCGAACAATAACACGAACGCCATTTCACGGGATTCCCGTCGCGTCATACCGTACACATGCCTTTCTTTTTATAGCCGAAAACCCCCTACACACGGCAGAGGGTTTATCCGCGTTATTCTGTTTTCCCGTCCTTTTCAGCCGGCTTTTTCTCTTCCAGCACGATGCCCGCAATATGCACGTTCACCTTTGTGACCGGACGACCCGTCATGGATTGCACTTCATTTTTGACAACGCGCTGTACCTCACCCGCAACGTCGGGGATGCGCACGCCCTCTTTCAGGTTGATATACAGATCCACAATGATCTCAGTTTCGTTGTTCACCACGCTGACGGATTTGAGAGCCGAGTTGCCGACCAATCCGCGCAGGTCCTTCAGCCGTGTTGCCATGCCCGCCACGCCCGGTACTTCAACCGCTGCGGTGGAGGCGATCGTTGCGATTACTTCTTCCGAAATAATGCAGCGTCCTTCCGGAGTTTGATAGCCTTTGTCACCCATTGTGATGACCTCCTTTTGCATTATGGCTCTATTATATACCATAATGCCCCCGAAGAGCAACTGTTTTTTATTATTTTACCGTAACAATGTGAATATTTTGTGCCGCAATATCCGCTTGTGAGGTAACAATCTGCGAAATTTTAGCGGTATCCTGCACCGTCAGATCGCCGCTTTGCACCACCACGTTGCAGGAATCTCCCGCAATGTACACCACACATTCCGCATAGCCTTTGGCTTTGATTAAATTTTCAATGTTGCTTTCCTGCTCGATCGCTTTGGTGATCGCAATCACCTCGGCGGTCGCCGTTTTCTTCTGTTCCTCCGTTGCTTTCACGTCACCCAGCAGATCCTTCACCGTGGCAACCGCTTCCTCGCGTGCCGTTTTGCGGCTGTCCCGCGCTTGCTTAAAATATTCCTCCGCCGTGGGCTTAGCAGGATCCGTGTTGACGTTGATCGCATCCCCCAGCGTTTTGTCCTCTTCGGGCTGCTGCGAGGTAATATCGTTGCCCGTCGGGAACAGTCCCGCATCCGTTCCGAAGAAATAATTGAGATACACCGCCACGCCGAGCGCCAGGATCAGCGTGCCAAGCAGCACCGTTTTTTTGCCGATAAATTTTTTCATCGTTCTCTCTCCTTTATGCGACGAAGTGTCCCCCGTCATTTGGTAATACAAACCCGTTTTGTCGAAATGTTCAGCGCCACCGCAACCGCTTCGGCAACGCGACGGCGCACGGCTTCATCGTTGCCGCCGTCACACACGACCACCACACCGCGCACGGTGGGTTGAATTTCAGTGACCAGCAGTCCCTCCCGACCGTTTGCGGTATCCACAAGGATCGCCGCCGTTTCGTTGTCGTCACGTTGTGTCAGCCGCGTATCGTCACCGCTGATATCCTCTTCACGATCGGAATTACGGCGCTCCTCGGTGGCGTACACGTACTCCACGCCGTTTTCCAGCGTCACCATCACGCGGCAATTACCTACGCCGTCCATGTTACCGATCAGCGCTGTCAGGCGGCTTTCCGTTTGCTTCACGAACGCTTCGCTGTCCACCGTGACCGCCGTGTCGGCGCTTTGCCTCGGTATCAGCTCCGGTATTGCCAGCAATGCGATCCCCACAAACCCGCATACCAGCAGCAGCGTGCGTCCCTTGCCGCCGTGTAACCGCTCTTTCAGCCGTTTTATCCGTTCCTGCATGGTTTTCACTCCTCCGTTTTGATAACAACCGTCGTTTGCAATTGCCGTTCCAACACCTCCCGCACAACGGCCGCGATCGGCACCGTTTGTTTGTCCACCAAAATGGTAACTTGTTCCATGATTATGCCGCCCGTTTGTGAAATATCCGTCGCAACCTCAACTTTTTTTGCCTTCGCACCGCGCAGCGACATCGCTTCGTGTACAACCGCCTCCGCCGCCAGCTTCACTTGTTCGCTCAGCTGCTCGTTCACCTGCTCCTGTAAAAGCTCTTGCTGCATGGGCGGCGGCAAAAACGAAATATCCGGTGAAGCGCCGTGCAGGTGCAACAACGGTAGCACCAGCGCGCACAAGAAGAACGAGGACACCACCAATCCAAACACCTTCCCGCAGGCCTTCGGCGCCAACAGCCGCATGGCAGAGCACCCCAGCGCCGCCATGCACACAGCCACACTCCACATGCGCAACGCACTCATGCGCCCCCACCTCCCGTTACGGTGAGCACCGTGATCGCCACCGTCAGCAGCATACCGCACACGCACAGTACTCCAATCAAGCAGCGTACCGCCCCGTGCGCCGTTTTCATCAGGTCGGAAAACGCGGTCAGCCCAAAAAGCTCCGCCGCCGTCTGTCCCAGCGACAGCGCCAGATTCCATAGTACGCACGCGACTAATGGCGGCAGCACGATCAGCGCCGTGGCGGCGATCCCCAAGCCGCCGATCGTGGAGCGCAGCGCCCCCAAGCAACCGCGAATGGTGGCAAACGATTCGCTGAGCGAAGCACCGACGATCGGTACAAAATGTGCCAAGGAAAAGCGCAGCGCCCGATCGCTGAGTCGGTCGGCGGCGACACCCGTCAGACTTTGGATGGATAAAATACCGGTAAAGATCATCATCCCCGCCGTGAGCAAAAACGTGGCCGCTTTGCCAATGGATGCTCCCACACGTCCCAGCCGCAATTCCGGTGTCAGCGACCCCGTAAGTCCCAGCGCCAGCGATACCGAAAGCAGCGGAACGATCGCCCCGCTCGCCAGCCAGGATAACAGCTGCGCGGCATAAAACACCACCGATTGAAACGAGATCGCCGCCGACGGTTGCCCGCCCGCAACCAATATCCCCGCATACACGGGAATAAAGCTCGTCATGAACACCCCCACCGACGTCATAGCCTCCCGCACCTGCTGGATCACGCCGGAAAGCGGCAGCATGATCGCTCCGCACGCCGTAAGCGAGCAAACCGCACCGAATACCGAAACGGCATCGTCCGCCCGCAGGGCATGGCGCGTCCCGTCCACCCACGCAAAAATCAGCACGATTCCCAGCACCGTACCGCATGCTGCCAGCGGCTGTGCCGCCACGCTTATGGTGATGGTGCGCAGCACCTGCAGCCATTGCGACGGCTCGGTTTTGTCGTTCGATAGCTGCGGCAGTGCGGTAATGTTCAGTCGATCCAGCAGCTCCCGCGTTTCGGATGGTAAGGCATAAAGCAGCTCTTCGCCGCCGCTTGCCTCCCATTGCTCACGGTACAGCTCCTCCACCGTGGCAGCGCTTGTCCGACCAACCAAAAGCAACAACAGTAGGATAATGCAACACACCGTTTTTCCCGTTTTCATACAACACCCTTTTCGATCAGCGATACCGCGATGCTCCCCACTTTTTGAAACAGCGGCAGCGCCAGCGTGAGCAGCATCCATTTTCCCGCAAGCTCTGCCTTGGCCGCCATACCGGGCTCACCCGCATCGCGGCAGGCATCTGCCGCCAACTGCGTCACCAAACAGACGCCAAGCGCCTTAAACAAGATTTGTGTGTATTCGTTGGACAACCCGCTTTCCTGCAGCATTTGGCGGATATCGCGAAGCAGCGGCAACACGTATCCCAGCAACGCCGCCAGTGCCGCAATCCCCGCCGCGAGTGCCACCGCCATGGCTTGTTCGGGGTGGGAACGGCGCAGCAGCGCCGCCAAAAACGCCGCGATCACCACCACCGCCGCAATCGTCATCCCACTCATAACCCAAAAACCGATTTGACCATGCGAAACAAATCGCTGATCTCGGTCACGATCATGGTCAGCACCACGATCAGCCCTGCAAGCGTGGTCATCATGGCTTGCTCCTCACGCCCCGATCGGATCAGCACTTGATTGAGCACCGCCACAATGATTCCGATCGCCGCAATTTTGAAAATGAGATCCACTTCCATGCTTCGTCGTCCCTTTCTATACCAACAGTAACGCGACCGCACACCCGCCGCACAATCCCAGCATCACGTAAAGCCGCCCCCGCACGCGCAGCTCCTCGGCGCGCTGCTGCGAGCAGGTGTGCAACCGCTCGGCGTACTGTTCACAATGGCGAATTTCGCCCGTCACGTCGCTGGTCCCCAACAGCGCGATCGCTTCGGTCATTAGCATGCGCTCCTCGTCGCTCAACGCCACCGCGCCGTGCTGCACTTTCACCGCCGCCGACCACGCCGCGCGAAACTCACCGTCTGTTCCCAAACGTGACACCGCATCGGTCAGCATCGCAAAATCCAGCCGTTTGGCGCAGGTGCGCAGCAGTTCACTCATCGGCGCCGCCGTGCAGCGGATCTGCTCTGCCAGGCATCGCAGTAATTGCTCGGTCTGCTGTATTACTGTCAAGCGGCGGTGCAGGCTGTACCTCGCCGCCCACCCAAAGCCGAGCCCCGTGAGTATGAGCAACACCACACCGATCCCTTTCACACACATCCTCCGTTCGGATCATTTGCACAATGCACCCCGGTTTTGTTCGGCCGTGCATCACCGCAACATAGTCAAACACATGCTCCGTAAGCGCTTCGCGCAATGCGCGCCGTCGGAACAATTCCCCCACCGACCGCCCGTGTACCGTCGCAATGGCGGGCACCCCGCGCAGCGCGCCATCCCGCACCGCTTCGATCTCGTCTGTATCCCCTAATTCGTCCAATAACACCGCTTGCGGCGCCAGGCACCGCACCGCTTGCTCAATGCCGATCGCTTTGGGCACGTGGCGCAGTACGTCACACCCCGCAAGCGGCCCCACACCGCCAAGCTCGCCGCGCTCATCGATCACCGTCACCGCGCATCGCTTGCGCACAAGCTGCACCGCCAGATCACGCAACAGGCTTGTCTTGCCGGCAGAGGGCTCCCCGCACAAAAGCGCACTGTGCACCGTGCCGTTCTCACACAGCATGTCGGCAAGCGGCCGTGCACAATCGGGATGAGCACGCGCCACGCGCAGGCACAACGCATCAATCGCGCGGTAGCTTGTCACCGCCCCGTTTTCCACAACCGCCGTTCCCGCAATCCCTACACGACACCCGTTCGCCGTCACAAAACCGCGCCGCAGCTCCTCAGTATGCGCATACACGGAATATTGTAATAATCGCTGCACGGCGGCGTGCAGCATGTCCTCACGGCACGACACGCCGCCCACTTCGGATAAGCAGCCATCCTCTTGCACAAACCATGTCACACCGCCCATGCTCAGCGCAATGGCCTGTCCCGCTCGCAAACGGATCTCCTGCACCGAGTGTGCCACCGCGGGTGACACCCGCCGCAGCACCGAGGAAAGCGGTTGCGGCAGCAGCGAAACCGCCGCCAAAAATCCGTCCATCCCCTCACCTCCGCCTGGTGTATACCTATGCACCTGCCTGTCCCGATAGAACAAAAAAACGGATGAGCATTTCGCTCACCCGTTAAAGTCTGTTATAACAATTGTTCAAACGCCGTCACGATATTTTGCTCACGCGCCCTCGCCGTTTCGCGATCCTCGGCCGTCACCGACGTATAAAGCTTCAGCTTCGGCTCGGTTCCGGACGGACGGACCACCACCGTAAACCCGTCACCGTCAAACTGCAGTACGTCGGCCTTCGGCAGCTGCGCCACACCGTTTTGATAATCGGTCACCGCAACACCGGCAGGGCACGGTGACTCCCGCAAACGGCACAGCAAGCGGTGCATCGTTTCACGGCCTTGTGCCCCCTCCAGCCGATAGGTGTGTAACGTGTTCAGGCAATATCCGTACGTGGCATAAAGGCTTGCAAGCCGTTCAACCAGCGTTTCGCCGCGTTGCTTGTAAAACGCCGCCATGTCGGCAATCAACACCGCCGCATTGACACCGTCTTTGTCCCGCACGTGCGTGCCGGATAAATACCCATAGCTTTCCTCAAACCCGAATATATACCGTTCGGCTTCCCCGCACGCTTCCAGCTGTCCGATCTGCTCACCGATATATTTGAAGCCGGTCAACACGTTCACCGTTTGGACCCCGTACCGTGCCGCCACCTGTTGCGCCAAAGCTGTGGTCACAATGGTTTTCACGCAGATCGCCTGTGGGGGCAGCGTGCCGTTTTGCACGTGCTTTTCGCATACATATTCCAGCAACAGCAGCCCGGTTTCGTTGCCGGTCAGCAAACGGTATTCTCCCGTTCGGTCACGCACCGCCACTCCAACGCGATCGCAATCGGGGTCGGTTGCCAGCACCAAGTCTGCTTCGATTTTTTGCGCATACGCAACGCCGAGCGCCATCGCTTCGGGTTCTTCGGGGTTAGGATACGGGCAAGTGGGGAAACGCCCATCCGGCAGCTCTTGCTCCGGCACCACCGTTACATCGGTAAAGCCGCACAGGGAAAGTGCATCCGTCACGGGCTTACGGCCCGTACCGTTAAGCGGCGTATACACGATGCGCAGATCGCGTGCCTCGCTCAAGCACGAGATCGCACGGATCTGCTGCAGATACGAACGGTACACCTCTTCTCCGATCGGTAACCCCGCTTCGGACACGTGTGATAACGCAAACGGATCCGCTTTTTCAATAAACGACGTGATCGCGGCGGCCGCCTTATCGGTGATCTGGCAGCCATCTTCGCCATACACCTTATACCCGTTATATACCGCCGGATTATGCGAGGCGGTAATCATGATCCCCGCTCGGCACCCCAACTGCCGTACCGCATACGACAAGCACGGTGTCGGCATCAGTTCTTCAAACCGAAACGCGCAAATCCCGTGCTGCTGCAGCACCGCTGCTGCCGTCTTGGCAAACACATCCGATTGCATACGGGAATCGTACCCAATCGCCACGCGGATTTCCTCCGTGTAACGATCCAGCAGATACTGCGCCAAACCGCTTGTTGCTTTGGCGACCGTGTAAACGTTCATCCGATTACTGCCCGCACCGAGCAAGCCACGTAATCCGCCCGTCCCGAAAGCCAGCTCACGGCCAAACGCTTCCCGTATCCGTTCGGGATCATTCGCCATCTCCGCAAGCTCGGCGGCGAGTGTGGCATCCGTTACCTTTTCCATCCATTGCGCATAGCGCGCTTGCGCCTGTTTCATACGATCCCCTCGTATTTCTGCTTATCGTGTACCGAGATCTCGTCACCCAACTGCACCTCGATCAACCGAAGCTCGGTATCCGCCACCACCGTGTGGCGGCATCCGCGCGGCAATTGAATTACCTGTCCCACCGCAAGCGGTATGCGTTCACCGTCCACGATCGCCGTGCCGCTGCCGGATATCACCGTCCACACCTCGTCGCGCAACCGATGAGAATGGTAGTTCATCCCATGCCCCGCGTTCAGCGTGACCAGGATCGTCAAGCTACTCCGCTGTACGTCCAGCACCTGAAAGCTGCCCCACGATTTTTCCGCAAACATTACCGCGCGATCCAGCGCATCCACATAAGGCTTAATGTAACTGGATTCTTTCTTGTCCGATACCAAGATCCCCTCCGGACTGGCGGATACCACCACGTCGCGCAAGCCCATGCACAAAATCGGCATCTTGAGCTCGTTGAGCACGTGCACGTTATGGCAGGTATCGCTGAGAATCGCCTCACCCACCGTCGATTCCGTCATGGCCTCGCACAACGTATTCCAGGTTCCCAAATCCGCCCATTGTCCCGCAAATCGCGTCACCGCAATGTCGGATTCCTTTTCCACCACGGCATAGTCAAAGCTGATGCGCGGCAGCTCTTCGTAATGGGCAAGCAGCGCTTCATACGATGTGTACGCCGTCAGCTTTTGTGTAATTTCTGTTAGATATCCCAACCGAAACGCAAATACGCCGCCGTTCCACAAAGCACCTTTGGCAATGTATTCCGCCGCCTTTTGCGCATCGGGTTTTTCGCGAAACAACTGCACGCGACTGATCGGTTCGGTGCTTTCCGGCAAAATATACCCGTATTTTTCGCTCGGATAGGTCGGCTCGATTCCCATCAACGTCAACCGCGCAACGCCATCCTGCGCCAAACGGCCCAACTGCTCCACCGCTTCAAAATAAGCCGTTTCCACGTAAGGGTCCACCGGGCACACCACAACCGCCTCGTCCTCGCTCACGCCGCACACGTCGCGCAGATAAGCGCAGGAAAGCGCAATTGCCGGAAACGTATCGCGACGGCACGGCTCCACGCACACCCCCACGTCGTCACCCAAATGATGGTGAATCGCCGATACCTGCTTTTTGGAGGTGGCGATTAACACCCGCGCATTCGGGTTCACCGATCGGATCTGACGAAATACCCGTTGCACCATCGAACGGTATTCGCCGTTTTCCTCACGAAACAATTTGATAAACTGCTTGGAACGTATATCATTGGAAAGCGGCCACAACCGTTTGCCGCTCCCGCCCGATAACAGCACGATATTCATACACCCATCACCGCTCGGCCCGCATCGGGTTTTCCAAAAAATCCCGATACGCCAGTCGTATTCCTTCCTCTAATTCCGTCATGTACGTCCAACCAAGCGCCGCACTTTTGGAAACGTCCAACAGCTTACGCGGCGTGCCGTTCGGCTTGGAGGTATCCCACCGAATCTCGCCCGTAAACCCAACCGTCTTCGCCACCAACTGCGCCAGATCGCGAATAGAGATCTCCTTGCCCGTGCCGGCGTTCACCGTTTCGTTGCCGCTGTAACGGTTCATCAAAAACACGCACAGCTCTGCCAGATCGTCCACATACAAAAACTCGCGCAGAGCCGAACCGTCGCCCCAGCACACCACTTCCCGATCCCCTGCCATCTTCGCCTCATGAAACCGACGAATCAAGGCCGGCAGCACGTGGCTGTGCGTCGGATGGTAGTTGTCACACGGGCCATACAAATTGGTGGGCATCACGCTGATATAATCCGTTCCGTATTGCCGATTTAAGTACTCACAATATTTCAACCCGCTGATCTTCGCCAGCGCATACGCCTCGTTTGTGGGCTCCAGCGCACCCGTCAGCAAGCACGATTCCGTCATGGGCTGCGGTGCCAACCGCGGGTAAATGCACGAGGACCCCAAAAATTCCAGTTTGCGGCATCCCGTCACAAACGCAGCGTGGATCACGTTCATTTCGATCATCATGTTTTCATACAAAAAGTCTGCCAACGCACGGTGGTTGGCTTCAATGCCGCCCACCTTCGCCGCCGCCAAAAAGACGTATTCCGGCTTTTCTTCTTCAAAGAACCGCCGCACCGCAGCCTGGTCTGTCAGATCCAGTTCGGCGTGCGTGCGGGTGATAATGTTCGTATACCCATGCTTTTGCAAGCAGCGCACGATTGCCGAACCCACCATGCCGCGATGTCCCGCCACATAAATACGCGATTGTTTTTCCATTCTCAGCAGCCTCCCTGTTGCATCGCCTTTTCCCGTTTGGCAAGCAACCGATCGTGCCGTGCCATGATTGCCACCAGCTCGTCATAACTCGTTTTTTGCGGATTCCATCCCAACACGGTCTTCGCTTTGGTAGGATCACCAAGCAGGTTGTCCACATCGGTTGGGCGGAACCACGCGGGGTTAACGCTCACCAGCAGCTTCCCACTTTGTGCATCGTATCCTTTTTCGTCCAATCCGCTGCCCTCAAACCGCAGCTCGATGCCGTTTTCACGGAACGCACGGATGGTAAAATCCCGCACCGTGTGCTGCACGCCGGTGGCAATCACAAAATCCTCCGGCGTATCGTGCTGCAGCATCAACCACATACATTCCACGTAATCCTTGGCATAACCCCAATCACGCAGCGAATCCAGGTTTCCCAGCTCCAGCCGTTCCTGCAACCCCTCGGCAATGCGTCCCGCTGCCCGCGTGATCTTGCGTGTCACAAAATTCTCGCCACGCCGCTCGGATTCGTGATTGAACAAAATCCCGTTTACCGCAAACATACCGTACGCCTCGCGGTATTCTTTGGTGATCCAAAACCCGTATTGCTTAGCCACCGCATAAGGGCTGTAAGGATGAAACGGCGTCGTTTCGCGTTGCGGGATCTCCTCCACCTTACCGTACAGCTCGCTGGTGGACGCCTGATAGATCCGGCACGTATCGGCCATGCCCAAAATACGCACCGCCTCCAACACGCGCAGTACACCCAGTGCATCCACGTCACCGGAATATTCCGGCACGTCAAAGCTCACCTGCACGTGGCTTTGAGCTGCCAGATTGTAAATCTCGTCCGGGCGTACCGCATTTATAATGCGAATAAGGCTCGATGAATCTGCCAAATCCCCGTCGTGCAGCGTGATAGCATTATTTTGCAGCAAATGCGCAATGCGTTCGGTATTGACCGAGGACGAACGTCGTACCACACCGTGCACGGCGTATCCCTTTTCCAGTAAGAACTCCGCCAAATAAGACCCGTCTTGACCGGTAATCCCGGTAATCAATGCAGTTTTCATACCCTTTCACCTCACCGTATAATGGGACAGTATACCGCATCCGCTCCCCCCTTTTAAGGGAATATCTTGCGGTTTTTCAGCACAATATTGACTTGTGTGTTATACTGGTAGTAAGAGGTGATAACCATGCCTTTGGAAAAAGGAACGTTGTATGACGACCGCATTATTTATACCCCCTCGCAGTTTGCCAAAACCAATCTGTTGCACCTGCAGGAGGCGGGAACCATCCAGGCAAAAGAACCGCACACCAACAGCCGCCGCAACCTCCGCTCCTATCTGCTGTTCCTCGTCACCCGCGGTAGCGGCACCTTCACGTACGACCGCACCGCCTATCGGCTCAAAGCAGGTGACTGCGTGTTCATCGATTGTCGGGTACCGTATTCCCACCGCTCATCCGAGGATCTTTGGGAATTAAAATGGGTGCATTTTTACGGTCCGAACATGCAGGGCATCTATCAAAAATACGCCGAGCGCGGCGGCGCACCGGTCTTCCCCGCCCGATCCGCGGAACAGTATCGCGTACTGCTGGATGACGTATTTGCCATTGCCTCCTCCGATAGTTATATCCGCGATATGCAGATCTTCGAAAAGCTCACCGCCTTACTCACCATGCTGATGGGCGAAAACTATCGTCGTGAACGCGTTCTGCGCAAAAACAGCGTGAACCTCGATCTGCAACGCGTCAAAGATTTCCTGGACCGGCATTACACCGAACACATCACGCTGGATCATCTGGCCGAAACGTTTTTTATCAACAAATATTATCTTTCCCGCATCTTCAAGCAACAATTCGGCAGCTCGCCCATCGAATATTTGTTGCACGTGCGCATCACGCAGGCCAAGATCCTTTTGCGGTTTACCGATCACACCATCGAGCAGATCAGCGCACGCTGCGGCATTCCCGATTCCAATTATTTTGCACGTATCTTCAAAAAAATCGAGGGCTGCTCCCCCGGCGAGTACCGCCGCCGTTGGTAACGACCGTAGAATGAATATAAAAAAGCAAAAAGCCCACCTTTCGGTGAGCTTTTTGCTTTAGTTAGAGGGGTGTTTTGAGGAGGGGTAATGTACTCCTGCGTGAGCAGCTCCGGTGCGGCCCCATCGCTGCTCTTGAGTACGTTTACAGTGTACCAAAGCTTGTCCCCCCGTTTGTGAATTGACTGTGAATAAACTGTAAGAAATTTTTTGTTTCAAAAAAGGCAAACAAATGTTTGCTTTTTTTGAAAAAGTATGATATACTGTCGCTGAAAGGGTGATAAATCATGAAGCCTTTGAATGAAAAGCAACAAAAAATTCTGGAATTTTTGCGCCAGCGGGTGCAAAGCGGCGTACCGCCCACCATTCGCGAGATCTGCCAAGCAGCGGGCATCAAATCCACCTCCACCGCACACGCATATTTGCAGAAATTGCAGGATGCCGGGTATATCAACCGCGACAGCGGGTTAACACGCTCCATCCGTCTGCCGGGCGAAACCATGTCCCGCGTGCCGCTGGTGGGTAAAGTCACCGCCGGTATGCCTATCTTGGCCGTGGAGGAAGTGGAGGACTATATCCCCTATTCCGGCGGCGCCTATCCGGTGGAGGAGCTGTTCGCGCTGCGCGTGTCG
>JAZQIV010000012.1:0-16996 GCA_045541305.1 Acutalibacteraceae bacterium | reverse complement strand
CGATACACCGATTGTATATCAAGAGTCGCCACTTCGTCAAGTACCGCAAACGGCGATTGCCCCGCCAAGTGCGCCCCGATAACGGTGTCGCCGCAGGCTTCCACGCTGTCCAGCTGCGAAACCAGCCGACCGTACACCGCGTTGCGTGCTGCTTCAAATTCATCCTGCGAAATGCCGTCACGGCACAGCCGCGCCACCTCTGCACGGAACGCTTCGCAAACCGCATCGGGATCGGACGATTCCCCGCCCAAAATCCACACGCCGTACCCCGGCCCATCAAAATATTCCAGCTCAAACGAGGCGTTAATCAAGCCGCGCCGCATCAGATCGGCATACATGGCGTTGCCTTTTCCGCCCAACAATTCCTGCAGCACGTCTGCCGCCGCGGTTTCCGCCGCCGATTCAAATCGCACACCGTTTGTCGTATCCTGCGGTACTTTGTATCCCAGGTAAAACAGTGGCTCCGAAACCGGCATGCGCACCTCAATGCGGGATTGTGCCGCCGTAATCGGCTCTTCCACCGGCACGCGCGCCGGCACCTTGCCGCTCGCAGGCTTTAACAGGCGGTCCGCCACCTCTTCCACCTGCTCGCACGTCACGTTTCCCGCCACCGACAACACCATGTTGTGCAGATCGTAAAACCCGTGATAGCAGCCGTATAACAATTCCGGCGTGATCTTGGCAATGGATTCCACCGTTCCCGCAATGTCGATGCGCACGGGGTGGTTGTGGTATAACGCTGTCAGCAAATTGCAAAACACCGTGCGCGAGGGCGAATCCTCGCACATGCGGATCTCCTGCCCGATAATCCCGCGTTCTTTTTCCACCGTTTGCTCGGTAAAATACGGATCCTGCACAAAATCCAACAGAATCTCCAGCGATTCCGTCACCTGCTGCGTGCAGGAAAACAGATACGCCGTGTGGTCAAACGAGGTATATGCATTGGCATTCGCACCGGTTTTCGCGTACCGCTCAAACGCATCGCACTCTTCGTTTTCAAACAACTTGTGCTCCAGATAATGCGCAATACCCGCCGGCACCTCCACGGCCTTGCCGCTTTCGGCATCCCGATACGCGGTGTCGATCGCACCGTAATTTGTTGCAAACACCGCATAGGACGAAGCATACCCTTCCTTCGGCCACACGTAGATCGGCAACCCCGAGCGATGCAACAAATAAAAGCACCGTTCGCCCGTGTGCTTGCAGGTAATCGCTTGCCAGTTACTCATCGGTCGCCTCTCCTTTCTGTGCCAACAAATACGCGCACTCATACGTCACCGCCTGCGCAGCGCGGATCACCTCTTCACGGGTGACCGCTTCCATGGCATCGCAGGCGCTTTCCGGCGTGCAAACCTCCGGCAAGCCGGTTTGCCCGATATACCACGCCGCCCGCGCACTTTGTGAATCGTTCACCGCTTCAAAGCTCTGCACAATGCTGCGGCGTGCGGCTTCTAAATCCTCTTCGGTAAACTCGCCGTTTCGAATCATGTCCAACTGCGCCAAAATTTCGGTTTCGGCGCGCTCAACGTTTTGCTCATCCACGCCGCTTTGCACAAACAAAACACCTTTTAACCGATCGTAAATCGACGAACAATAATAACACAAGCTCAATTTTTCGCGCACGTTGCGGAACAAAAAAGAGGTAGCCGTGCCGCCCCACAACGCGTTCATCAGCCGCACGGCATGCACGCCGCTGTCGGGCTCCGCACATCCCGCGCGGAAACCCATCACCAGCTTGGATTGCCCCACCTCCATGTGCTCCACCTGACGGCGGAACTGCGGTATACGCGTGGTGGTATCCGTCACGCACACGCTCGGCTCGCGGGAGCAGATCGCCGCAAACTCCCGACCAAACGTATCCTCCACTTCAGATAAATCGCCCTCGCCCTGCAGCAGCAACTGCACGCGTGCGTGCTTAAGCACCTTCTTCCAGGCTTCCGTCACCGCTTGCGGCATCAGCTGCTCAATCGTTTGGGCTACACCGTAACGGCCGATCCCATACGCCTCCTCAGGGCACAGCAACCGCTCGGCTTGTCGACGCGCATAAAACCGCTTTTCGTTGATCTCGGCGCGCACCTCTTCCGCCAAGCACCGCCGCTCGGTTTCCACATCCTCGGCGCGGAACACCCCGTTTTCCAGCACGGGGCGGAACAGCATCTCCGAAAGCAGCTCCGCGCAGGCGGTCGCCAGTTTTTCACCGTGGATCGCAAAACGGTCGCCTGTGCATTCCGCCGACATAACCAACGCCTGCATCTCGCCCACGCGCACCACGTCGCCCGAAACCGAAGCGCCGTACAAACGGTTCAAATGCCGATGCAGCGCCGTAAAATTCGGGTACGCAGCACACCCGCGAATCAACACCCGCGGCAGCAACGCGTATGCTTCCACCGTTTCTTTGGCAAGCGGCATCAAAAGCGATACCGTCAGCTGTGTGGTTTTGAAACGGCTGTCGGGCAGGCGAACGCTGCAAACGCCGTCTGCCGGTTGTCTGTTTTCCACTTTCATGTTAAAAACCTCCGCGGACTGATATACAAGGCATAGTATACCATACTTTTTCTGTCGTGAAAAGTCTTTCTTTCGCACTTATTCGCTTCGCAAGGCTTCCACCGGCGGTAATTTTGCCGCTTTGTAGGCCGGATACACGCCAAACGCCGCGCCCACCGCCACCGCGAACCCCAAAAGCGCCAAAAACAGCAGCGGCGATACCGAAGCCTGTAAAACAAACAACAAAATTGCCGCCGGGACCATACCCACCAACGCTCCTGCTGCCGAAAGCAGCACCGCTTCGGTCAAAAACTCCGCCAAAATGCGCTTTTGTGTGGCCCCGATCGCGTTTTTGATGCCGATCTCACGCGTTCGTTCGCTCACCGAGGATAGCATCACCGTCATGATACCAAACCCCGAAACCACCAACGATACCCCGCTGAGCACGGTGAGCACCACCGCCACCACGTCCACAATGCGTGTCAGCCGATCCTTTTGCATCGCCAGGTTATCCGTGCGAAATGCGGAGGACGATTCATACAACCGATCCAGCACCCGCTCAATGCGTTGCTGCACACGCTCGGTGGAATCGCTGTTGATCGTGCGCACCGCGATCTGGTCAAATTCCGTGCGACCCGTCAGCTCTTGGTGTGTGGTGTACGGCAGGTACACCATGCCCGGGATCATGGCCGAAACGTTTTGCAGCAGGCTGCTGCCTGTTTGCGTAACGCCCACCACCGTCAACGTCTCGCTGCGATCGCCCGTTTGCACCGTCACAGTTTTTCCCACCACGTTTTTGCGGCCAAACGCCTTTTCCGCTGCCGCTTCATCCAGCACACACACCGCTGCGGCTGCCGCCACGTCCCCTTTGGAGATCATTCGCCCGTATTGCAACAAAAGCGAGATCGCCTGCCCCGCACCCGCATCGATTCCGCAAAGCACCGATTCGCGGCTGCCGCGCGGCGTGGTCACGCCTGTGATCTGCAGCATCAGCGGCATCGCCGTTGTCACCTGCGGCAGCGCGCGGATCTCTTCCAACGCCTGCTCGCTGAGCAGCACGTCGGGGGTTAGTGCCATCACGGACAGCCCGCTCACGCCCATGCTGTCCAGCTCCCGATTCACCAGTTCCTTGCCAACGGCACTTACCACCGTCACAATGGATACCATCATCACGCCAACCGCGATCCCGCCCACGGTCAGCCACGTGCGCCCGCGCTTGCGCGTGATCTGCCGCAACGCCGATTTTATCAGCTCCATCGCTCACCTCGCCTGCACGCGCACCCGCGCGCCGGATAAGGCTTCCGCAGCCTGTACCACCCGTTCGCCCGCCGATACGCCGGACACCACCAAAACTCCGTCGGCATATTCGCCGTCCACCTCGACCCGCCGTTGTACGGCTTCGCCGTCGCCCTTGTATACATACACACAGTCCTCTCCCTCTTCCGTTTGTGTCAGGCAATCATACGGTAAAAGCAACACGTTTTCCGTGGTGCCTGTCAAAATTTCCACCTGCGCATTGAGTCCCGTTCGCAGCGACTCATCCGCCGCGCCGGCATCCAGCACGATCACTGCATCCACCACCGTTTCGGAAACCGTTCCGATAAAATCCTGGTGTGCGGTATCCGCAATGGAGGCCACCTTGCCCGCGTATTCCTCCTGCAAAAACGCGACCCCCGTCACCGTAACCGGCTGACCGATGCTCACGTGCGGCAGATACCGTTCCCGAATCGCCACCGCAATCTGCACCTCGTCATTGGCGGCAATGGTAACGCAGGGCTTTTGATGATCCGCCACCTCGCCCGCTTGTACGCTCACCGCCGAAACCGTGCCCGCCACCGGCGCGGTCACGATTTCATTCGGCAGATTCACACCACCCGTGATGGAGGGTACCAGTTGGGACAACACCGCTTGTGTGGCATCCATATCCACGGAAAACAAGGCATCCCCTGCTTTCACCACCTGCCCTTTTTCAACAAACACTTCCTTTGCCACACACGGAATTTCCACAAACACATCCCGCTGCCCGCTCGCCTCCACCTTGCCGGTGCAGGTCACCGTGTGCCGCAGCGTTGTCGGCTCAAGCGTCACCAGCGACACTGTCGTTTCCTTAGGCACCATCGCTGCCCGCACCGTGAAGATTGCGGCAATCGCCACGCACACACAAACTGCCAACCACACATATTTTTTCATGGCGGTTCCTCCTTGATCGTAAACATTTCTTTTGGTAGTGTTTGAAAGAAACCGCAAAATATAACAACAAAAAAACAGGCAAAAGCTTCGCTTTTGCCTGTTTGCAAGTTTTATAAATTTTCATACGCTTCCCGCACCGTCTTGGCGCCGATAATTTCGATCGGGTATGTGCCGTGTAGCGCGCGTTTGGTTTGCTCCGGAACAATAATTTTGGTAAATCCCAACCGCGCCGCTTCCGCAATGCGCTGCTCCGCGCCCGAAACCGATCGCAGCTCTCCCGCCAAACCGATCTCGCCAAATGCGACCACACCTTCATCCATCGGCGTGTCCTTCAATCCCGAGATCAGCGCCAACGCCACCGGCAGATCCGCCGCCGGTTCATCCAGCCGCAAGCCGCCGATCACATTCAAATACGTATCCAGATTGGAGAAAAAGTACCCCGCCCGCTTTTCCAGCACGGCGAGCAGTAGCGCCAGCCGATTACCGTCAAAGCCGGTGGACATGCGCCGCGGATTACCGAAGCCGGTGGGCGAAACCAGTCCCTGCACCTCCGCCAGCAACGGCCGTGTACCTTCCATCACGCAGGCAACGCAGGTACCGCTCACGTTTTTCGGCCGACCTGAGAGCAGCATGAGCGACGGGTTTTCCACTTCAACCAAACCGCGCCCCTGCATTTCGAACACGCCCACCTCGTTGGTGGAGCCATAGCGGTTTTTCGCGCACCGCAGCATGCGATAATTGCTGTGCGGATCGCCTTCAAAATATAACACGCAATCCACAATATGCTCCATCACCTTGGGCCCTGCGATCGCACCGTCCTTGTTGACGTGTCCCACAATAAAAATCGGGATGTCGTTTTGCTTGGCCTCCCGCATTAACGCCGAGGCACATTCCCGCACCTGCGTAACGCTGCCGGGTGAGGATGCCACCTCCGCCAGGCTCACCGTTTGGATAGAGTCCACGATCACCATATCGGGTTGATTTTCGCGAATGGCATCCAGTACCGCACCCATATCGGTTTCGCACAACAGCAAAAGCGATTCGCCGCCCACCGCCAACCGTTCGGCGCGCAACTTGATCTGCCGCGGCGATTCCTCGCCCGACACGTATAAAATTTTAAATTTTTCGCTCAAATTTTCACAAATTTGCAACAAAAGCGTAGATTTCCCAATACCCGGGTCACCGCCGATCAACATCAGCCCGCCCGGCACGATTCCACCGCCCAACACACGATCCAGCTCGCCGATACCGGTCAGATACCGCGTTTCGGCTTGCGTGTCGATCGCATCCATCGTCACCACCGCGGCATGCCGTGCAGACGTAGCCGCCGACTGGCGCACCACCGTGGGTTCTTCGGCAATGGTGTTCCATTCCCCGCACAGCGGGCATTTGCCCGACCATTTGGGAAATTGTCCTCCGCATTCCGAGCACACATAAATGCTCTTTTGTTTTCCTGCCATTTTCAACGCCCTTTCAGGATGCCGCCCGCAATTGCAAACGCCAGGCAGCGCCGGTACTCCTCGGTTTTGAGTTTTGCGAGTTCTGCCGGGTTGGATAAAAAGCCGCACTCCACCAGCACGATGGGGCGGGTTACTTCAGACAACAAGTAAATGCTTGCATCGCCTTTTTTCAGCTCACGGGTGTTTTGCGGCTGCAGCAACGACAGCACCTGCGTGCGGATCGCATCCGCCACCGCGCGGCTTTGTGCCGCTTTCACGCCGTAAAACACTTGTGTACCGCTGTACTGTGCCTGCGGAAATTTGTTTTGGTGAATACTGACCGTAAGATCCGCCTGCTGTGCAAGCGCCAAGCGGTTGCGCATATCGCTCACCTTGCGCTCGCGCAGGCTATCGCCCTCGGTGTGGATCATCACGTCGGTGGTGCGGGTATACGAAACGGCACACCCCATCACCTGCAGCAGCTCACCCAACGGTTGCGCGATTGCCAGGTTGATGGTTTTTTCCAGCGTGCCGTCCGCGGCTTCGGCACCGCCATCCGCGCCGCCGTGACCCGCATCGATCAACACATGCATTTTATGCGGCAGCTGTGCCGCCGCGCCGCGCCGTTCGGCAAACCCGAACGACACCGTGAGCACGATCGCCGCGCACACCAGCACGATCGCAATATCAAACGCCGCCCTGCGAAAGCTGTATTTCACCGTGATCCCCTCCGCTTTATGCTATGCGGAGAAAACGCGGGTTATTTCTTTTTGCGCACAAACACAACCTTTTCCCACACCACAATGTGGCGGAAACCAAGGTAATACGCCAAGCACGCAACCGCTGGCACAAACAGCACCGGCAACCCCGCGCACAAAATGCCGCCAAGCGGAACGTCTGCCGCGGCAATCTGAACGTTGGAACCCATGGACCACACGAGCACGGGGTACAGCCCCAGCTGGCACACGCGATACACCATCGCCGTGTGCGGCCAAACGCCGATCAACTTGTCCGCCAGCAGCACCAAAAAGCTCAAAAACGACGGGATCGCCGCAAGCGCCCCGATTTTGAGCCCCCGCAGCGGGTCGGCCGCCATACGCCCAAACTGCACGGCGTTGGCGTTTTTGTCGCCCAGTTCCCACAAACGGCTGTACACGATGATATAAAACAGCCCGCCCTGCAAAAACAACGCGATCAGGTTCATCACCAGCGACGTGGCGGCGCTCATGGGTTCCCCGCGCGGCACCGCGATCGAGGTTAAAACGCCAACCGATAAATAAATGAAAATACCCATCACGCCCGCCAAAAACGTGCGGCCGTACAACGCCAAAGCTTGCTTGCAATTTTCTTTGAACATGTTTGACACCTCACATATGCTTTCATTGTATCACGGTTTCACAACTTGTGCAACCAATAAAAAAGGCGCAGGGTTCCTCAAAAACCCTGCGCCCCTCTTGTGTGATTGTCTTACGCGAGCTCCGCGAAGTATTTGATGGTGCGAACCATCTGGCTGGTGTAGGAGTTCTCGTTGTCGTACCACGACACGACCTGCACCTGATAGGTATCGTCGTCGATCTTCGCAACCATAGTCTGCGTAGCATCGAACAAGGAACCGTAGCGGATGCCGATGACGTCGGAGGAAACGATCTGATCCTCGTTGTAGCCATAGGACTCGGTGGCAGCCGCTTTCATTGCCGCGTTGATACCCTCTTTGGTGATATCCTTGCCCTTCACAACGGCAACCAGGATGGTGGTGGAGCCGGTGCAGGTGGGCACGCGCTGAGCG
This sequence comes from Acutalibacteraceae bacterium, assembly GCA_045541305.1. Taxonomy (GTDB): domain Bacteria; phylum Bacillota; class Clostridia; order Oscillospirales; family Acutalibacteraceae; genus RGIG3009. Next base: position 9,097 of record JAZQIV010000012.1, on the reverse strand, counting down.
GAACCGATCAGCTTGCCGTTGAGTTCCGGAATAACCAGACCGATGGCTTTTGCAGCACCGGTGGAGTTGGGAACGATGTTCTGCGCGCCGGCGCGAGCACGGCGGAGGTCACCCTTGCGATGCGGGCCGTCCAGGATCATCTGGTCGCCGGTGTACGCATGAACGGTGGTCATGATACCGCTCTGGATGGGTGCATAGTCATTGAGAGCCTTCGCCATCGGGGCGAGGCAGTTGGTGGTGCAGGAAGCAGCGGAGATAATCGCATCGTCCGCAGTCAACGTCTCGTGGTTCACGTTGAACACGATGGTCTTCAGATCGTTACCGGCGGGAGCGGAGATAACCACTTTCTTCGCACCGGCATCGATGTGAGCCTGGCTCTTGTCTTTGCTGCAGTAGAAGCCGGTGCACTCGAGCACGACGTCCACGCCGATCTCGCCCCAGGGCAGATCCGCAGCGTTTTTCTCTGCATAAATCTTCAGCACCTTGCCGTCAACGGTGATGGTGCCCGCTTCGTCGTCTGCCACGACGGTGTGACCGTCATAACGACCCTGAGCGGTGTCATATTTCAAAAGATGTGCCAACATGCTGGGTTTGGTGAGGTCGTTGATCGCAACGATCTCGTAGCCTTCAGCGCCGAACATCTGACGGAAAGCCAGACGACCAATGCGGCCAAAGCCATTGATTGCAACTTTAACTGCCATAACTAAACTCCTCCAATATTTTAATCTTTTATTATATTACACTTTTTAGGCAAATTTTTCAAGAACTTTGATAAAATTTTAACCAATCACGCAAAATTTATACCCTTGTAGCAAGGAAACTCTTGCGCAACGGGTTTTTTCATGAATTTTGCCCAAAAGCGAAACACCTTAATCGTTGTCCTCTTCCTCCTCTTCGGGATCGGGGACCGCAAACCATTCGTCGCTCAGCAAAAACTCCGCACCGAAGCCGTCTTCGGGGTCTTCCTCCTCGGTGACTTCGGGTTCTTCCGACTCTTCCTCGGGCGGTTCTTCGCAAGGCTTGCCGAACGCCAGCGCAAACACCACGGCAAACGCGAAAAACGCCACCGCAAAATCGGGCGCCGTCACCAGCACGCAGGTGTTAAAGGCCTGCTGATCCTGCAGCAGGAAAAACACGACCTGGGAAACGCCACTCACCGTGCACAACAGCCCCGTGCAAAGCGATACGCCAAAGAAAAAGCGCGAAGCGCCCTCGTCCAGGCGGGCAAGGTAGCGCGCAAACAGCACGAAAAATACCATTTCAAACACGATCATGGCCAGATCGTACAGATTGCGGAACAAGCCGGTGGTACTGGCATACGAGGTGATATAGCGGATCACCCGCGCCCAGCTCCACACAACCGGCGCCAAAGCGAGCAACGGCACCAGCCCGCGTGTGGTCTTTTGATCGTGCCACCAATGAATGGCCAGGCACGCAAAAAACACTCCGCTGAGCAAACCGGCGACCAGATAAATGCCAAGCAGCGCTTCATCCACCACGCCGTAGAGCGGTTTTTGCGGGAACGGCATCACCTGCTCGACAAGCCACGAAAACGCCGCTTCAAATGAAAAAATCACAAACGTGGCACCGGTAAGAATTGCCGCAGCCGCCGCCACCCGAGCGGCACGCCCGCCAATGGCTGAGAGCGGTTGCTTCCCCAGCGCGCTGAAAATGAGCAGTGCCGCAACCAACGCGATGGCGGCTGCCAACGCAATGGCGTACGGTGCCGGCTGCTCAAACGCGACCGGCGTGAGCACAATCCGCAAAACCGCCAGCAAAACAGCCGCTGCGGCGGTGACGATGCATACATAACGATAATTCGGTTTTGGGTCTGTCTTTACAGTTTTCATAGGCATCCCTCTTTTGCTCTATATTGTACCACGTTTTTTGAAAAAATCAACCGCGTGCGTTACAAAAAGGCGGCGCGCCACACGGTTGTGGTGCGCCGCTGTTTGCTTATCGTTTTTCGAGCGGAGTATATTCCTTGTCATGGCTGTACGGTTTGTACGCCGGACGAATAATGCGTTTGCCCGTGAGATATTCCTCCAACCGATGCGCACACCAACCGCTGATTCGCGCCACCGCAAACAACGGGGTAAACAGATCCTCGGAAATGCCCAGCGAACGATACACAAGGCCCGAATACATATCCACGTTGGCGCACAGCGCACGGTCGATACCGCGCACCTCTTTCATGACACCGGGTGTCAGGCGTTCCACGGCATCCAACAGGCGGAATTCTTCGGCATATCCGTTTGTCTCCGCGATGCGCTTGGCCTCGCGCTTGAGAATCACCGCACGAGGATCCGACAGCGTGTACACCGCGTGCCCCATGCCATAGATCAGGCCCGAACCGTCCCCCGCTTCGTTGCGCAGGATCTTGCCGAGATAGGCGGCAATTTCTTCATCGTCATCCTTGTTTTGAATGTTCGCCATCAGCTCACGCAGCATCTGCGTGACCTTAAGATTGGCACCACCGTGACGGTGACCTTTGAGCGAGCCGATCGCGGCAGCAATTGCCGAATACGTGTCGGTGCCGGAGGAGGACAACACGCGCGTGGCAAACGCCGAGTTGTTACCGCCGCCGTGCTCCGCATGCAGCATCAGGCACAGATCCAGCAGACGCGCCTCTTCCTCGGTATATTTGGCATCCGCACGGATGGTTCGCAAAATGGTTTCCGAGGTGGACAGAAACGGCAGCATCGGGTGAAAATACATGCTTTCCTTATCGTAATGGCGGCGTTTGACCTGATACGCATAGCCCAGCACCGTGGGCAGCATGGCGATCAGCTGCACACATTGCCGCAGCACGTTTTCCGTGTTTTCCGGTTCGGGATGGGAGTCATAGGAATACATGGTGAGCACCGAACGCGCCATCTTATTCATGATATCCGGCGACGGGGCTTTGAGAATCATATCCTCCGCAAAATATTCCGGCAGATCGCGGCTTTGTGCCAGCAGATCATTAAATCTCGCCAGCTGTTCTTTAGTGGGTAGGCTGCCGAATAGCAGCAAGAAAACAACTTCCTCAAACCCAAAACGGCCCTGCCCATGGCTACCGTTTACCAGATCCTCGATGTGATACCCGCGATAGGTAAGCTCACCCTCGACGGATTGCTTTTCACCCTCGGACAGCACGTAGCCGTGAACGTTACAAATGCGGGTAAGGCCGGCAACCACACCGGTGCCGTCTGCATTACGCAAGCCGCGCTTAACGTCGTAATTGTTATAGCGTTCCCGCGGAATATGGTTATTTTCTTTTATTTGATCGCATAAAGATGTGAACAAAGAGTTTTCGAACAAATTGTCCATTTCAAATAAACTTTCCATGCATGGTTCTTCCCTTTTTTGAAAATATTGTTTCTATTATGCACGCTTGACCGTAAAATGTCAAATATTTTTTGTCGATCACAAGGAGGATGTTATGAAAGCGTATCTGGGAATTTGCATAATTTGCTACTGTGTTTTTTTGTTGGTACCCCTGCCCACCTTGCGGCTGCCCGATCCCGCACCCGCACCAAACGCGCCCATCACAACGCCGGACAACCCCGATCCGCCACCATCTACCGACGCGGTTTTCAAGGTGCTGGACACAAGCGCCGGCGTGATCTACACCTTTTCCGAGCGGGATTTTTTGATCTACACCGTGGCATCCGAGATGCCGGCATCCTACCCCGAAGAGGCACTAAAAGCGCAGGCGGTCGCATCTTATACATATTACACCTACGAGAAAAAGCGGCAGGCGGATAACGCCGACATGCAGGGCGCTGATTTTTCCGCCGTGCCGTCTTCGTTCCCCACCACCTATTCACCCGAGGGGCTCAAAGCGCTTTGGGGAGATTCCTACGACAAGCATTTGCAAACCATTGCCGCCGCGGTGGATGCGGTATACGGCAAACGGGTGCTGTACAACGGGGAACCGATCTTTGCCGCCTACCACAGCGCCAACGCGGGCCGAACCGAAGCGGCATCTGTGATATGGGGCAATGAATTTGCGTATCTGCAGCCCGTTGTGAGCAGCGGAGACACCTTGTGCTCCCACTACAAAGAGATGGTTGTGATCCCCGATGCCGATTTTGCCGCCGCCTTTCCCACGTTATCGCTTTCGGGCAATGCCGGCGGCTGGATCACGGGCACTCCCACATTATCGGAATCCGGCACCGTGACCGCGATCACGATCGGCGGAAAATCGTTTGCCGGAAAAGACGTGCGCGAAGCGCTGAAACTCAAATCCGCCTGCTTTTCCGTTGAACACGGGGCGGACGGCTTCACGTTTACCGTGAGCGGGTACGGCCATGGCGTGGGCATGAGTCAGCACGGCGCCAAGGCCATGGCGGAGCAAGGCTTTACGTACGACGAAATCCTGAAGCATTATTACACAGGTGTTACGGTGTCTTAACCGGTTTTCTTGCGAATGCGCAGCAGCAGTTTTTCAACCCAACCTTTTTTCCATTTGAGCGATACGTAGCCCACCAGCGAAATGAACAGCGCACCCACAGAATCCACGATGAGATCGGTCATGGTATCGCCAAGCGCCGCCCGACCGATCAGCGCTTGACCGCTTGCGGCCGCATGCTTTTGCATGTTCATTGCAAGCGCGCCGTCCACCACATATTCGTAAATTTCCCACACAACGTCCACCGCGATCGCAAAGCAAAAGGCAAACAGCGCCACAAACGCAGGGCTTAGATTAAACGGGACGCGATCGGTCTTGTTGAGCAGACTCAACACGGAAAAGCCGAGTGCACCCAGCGCCACGCCGCTGAACGTGTGTAAAATGGTATCCCAATACGGAATCAGGTAATAAAACCCGCGCACTTCACCCAAATAGATGGCGCAATACAAAAACACCGCGTATAAGATCATCATGAGCGACGGGATCTCCACACCCCATTTATGCGACAACCAGCGCGGCAGCAGCATGGCAAAGATACCCAGGATGGATTGCAGCAGCATCAGCCCGTAATCGCTTTTGATACGGGTAACGCCCTCGGCGGGTTCGGACGGTGCCAGCGCCATGGAAACAGCGAGCACCGCGGTGGATACCACCATGGTGATAAACACGGCAATCGAAACGACCTGCCGCACCGACACGTTTTTTGCTTTTGGCATGCAAAAACCTCCTTTTCCTTATATAGTATACGTAACCACACAAAAGTTTTGATGAATAAACGGTGAATTCAAAAAAGGCGCACCCTCAAACTGAGGGTGCGCCTTTGCGTTCGGCGTCTTCTGCCAGATAGCGACTGGCTTGTGTGGTAAACAGCTCGTAATACGTACCCTTGGCGCGCATTAGTTCTGCGTGATTGCCCACTTCGGTCAAGCGGCCGCCGTCCAACACCAAAATTTTGGTGGCAATGGTGGCACTGGATAAGCGGTGTGACACAAAAAATGTGGTCTTATCCTCCCGCAAACGGTCAAACTGGTTGAAAATCTCCTGCTCGGCAATCGCATCCAGCGAAGCGGTCGGTTCATCCAGAATCAGCACGTCGGAATCCGAATAAAACGCACGGGCGATCGCCAGCTTCTGCCATTGACCGATGGAGGGCTCAATGCCGGTTTGCTCGAAAATGCGCATCAGCGGGGTATCGTACCCCTGCGGCAGGCGGGAAATAAAATCGTCCGCCGCACTCGCTGTGGCGGCGTCGCGGATCGCTCCCTCATCCTGCGGCTTGGTAATATCGCCAAAGTGGATGTTATCTTTCACGGTAAACGCGTATTTCCCGAAATCCTGGAAAATTACGCCGAACATATCGTACAGCTCGGCGGGATCGTATTCGCGGATATCGTGGCCATCCAGCAAAACGACACCCTCGGTGGGATCGTACAATCGGGTCAGCAATTTTAACAGTGTAGTTTTGCCTGCGCCGTTCAAGCCAACCAGCACCACGGTATCACCGGGGTTCACCGTGAAACTCACGTGTTGCAACACGGGGCGCTCGGTACCGGGATAGCAGAACGATACGTCGCGAAACTCGATGGTGTGACCGATATGTCGCGTAACGTGGCGCGCCTGCGGCAGCACGGGCACGATGCGCCTTTTTTCGTTCATGAACACGATCATGTTATCGATAAACAGCGTGCCCTCGTAAATGCTGGACGTGGTGGCCACCAAGGTAGCAACGCAGGAGGCTATGGAGGTGAGAGCACCGGTGTACAGCGAATAATCACCGATCTCACCGTTGCCCATCGTCACCGTGTAAGCAATGAAGAAGAACAGCGCACAGTTCACGGTGGTGGTCACCAGCGAAACCGCAATGTTCCACGCGCTTTCTCCCGTGATGAGCTTTTTCACGCCTTTGAAATACCGATCAAACACGCGGTTATAGTTAAAAATAAAGGTATCCGCCAGCCCGAACAAGCGCAGCTCCTTGACCATGTCTTTATCCACCAGCAGGCCGGAATAGTACGCCATCTGGCGGCGTTCCTTGGAGCGGAAGCGCATGTAATGGAAATTCTTTTTGCGATACGAAAACGTGATAATGGCACTGGGGACCGAAAGCACGATCACCACCAGCGGCGCGAACCACGCAATGGCAGACAAAATCACAATAAAGCTGATCGCGGAAATCGCGGTGCTCACAATATTAAACGTGGAACGGATCACCTCGATGGGGCGCATGCCCGCTTCGCGGTTGGCGTTTTCCAGCCGTTCGTAAAAATCCGGAATGTCAAAGGAAGCAATGTCCAGCTCCTTGGCCTTGTGCATGATCTTGCGTTTGACGTGGTTGGTCACGATCTCGCTGGAAACGCGGGTGACCATGTTGCTGACGTTATTCACAAGGCTCACAAAAAACATGTACCCGAACTGCAGCAGCATGGCGGGCAGCAGTATGGCAGCAATCGTGCTGAACGACGGCATTTGCAGCGCCAGCACATCGGCAACGCGGTTGAGAAGATTGGCAGAAATATACGCCGAAAGCACCGGCGACACACCGTTGAACGCCGCCATGAAGATCATGGTGACCAGCAACGATTTTTTAGCTTCCCACACCAATTTCAGAATATAAAGCAGGCGCGTGAAAAAGCCCGAAAACACGCGTTTGATATACCCGGGTACCTCGCGCAGGCTTTTGGGCAACGGTTCTTTGAGTTTTTCGTTAAAATCGCTCGGCGGCGGGCCCATCGGACGCATCGATCACACCACCCTCTCTTTCGTTACAATGTTTTTAGTATACAAACGCCGCAAAAAAATGTCAAGAAAACAAAGCCCGCCCTGCCGAAATCGGCAGAGCGGGTGATTTGTAAAGGATTATTCGTTATACAACGCTTGCAGCTTGAGCAAGTGGTCGTAACGTTTCATCGCCGTGGCTTCCGCCTCGGTGAACAACGCCTCGGCACGTTCGGGGAACGAACGGGTCAGCGAGGAATAACGAGCCTCGTTCATGATGAAGTCGCGATAGCTGGTGGTCGGAGCCTTGCTGTCGATAACGAATTTCTTCTCAGCAGCCGGGTTGAAGCGGAACATGTTCCAGTAACCGCAATCCACAGCCTTCTTCATCTCAGCCTGGCAGTTGACCATGCCGCCCTTGATGCTGTGCATCTCGCAAGGTGCATAGCCGATGATCAGGGACGGGCCCGGATATGCTTCAGCTTCGGCGATCGCTTTGATGGTCTGGTTCATGTCCGCACCCATGGCGATCTGCGCCACGTAGACGTAACCGTAAGACATCGCGATCTCGGCAAGGCTCTTCTTGGCGATCGCTTTACCGGCAGCGGCGAACTGTGCCACCTGACCGATCTGCGAAGCCTTGGAAGCCTGACCGCCGGTGTTGGAGTACACTTCGGTATCGAAGACCATGATGTTCACGTCTTCACCGGAAGCGAGGACGTGGTCCACGCCGCCGAAACCGATATCGTACGCCCAACCGTCGCCGCCGAATACCCAAACGGACTTCTTGGACAGATATTCCTTTTTCTCCAAAATGGCCGGAGCAGTCGGGCAACCCTGTGCCGCTGCTTTTTCCAGCTCCGCAACCAGAGCCTTGGTGGCTTTGGCGTTCTCGGCGCCGTTGTTCACGGTGGAGAGGTAAGCTTCCGCCGCAGCCTTGAATTCCGCAGAGGCTTTGTCGGATTTCGTCATTTCTTCAACCTGCTCGATCAAGCTGGCGCGGATGGCTTTCTGGCCCAGGTACATACCGAAGCCGTGCTCTGCGTTATCCTCAAACAAGGAGTTCGCCCACGCAGGACCGTGGCCTTCCTTGTTGACGGTGTACGGAGAGGTTGCCGCAGGGCCGCCCCAGATGGACGAACAACCGGTGGCGTTGGAGATATACATTCTGTCACCAAACAGCTGGGTGATCAAACGGGCATAAGCGGTTTCCGCACAACCGGCGCAAGAGCCCGAGAACTCTAAGAGCGGTTGTTTGTACTGACTGCTGATCACGGTGTTGCCCTGCACTTCCGGTTTCTCGGCAACATCGGCCACACAATAATCAAACACAGCCTGCTGTGCATCCTGCGACTCGCGGGAAACCATTTTCAGCGAGTTGGTCGGGCAAACGCCCACGCAGACGCCGCAGCCCATACAATCCATCGGCGAAACAGCCATGGTATAGGAATAGTTGGTTTTGATGATCGGTTTCGGAGCGATCTTGATCGCTTCGGGAGCCGCGTTGACTTCCTCTTCCGTCAGAGCGAACGGACGGATGGTCGCATGCGGGCAAACGAAGGCGCACTTGTTACATTTGGCACAAGTGGTGGGATCCCATTCGGGAACCAGAACCGCAACGGCGCGTTTCTCATAAGCGGAAGCACCCTGTTCAAAGGTACCGTCAGCATGATCGACAAACGCGGAAACCGGCAAGGAGTCACCGTCCATTTTGCCAACGGGTTTCATGATGTTGTCCACCATCTTGACCAGTTTGGCAGGACCGTTTTCGGTCTCGGCAACAGCCTTATCTTCAGCAGTAGCCCAGTCAGCCGGCACGTCGATCTTGACGAACGCGGTAGCACCGGCGTCGATCGCCTTGTGGTTCATGTCGACCACGTCCTGGCCCTTCTTCAGGTAGGACTTGGTGGCGGCTTCCTTCATGTACTTGATGGCCTCGTCGGCGGGCATGATGTTGGCCAGAGCGAAGAAGGCAGACTGCAGGAT
>JAZQIV010000011.1:0-6589 GCA_045541305.1 Acutalibacteraceae bacterium | reverse complement strand
GGGTTCCTTATTTGTTATAGTTCGTTATATACCCGTTCCACAAAATCCACAAGCGGTGTTACGTCATCTAAGCTGTGCGGGTGATGTCCGCAACCGGGCTTGAGCACCAATTGGATCGTGCCGCCTTGCTCGCGGTATCGATCATACAACGCTTTCCCGTTTTCCTCAAACGGTACCACCGTATCGCTATCTCCCGCCACCAAAAAGATCGGCAGCTTGTGTTGCAACAGCGTTTGTACGTGGTCGATCGGGTGATTGCGGTAGTTAAGCAGATCCTGCAAACAAAGTCCCGTTGCCGAAACAAACTCTTCCATCATGTCATCTCCTGCTGCACCAACACCGGCAGGGCAACTCAAGAAATTCAGCACAGGTGCATCCAAATACAAGCCAACCACGCGCTCGGGATGTGCCGCCGCAAAATATACCGCTTGCAAACCGCCGCAGCTCATACCAACCGGCAAGCATTTTTCGTGTAACCCGAACTTCTCGTGCAGAAACGCACAAAACGCTTCTTTCACATCGTCGTCCGACGGATGATGCCACCGCGTTTGGTTTTGAACGTATGCCACGTGATACCCGCGCTCCAGCATAGCCAGTTCCAAGGTTGGAAAAGCGCTGAAATACTCGGTCTTGAGCAACCATTTTCGCCCGTCACACGGTGCTTTAGGACACACTAAACGGGCCTGTCTTCCTTGAAATTCAAATTCCAAGCACGAATGACCGTACCACGTTGCTTGCGTATATTCCATCAGCAATCACCGCGCAGCTGTTCAAAGCCCTGCATCCAAGCACGCTTGATCAGTTCGTGTCCCATAGCGGACGGATGCACACCATCGCCCAACCAATAGGTGGACGGGGCCTCCAGCGCCGCTTTATCAAACATTTCCTGCAACGGCACAAACACCAAGTTATAACGCTCGGCAATGCGTTTGGCGCGCACCGCACGCTCTTCCACGCCGCCGCGGAATTGCTGCCATTTATCCGGGATCGCTTCGCAATCCTCCGTAGCGGGACCTTTCAAGCAGAATGGTTCCAAAATCATGATGCGAATATCCGGCAACGCTTCTTGAATTTCTTCGATAAGCATACCGTAGATTTTTTCAAACTTGTCTGCCGCCACACCGTTGTGCGAAGCCAACTCATGCCAGACGTCGTTAACACCGATCAAAATGCTCATATAATCCGGTTTCAAATTCAAAATATCGGCCTTGATACGGGCGTACAGATCAACAATACGGTTACCGCTGACGCCGCGATTTTGGAACACGAATTTCTGCGGATAATCGGTACCGAACTGCGCCTTCACAAACAACGGGTATCCCGTTCCGACCGCCTCAAAATTATCGCGGCTTCTGCTGCAATCGGTAATGGAATCCCCTTGAAATAAAATTGTTTTCATGTTCATACGTCCCCTTCCATGGCTATTAAGTGGAGTATACCACAAAGATCATCCCAATACAACCCGAATGTGATGTGTTTTTCCATCTTCCACATACGGTATAAACGCCTGCCCCAGCACAACGCCATCCAGTTCAATGAAGGCGACCCCGCTTTGCACGTGATTGGGATTTTCAATTGTCAAACAATACCGATTACCGCGGAACTGCCGCTCAAAGCGACAAGCATCCCACTGTGCCGGAATGCACGGTGCAATCATAATACCGTGATAGGTTGGCTGAAAGCCCATCATCTCCTGCGTAACAGCGCGGAACACCCACCCTGCCGTGCCGCTGATCCAGCCAAACATGGCAAATCCGGGGCGCGGATTATCCGGGCCCAAATACATGTTGGTAAATGCATACGGTTCGCAGCCGGACACCTCGGTGGGGTTATCTGCAGCATCCGGCATCACCTTTTGCAAAGTTCGATACGCGGCATCGCCACGACCCAGCATGCAATCTGCCACCATCTTAAAAGCACTTCCATGGCAATACGGGCAGCCGTTTTCCCAAATGCCGGGCACAAATTCCGTTAACCGTCCAATGGATAAATCAGGCGAAGTATAGGCAGGCGCCAAGGTTAATGACCCATACGGGCTTTCCAAACGCCGATCCACCTGCTGCATAACCTGCTGCAGCCGCTCAGCGGGCGCAATGCGGCTAATAACCGCCCAGGTTTGCGGATTGAGATACATCGAGCCCTCCGCCTCGATGTGCGAGCCCACCGCGCGTCCGTTATCGTTATACCCTTCCAAGAACCAGTTACCATCCCAGGCAACGTCATTCACCACGGCACGCAGTTCCTTGGCCATGCTATGAAGCTCTTGTAAGAGGGAATTATTGTTTTTCGTCTGCTCCCCCATTTCGATCATTTGCAGCACGGCGTAATGCAAGGCGATGGTGGTCCATGCCGACTCCCCTTTGCCGCCTTGACCGATGCCTGTCAACGAATCGTTCCAATCGCCGCAATGCGCAAGCACCAACCCGTGTGCGCCGCGACCGTGATACGAATGCATGACCGCACGAACACAATGCTCCCACACCGTGCCGATCGTTCCGTCCAAAAACGGAAGCGGATGCTCCAAAAAGGCAAAATCGGCGGTTTCTTTCAGGTATCCGTTCACCGCCATCGGAATCCACACCTGACTGTCGGAATAATGCCGCTCATTCAGCGGCAGCCAACCGCGCGGCGCATGTCCGTCCGCATATTGATGGCACAGCGCTTCCACAATCTTTTCGCGTGCCGCATCGGCATCAAAGCTCGTATATCCCCAGGCATCCTGCAACGCATCGCGGTATCCGCGGGAAGCACCGCGCCCGACCTGCGCGCACAAAATCACCTGCTGCTTGGTCCAGGTATTAAACAGATGATTCACCCGTTCGTCCGGTGTTTCGATCACCATGGCACGGGTTTGCTGTTCTTTCACTTCGAGCAATTTTTCAAATTCCCGCTCGATTGCCTGCGGTGCAAACAAGGCATCGTACATGGCACGTGCATCCTCTTCCACACCGCATGAACCGATCAAGATATGCACCGTTTCGCTCTGCCCTGGTTCTAACGCAAACCGCAGTTCCATAGCTCCTGCCAAGCGCTCACAGTTACCGCGTGTGTTGGAGCAGCACCCGTTTGCCAATGCCTGCGGCATCGCTACGTTACCGTACACACCAACAAACGCATTCCAACTCGTATCAAACGAGGCAAACGGTTTACTGGCAGCCATAAACCCGTTGTAACGATCATGCAGGCGCTCGTTTGCGGTGTTCCATGCATACACAATCGAACGGGAGGCATCCACCGAAGTCGACAAATAACTGAAATAATCGCTTTTCGGCACATATCCCTCCAGCGACCATTCCACTGCCGGAAATAACTGCACCGTGCGGGCATTTTCGCTGTGATTCTCAAGCGTTACCGTCCAAATCTCACACGGATGATCCCCATCCACAAACACACGCGCACAACACGTAATATCGTCAAAGCGGCTTTCGTACGTGGCATATCCGAGTCCCATAACACAGCGATACTCCTGTAGCGATGCAGCGGTCGGATACCCGGCAATCCCCCACACCGCTTTGCTGTCGGCATCCCGCAAATAGAAGAAACGGTTACCGTCGTTAATCAGCTTCACCCGTCCTTCGGGTTGGATATACGTGGCAGTAATGGTGGTTTTATCGCAGTACAAGCCGTGCCCCGTTGCCACGTGATTGAAAGCCGACAAAAATCGGTCGTTCCACGAATAATTGAGAAGCGGACGCGGAAAATCCGAGGTTTTCAGCATGTATTCCCGTCCATTGTTTTGAAAATAGCGTGTTTTGTGTTCCATACACTTATCCTTCCACACGGATGACTAAACCGTCGTGCAAATCGGCGGTCGGAATGTACAGCGTTTCGGTTTGCATCAATTTGTTCCACTCTGTTTTGGCTTTCACGCCATCCACGTAATACGTACGCTCACCCTTGCTTGCCGCTTTCACGTAATGCAATTCAATGGGATGACCTTTCACCGTCAAACAGAGGGTTGCCGTATCGCACGGCATCGTGCGCGCGGTCTGAATCTGCACACCGCCTAAATCCGGTGCCACACCGAATCCGTATTTGATAATGGCTTTGAGCAGCACTGTACCGCTGCCGGTATACCAATCCCCCATCGATTCACCGTCAATGCCGTATTCAGGGTTGTAGCAATAGGAATTGGGCATCACAAACGGCGTCATGGAACAATTGTCATGTGTGATCACCATCGCGCGGCGAATCTCGTCCCAGGCATAGTCGCTTTCGCCCATTCGGAACAACGCAATACAGGCAAACATGGCGGAATGCACGTACGTGCCGGCGTTTTCATACGTACCGGGCACAATGTTAGCAATGCGCCCCACAGTATCCGTCACTTCACGCGGGAACGGTTTATCAAACGTCAACAACCCGTACGGACCGTCCAACCGACGAAACGCCTGCAGGATTTCCGGCTTCATGGTCGGATCTTTTTCCAGCAGCCCGCAGATCGTCCAAAAAGACTGTGCGGTTGCACTGATGCGATCCGCGCCGTCGGGGTCGCAAAAAGAACCCACAAAATAGGCGCGATCGTCACCCCATCCGTGCAGGACGCGACGTGCATTGCCGCTTACCTGCACCGCATATTGCTGCAAGCCTTCTTCCAACTGCTTGCGCACGGTGCGATAGCGGCTGATGCGATCTTCATACCCGCCGACACGCTGCAAAATATCGCACATTTCTTGGCAGCTTTGATACAACTGTAACGATGCCATAACCGACACACCGTTACCGTATTTCTGCCCCTCCTTGGACGTTTTTCCCAGTTTATCCACCGAGTCGTTCCAATCGCCGAACAGAATCCGCAAGCATCCGGTATCGGGATCAATATTCGAAATCAAATATGACATAATATGCAGCACGTGTTCCAGCACGGTATCCGCCCGATCGCTCTTGCATATCAAGCGATTGTTCTGCTCGTTGACAACATAGTAGCTGCACGGTTCTTGCAAAATCGAATAGTCGTCGGTATAGGACAGATATGTATACAACGTGGAAATGATCCACACGCCCTGATCGATGAACATGCGCAGATCCATTTCCGGCATGGCACCGCCCACCGGCAACGAGAACTGACGCGGCGGACGCCCTTCTTCCAGAATGTATTGCAGCGCCGTCACAATTTTTTCGCGGCTTTTCTGCGGGTTCCAGATCAAGCTTTGCTCGAGCTGCTGCATGACGTCACGCATACCGATCAGATTGCCGGCGTAGTTTTTGCCCAATGCGCAAAAATCCACTTGCTTTTGTACGTTGCGCATAAAACGACTGACGACGTTGCCCGCAATACCGTCGTGCCAATCGGAAAACTGCACTTTTAAGTAGTTAAAGCACACGCGATCCTGCTCGGCTTTTTCCTGCAATGCGCCATCAATCGCCGCCATATCCACGGCAGCACCGCACTGCGCTTGTGCTTGCTCCATATCGTGATAATACGATAACTCGTATTCCAAGCGCACACTATCCCCTGCCGGCAACTCGTACCACAGCATCTCGGCGGCAACGGGTACGTCGGTGGAATTGGTGGCTTTGCGCACACGCACAAACGCACCGTCACGCAATGCCTCGGCATCGGATAACAACCGCCCGCCGCCCAACACGTCGCGCTTGCCGGTGGTACGCGTGTGCGAAACAGGTGCGGTACCCGCGTTGGCACGGTTAATGACCAAGCAATCCGTGTTGGAACGCAACAAAAAGGAACCGTCCTTTTCGTAACCGAACTTACTCATTTTTTCCCAAAAGCCTTCGCTTTGGCGAAAACGAAGAATCGCTTCGATCACCGATGCCATATAAAAGCGCTGCGCCTGTTCCGTCTTGTTTTTGGCGCTGAAGGTTAAGTGGATGTGTTTTGCTGCATCCACGTGCAAGCGAACCGAAAGCAAAAGCGGCGCACAATCGGTGATGTAATACGCACAATCCGTGCCGTACACCACATACCGTTCAACCGATTCGTTCAGCTGACGACCGCCGCCCAACACCGAAACAACGTCACATGTGCCGTCTTTAAGCGGCAAGCCCACCACAAAGGAAACGGAGGCATCCTCCGCATAGTATAACGGGCGGAAAATGTGAAACGTGGATTCGCATGCCTCGATGATGCCGCTGGAGCGTGCCCACACGACCAAGCCATCGGCATCATAAGGATAGCGCGACTCGCCCAAAGAGCGATTGCCGCACACAACGCGATCGTTTTCCAAATAAAAAGCATTTTGCGGCAACCGCGTTTGCTCATCGTTTTGTCGCATTACCTCGCGAATTTCATCCAGTAATCGCTCGGTTGTTTGTATCGGTGTCATTCTCTTTAATCCTCCACACCCAGAAAGCTATTGGCTATACGCACGTACAGCGGATAATGATCCGATAAGAACACGCCGTCTTTCTCATCGTCCCAACGCCCCACCGTATGTTCAGCGGCGGCCGTTGCCTTATCGGCATAAATGTAATCAATATACAACGGATCTGCCAAGCGGTATCCGTGATAGGTCATATCAAAACCGCCCTCTCGCGCCACGTCCCGTATCGGCATTTGCGCATATTCATCGCTGAATCGAATGGTTTCGCTATCCGGCTCGGCGTTGAAATCACCTAACATAAAAAAAGG
>JAZQIV010000010.1:0-6331 GCA_045541305.1 Acutalibacteraceae bacterium | reverse complement strand
TCCCTTGAGAACGACAACGCCACGTGATGCCACTCGTTGGGCGGCAGGGCGGAGGAAACATTTTTCTCCACCACGTGATGCAGCGAAAGGGGATCGATCTGCGGATCCTCCATTGTCAGATGAATACCGTTCAAATTACGTTCTGTGTCAAGGCTATTGGGCGAGAGCTGTAACCGATAATTCTTATTGCGGAAAAAGCTCAGCAAAAATTGCTCAGTCGCGCTGTTTTCCTCCGCCGGATTGACCCAGGCCGAAAAGGTGAACGAGGAAAGCTTGCGCGTTTGCGCGCCGGCAAGCCGCAGGTGCTGGGTGTTGCCGTCCAACTTCAATGCTTTGCCGCTTACACCCTTGTCCACCCAGGTGAACGTATCGGGCGAGCATTCTTGATTATCCATGATAAACCGCACGTTGTTTATGGATGCCGATTCCGGTTCGGTTACCACATCGATTCGTTCGGGCAAGGAAGAAAGCTCTACCTCATCCTGCACGACCGTGATTGCTGTCGCTTGCATGCTAAACCCTATCAGCAGCACGCACAGTAACGATACAACACAAAGCCATTTGGAAAACCTCATGTGATTGATCCAGCCTTTCCTTAGCGATAGTATTTATAATAGGCGACCACTGTCACACGGTTTCCCGTGACAGCATCGTCACCGGTGATCAGCACGCCGTTACGGCTCATCAAATCACCGTATTCCATGGTCGAGATCGGGCAGGCAAACGGCACGGAACCGTTTGAAAAACGCAGCTCCAACTGATCGGTAGCGGCACAGATACGCCCGTCTTTTCCAATCACGATTTCGCCGCTTGCTTCACGCCGCACGGCGTATGAGATCAACTTACCGTCCAGGGCCGAAAAGGCAGAGGGCTGTTTTTCTTTTTTACGTCCGAATAACCACGCCATAACGTACTCCCGATACATAATTTAACAAAATAATTGTACTATTTTTGCCTCTTTGTGTCAACCAAAAAGAAAAATTCACAGTTTATTTATTGTAACTTGCAAAAGAAATGGTTATAATCAAAGTATGAAATACACGGGGGATGATTGCATGGAGCAAAAACGTGTTTTATTGATACTCAATCCGGTTTCGGGGAAAGCGCGGGGGAAGAGCGCCTTGTTTCCCATCACCGATACGTTGTGCCGCGCCGGTTACACGCCAACCGTGCACATTACCAGCGCACGTGGTGATGCGCGCCGTGTGGCAGCGGAAAAAGCGGGCGAGTTTGATTTGATCGTTTGCTTTGGCGGCGACGGCACGCTCAACGAAGTAATGGACGGACTTTTGTCGGTCGGAAGCAAAGTGCCGCTCGGCTATATCCCGGCCGGCAGCACCAACGATTTTGCCAACAGCCTGCATCTTAAATCGCAACCGGTGGCGGCGCTGCGTGATGTTCTGAACGGGCGTGTTGACAGTATTGATGTGGGCTCGTTCAACGGCGAACGTCATTTTTCCTACATTGCTTCGTTCGGTATTTTCACCGCTGCTTCGTATAGTGTCCCGCAAACTACCAAAAACGCGTTGGGGCATTTTGCGTATTTGTTGGAAGGCAGCAAAGAGCTTTTCACGGCGCAAAGCTATCACGTGCGGGTGAAAACCGAAGAGAAAAGCTGCGAAGGGGAATACTTGTTTGGCGCCGTTTGCAACTCCACCTCGGTGGCGGGGCTGGTGCGCTTGAACGAAGGTATTGTGGATATGAGCGACGGCTTGTTTGAAGTGATCTTGGTTCGTCAACCGCAAAATGCCGCGGAGTTGGCGCGTATCTTAAACTCCATTAACACCGGCGAGTTTGATCCGCATTTGTTCGATTTCTTTCACGCATCCAAAGCGGTGTTCCACATGCCGCACGAGATTTCCTGGTCGTTGGATGGGGAACGTGCCGAGGGCGGCAAGACGGTTACCATCGCCAATGTGCCGCACGCCATTTGCTTGTGCCACTGATCTCAATAAAAAAGCGGGCGTCCATTTTGGACGCCCGCTTTGCTTTTTCTTATCCATAGATATATTTGTGTAAGTTTTGCACGGATTTTTTTGCATCGGTCAAGAGCAAGCCGCTGCCTTTGCCTTCCAGTGAGGTGTATTTGTATGCACCGTTTTCCGGAATATGATATCCGTTTTCTAACTTGTAGGACGTGTAGGTGAGCGCGTTGGTGGCCATGCTTAAGAACTCGTCCGTTGACATGTTGGTATCCACATGTGACACTGCTTTATATACGATATTAACCAGTTGCGTGGTGGACATCGTCTTCATCTTCTCAAACAACAACGACAACACGTGGCGCTGACGTTCGGTGCGCTTGAAGTCGCTGTCGATCTTGCGGATACGCGCATATTCCATGGATTGGAAACCATCCAGATGATGCACACCGGGTTCGCCTGTCATGGGGATGAATCCCGGGTAGCGAACAGAAATCTTGCAGCCCTTTGCCGGAATCTCTTTGATCTCCTTAGCGGTCAGGCGAATGTCCAAACCGCCCATTGCATCGATCAGTATCGGTAATACTTCAAAGTTTACACCGATATAATCGTCAATATCCAAGCGGAAATTTTGTGCGATCATCTTGTGTTGCAGTGTGTGACGACCGTAAGCGTAAGCGGTGTTCAGCTTGCCGATATCGTCTTTGCCGTCACCGTCCTTATCGCGCCCCGGAATGGACACCCAGGTGTCACGCAACAACGAAATCATTTTAATGGTTTTGGTGTTGTCGTTGATAGAAACAATGATGTTGGTATCCGACAAGCCGGAAAAATCACCGTTTCGACTGTCCACACCCACCAGCAAAATGTTGTGAATACCACCTCCGTCACCGCGCAACGGCAGTTCCAATACCGACAAGGCGTTGTCATATTCGGAATCGTCCACCTTCTCGCCGGTATCATCCTCGTCATCGCCCTGGATCGTCACGTCCTTGTTGGGGTCAAACGGGTCGTCGCCGGTGAAGTTGATTCTCCCCAGCACCGAAGAAACGAGAATGAAAGCCGTGATACAAACAACACCCAAAACCGCCATTACCGAAGATCCCACAATGGTCCAGGTGCGCACTTTTTTGGAATAACGGTGTTGTGCTGAGTTCTTTTTGGTCATACGATCGTTCTCCTATCGTTTCACACAAATAGTATCCGATTTGGCGCTTGTTTTATCCGCGCAGAGCAACGGCTTTTTTCGCCTCTTCCACAATGTGCTCGGCAGACAGACCAAACAGCTTGAGCAGCTCCACTGCAGGACCGGATTTGCCGAAGGTGTCCATCACACCCACGCGCAGAACCGGAACCGGGCATTCTTCGCACACCACTTCGGAAACGGCGCTACCCAAACCACCGATGATGGAATGCTCTTCTGCCGTCACGATCGCGCCGGTTTCTTTTGCAGCGCGCACAATGGCTTCGCGGTCGATCGGCTTAATAGTCGCCATATTGATTACGCGGGCGTTGATGCCCTCGTTTTTCAACGTTTCGGCAGCAATCAAAGCTTCGTTTACCATCAGGCCGGTGGCGATGATGGTCACGTCGTTGCCCTCGGTCAACTGCACACTCTTACCAATCTCAAAATCGTAATCGTTTTCATCAAAAATCACCGGTACTGCCAAACGTCCGAACCGCAAATACACGGGGCCGTCCCATTTAGCGGCGGCAAACACCGCTTTGCGTGCTTCCACCGCATCGGCGGGGTTCAAAATTACCATACCGGGGATCGAGCGCATCAACGCAATATCCTCACAGCATTGGTGGGTGGCACCGTCTTCACCAACCGAAATGCCGGCGTGTGTAGCACCGATCTTCACGTTCAGGTGCGGGTAACCGATCGAGTTACGCACTTGCTCAAAAGCGCGCCCCGCGGCAAACATCGCAAACGAGGAGGCAAACACCGTTTTACCGCTGGCGGCAAGACCGGCTGCAATACCCATCATGTTACCTTCGGCAATACCGCAATCAAAGAAACGTTCCGGATGTGCCTTTTTGAAGCCGCCGGTTTTGGTAGCGGCAGCGAGGTCAGCGTCCAACACGATCAGATTGGGGCAGACATCGGCCAAATCCACCAGCGCGGCACCGTAACCGTCACGCGTTGCCTTTTTGATAATCTCAGCCATGTTTAACCCTCCTGTTCCAAAACGGCAAGTGCCGCTTTCAATTCGTTCATCGCCTGCTCATACTGCTCGGCATTGGGTGCCGAGCCGTGCCAGCCGACTTGATTTTCCATGTAGGAAACGCCCTTGCCTTTGGTGGATTTCTGAATAATGGCCGTGGGCTTACCCTTGCACTCGCGGGCAGCCTTGAACGCCGCTTCGATCTGATCGAAATCATGCGCATCGATCACGATGACGTTCCAGCCAAAAGCCGCAAACTTTTCGGGAATGGGGTAGGGGGAGGTCACTTCGTCCAGCGTGCCATCGATCTGCAGGTTGTTGTTATCCACCACAATGCACAGATTATCCAGCTTCTTGTGGGCGGCAAACATGGCAGCTTCCCACACCTGGCCTTCTTCGATCTCACCGTCGCCCAGCACAGCGTATGTGCGATAAGCCTTGTTATCCAGCTTCGCGGCAAGAGCCATGCCGACCGCGGCCGAAATACCCTGACCCAAAGAACCGGTGGACATATCTACGCCCGGCGTTTCGGTCATGCAGGGATGTCCCTGCAGCATTGCGCCAATGTGGCGCAGTGACTTGATCTCTTCCACCGAGAAGAAGCCCCTGTGCGCCAACGCACCGTACAGAGCAGGAGCGCAGTGTCCTTTGGAAAGGACAAAGCGATCGCGGTCTGCCCAGTCGGGACGGGCGGGGTCCACGTTCATTTCCTCAAAATACAGATACGCGAGCAGATCGGCGATCGAAAGGGATCCGCCGGGATGTCCGCTCTTGGCATTGTAGGTGCCCTCAATAACCGCCATGCGAATGTGCAGCGCGGTTTTTTCCAGGGCTTTACGTTGTAATTTCTCCATCAAATGCTCCTCCTTTATCGATGGAATCCGCATAATCGCCGTCATTATAACACAAACCTACGAAAAATGCTATACTTCTTTGAAAAATTTTGGCAGTAAAATAGGTTGACTTTTTTTCATATTCCTATTAGTATAAATAGAAGATCAAAAATGCGGAGGTCAATGGATATGAAAAATGCGGAAAAAACCATGGAAAAGGTCGTTTCCTTGTGCAAGGGACGCGGGTTTGTGTATCCGGGTTCCGATATTTACGGCGGTCTTGCCAACGCGTGGGACTACGGCCCGCTTGGCGTGGAACTGAAAAACAACGTCAAACGCGCATGGTGGAAAAAATTCGTGCAGGAGAGCCCTTACAACGTCGGGTTGGACAGCGCGATTCTGATGAACCCGCAGGTGTGGGTGGCCTCCGGTCACGTTGGCAATTTTTCGGACCCGCTGATGGATTGTAAAAGCTGCAAAACCCGTCACCGCGCCGATAAACTGATCGAGGATACCGGTGTCAATCCTGCCGGCTGGTCGTTCGAGCAGATGAAAAATTATATCGACGAGCAAAATATTTGCTGCCCGGATTGCGGCGAGCACAATTTCACCGATATCCGCACGTTTAACCTGATGTTTAAAACGTTCCAAGGCGTTACCGAGGACGTCAAGAGCGAACTGTACCTGCGTCCCGAAACGGCACAGGGCATTTTCGTCAACTTCAGCAATATTCAGCGTTCCTCGCGCAAAAAGTTGCCGTTCGGCGTGGCACAGATCGGCAAAAGCTTCCGTAACGAGATCACCCCCGGCAACTTCACTTTCCGCACTCGCGAATTTGAGCAGATGGAACTGGAATTCTTCTGCAAACCCGGCACGGATCTGGATTGGTTTGCGTATTGGAAGGATTATTGCCATCAATGGCTGCTGTCGCTCGGCATGCGGGATGAGAACCTGAAGCTGCGCGATCATGAGCAGGAGGAGCTTTCCCACTATTCCAAAGCCACCACAGACTTTGAATTCCTGTTCCCGTTTGGCTGGGGCGAGCTGTGGGGCATTGCCGATCGCACCGATTTCGACCTGACGCAGCACAGTGAGCACTCCGGTCAGCGCTTGGAGTATTTCGACCCTGAAACCAATGAGCACTACATTCCGTACGTTATCGAGCCGTCGCTCGGTGCAGACCGTGTGGTATTGGCTTTCTTGTGCGAAGCGTACGACGAAGAGGTTGTGGATGCTGAAAAGAACGATACCCGTGTGGTACTGCGCTTGCATCCGGCTTTGGCTCCGTTCAAAGCTGCTGTGCTGCCGCTTTCCAAGAAACTGTCCGAAGAAGCGGTCAAGATCCGCGACGAACTCGCCAAGCATTTCATGGTGGATTTCGACGATGCCGGTTCCATCGGTAAGCGTT
>JAZQIV010000009.1:0-10635 GCA_045541305.1 Acutalibacteraceae bacterium | reverse complement strand
GGATTTGAACCTATCAATTGCCGCCCTAAGCCCGCTTGGCCCGCCGACTTGGTGGCACGGCGCGCGCCGTGACGGGGGGAGTTTCCCCACGGCCCCCTCCCGGAGGGGGCTGTCGAGCGAATGCGAGGCTGGGGGGGCACGCGGGACAATACGTTTGTACATACCTTGCCGTCACGCACTCCCCTCCACCGCTAACGCGATCCCCCTCCCTCTCGGAGGGAGGCGTTGCCCCCCTTGCCTAAAGGGGGGTGTCACGGCGCACGCCGTGACGGGGGGATACCTCGCCCAAAAAGGTTGCGCTTTCACACGGTTTGTGCCATAATACCGTTATAGGGATATTCGCCCCACACATCACTCAAAGGAGATGGCGTCATGAAATATTCCCGGATAACAGAGGAGGAGCTCTGTTCTCTCAAAACGATCCTCGTCCAATCAAACGAACGGGTTATCGGCATTCAAATTGCACGTGGCTATATGGGCAGCGGCGGCACCAACCACTCGGATTTTAGTACCGAAAGCACAACGACGTATACCGCCGAGGAGCTCAACGGAAAAGAACCGATCCCGGTTAACAAATCCGAAATCTGCGCCTTGGTCAACGACGTGCTGTATTTCCGGTGCAAAAACAACGGGGAGCTGCACACGTTTACCCTTGACAGGGAAACGTCAGAACAGCTGTACAGCGGCGACACCATCGCGTACGACACCGTTTGTGCAACAAAGGTTATGTTGCTTTTAAAGGACCGCTAAAACAAAGCAATCCCACCGGCGCGGCCTTTCGAACCTGCGGCGGCCGTTTGCGGTGCCCGAAATTTGCTTCCTCGCTATCGCTCGGCAAATTTCGACCGCGGCACAGAGCTTTTTGCTCGCTGTATCGTCCACCGGACGCGCTCGCAAACGCTCACCACGTCCCTCACTGCGTTCGGGACGCACCCACAAGTACAATTCCCATCGTTTTGAAAAAGTAAAAAGGGGTAGGCACAAAGCCTACCCCTTTTTACTTGGTCGAGATGACAGGATTCGAACCTGCGGCCTCTGCGTCCCGAACGCAGCGCTCTACCAAACTGAGCCACATCTCGATATTAAATTTGTATAGCCACATCTCGGTTTTCTCTTGACGAGCAGTAGTCATTATACTATGGGAAAATCGGTTTGTCAACCTTTTCTTTGAGGTTTTTTGCGCAAAACCAAACTTTCCGCCCACAAGCAAAACGCGCCCCGTACCGATACGGGACGCGTTTTGCATTTTGGTATGACATCCGACAAGGTTATGGTTCTTCGGTTTCCTTGCAGCTGCAGGAGCAGCCCTTTTGGCAGGAACCGCAATCGGGACAGCCGATGCACGTTTTCCCGCTCTTTTTCGCTTTGTAAACGTATCCGGCGGCAAGCCCGATAATCACAACCAGCACCGCCACAATGATGATATTTTCCATATATCTTATTTTGCGCTGGTCGCCGCTTCCTTTTGCTTGGCTTTCAGCGCATACTCCTCTTTGAGTTTTTTATCCGACCGCACGCACAGGTACACCACAATAGCCACCATCGCCAGCACCGCGATCAAGCCCGGCACAAACGCCGCACCGAGTGCACCCGTGGTGATGAGCGTACCGACCTGATACACCGCAAAACCGATCGTATATCCAACCGCCAATTGCAGGCCGATACCGCCCCACAACCATTTGGCACTCTTCATTTCGCTGTTCATGGCCCCGATCGCCGCAAAGCAGGGCGGCGAATACAGGTTGAACATCAGGTAAGCCAGCGCAGCAGCCTTGGTGATCGCCATCATACCGGCAACCTCGGCACCCGCGCCTTCCATCAGCGCCAATTCGTCCATATCGATCAGGTTTTCCAAGCCGACAAAGCAAACCGCCAACGTGCCGACCACGTTCTCCTTCGCAATAAACCCGGTCACAGCCGCCGCAGCCAGCTCCCAGCTCAGCACACCGACCACCGGCACCAGCAAATACGCAAACGGCCCTGCGATGGACGCCAAAATCGACGTATCCGCCGATTCCGCCACGCGGAAACTCCAATCAAACGTCTGCATGATCTGCACCGCCGTGTTACACAGCAAAATGATGGTCGCCGCTTTCACGATATACGCCCAGCCGCGGCTGCACATCGACTTAAACGCCCGCCAGAACGACGGCACCTTGTATTCCGGCAATTCAATAATAAAGAACGATTTGCGCACCTTGTGCCCCGCGATCTTGTTCACCAGCAGCGCACACAGGAAGATCAGCACAATACCCGCAAGATACATCACGGTGCTCACCCACCCGGCTTTGTCAAAAAACGCGCCCGCAAACAGCGAAATGACCGGAATTTTCGCACCGCACGGCATGAACGGCGATAACATCGCCGTCGCACGGCGTTCCCGCTCGTTGCGGATGGTGCGCGATGCCATGATACCCGGCACGGCACAGCCGATCGTGATAACAAACGGAATCACCGATTTGCCCGATAACCCCACTTTTTTGAAAATGGGATCCAACACCACCGACACGCGGGACATATACCCGCAATCCTCCAACAGCGCGATGAGGAAATACATCACCATCACCAGCGGCAGGAACCCGATCACCGCGATCACGCCGCCGATCACGCCGTCCACCAGCAAGGCCGAAAGCAACGGGTTAGCGTTGGCGAGCAGCTCACCGATCCACCCCTGGAACGCTTCCAGCCACGCCACCAAAATGTCCGCGATCGGTTGACCGACCCACACCTGGGAGATCTGGAACACTAAGAACATCACCACGGCAAAGATCGGAATCCCCAACCATTTGTTGGTCAGTATCGCATCGATCTTATCCTGATAATTGCGGTCCTTTGTGAGCACCTTGCGGCTTTCCACCTGCTTGACGATGCCGTTCACAAACGAGAACCGTTTGCGATCTGCGGCTTCCACCGCCTGCTTATCCGTCAGATCGATCGCGCCCTGCACGTACGGTGCCTCCTGCGCTTTGCCGATCACTTCCACCGCTTTGGAAACCAACGCTTCCAGCCCCTTCGCCGAGGTAGAAACGGTATCCACCACCGGGCATCCCAGCAACGCCGACAGATCGTCCACATCGATCTTGGTTTCCTTTTTCTCGTTAATATCCGCCTTGTTCAGCGCCACCACCACCGGGATCCCCAGCTCCAGCAGCTGTGTGGTAAAAAACAAGCTGCGGCTTAAGTTGGTCGCATCCACAATGTTGATGATCGCTTCGGGATTCGCATTCTTCACGTAAGCGCTCGTAATGCTCTCCTCCGATGTAAACGGCGACATGGAATACGCACCCGGCAGGTCGACAATGATGAGCTCGTCCTCCCCGCGGTAATACGCTTTTTTGATCGCGTGTTCCTTCTTATCCACCGTCACACCGGCCCAGTTACCAACCTTCTCGTTCTGGCCGGTCAGTGCGTTGTACATGGTGGTTTTTCCGCTGTTCGGGTTTCCCGCCAACGCAATTCTCATAACACAACCTCCTGCATTCTACAAGTTAGCATCCGCTAACCACTTGCCAAAAAGAAAATCAGCCGCCGCTATCAAATGATGATCGCTTCCGCCAACTGATTGTCAATGCTGTACCGCCCGTCCTTAATGGACACCACGCAGCAGCCTTTCAAATGCGAGATCACGGTAATGGGCTCCCCACTGTAGCACCCAAGCGAGAACAAAAACGCATCCAGCTCTTCGTCATCGGTTTCGATGCGCTGAATGATATATTCCTTTCCCTCTTCCGCCGTGCGCAGGTTCATGCCGTTCACCCGATCTGTTCGTTAGTCGCGGCTAACTGCCGCGCCGAAAAAAGCGATTAGCCTGTGCTAACCGTAAGATATGATACCACCCCTCTCCTTATTTGTCAAGCATTGGAAGTAAAAAAATTCAAAAAATTTCCACCCGCCGATATTGGGAGTTGCGCGCGTCGCGCGCGTATGGTATACTGGTTGTATCTATGCGTAGCGAAGGAGGACCATCCATGAGCACTCGCCTCTCTCCCAAGGCGTCCCGTGTGTTAACGGCGTCTTTCATGTCTGTGCTGTTTACGGTACTGGTATTTTTGTTGCTGTGGGGCTTCGGCAGCTTTAATCCCACGGGGATCGATACCACCACCGCCGTCGGCATGGCGCAAAAAGTCACCTGCTGTGGCGGCATTGCCGGCCTGCTGGGTATGATGCTGTACGTCATCTCGCACCAGTACCTGCGTCCCGGCAAGGAGCCTGTCCCCGCCCACAAAGTATGGTACTATCCGGTAATGGCAGGGCTGCTGTCGCTGTTCGTTATGTGCGTGGCGTATTCGTTTGTCGGCATGTGGCCGCTCGGCGAAAAAAGCGCCATGATGGTGGATATGCACCATCAATACGCCCCCCTGCTTGCCGAGCTGCGGTACGATATCCTGCACGGCGCCAGCCCATTGTATACGTTCGAGGTGGGCCTCGGCGCCAACTACCTGTCGCTGTTCGGATACTATCTGGCAAGCCCGCTCAATCTGTTCCTGCTCGTGTTCCCCGAACGCCTGCTGGCGCAGGGGATTCTGTGCATCACGCTGCTCAAAAATGCGTTGTCGGGCGCGCTGTTTGCGCTATGCATCCAGCAGCTGTTCGGCAAACGCGGTCTGTATATTCCCATCGTGTCGGTCATGTATTCCATGATGATGTACCTCATCGCCTATTCCTGGAACATCATGTGGCTGGACGTTGTCATGATCCTGCCTCTCGTGGTCTACGGCTTTGAACGCCTGATGCACACCGGCAAATTCTTGACATACGTTCTCTCCTTAACCTACGCGCTGTTTGCCAACTATTACATTGCCTTCATGCTGTGCATTTTCTTAATTCTTTACTATCTCACGTATTGCCTGCGCACCTCCCGCACCGGCAAGCAGATCGGTGCTTCGTTCGTGCGGTTCGGCGGCTTTTCGCTGCTGTCGGCAGGCCTCACGGCATTTTTGCTGATCCCCGTTTACATCGCCCTGCAAGGCACGTCGGCGGCGGATAGCACCATGCCCGACATCACCAACACGCTGGATATGTTCGCCCTGCTGGGCCGCCATTTGGCGGACACCTCGCCCACCGTGCGCGCCGGCAACCTGCCCAATATCTATTGCGGCGTGCTTACCGCCTTGTGCGTGCCGCTCTTTGCGCTCAATAAAGGCATCGCTCCGCGCCGTCGCGCCGCCTTCATGGGGCTGTGGCTCGTGCTGTTCGTCACGTTTTTAATCAACTGGACCGACCTCGCCTGGCACGGCTTCCATTCTCCCAACGACCTGCCGTACCGTTTCTCGTTTCTGTATTCCTTCGTGCTGCTGCTCATGGCAGCCAATACCCTGCTGCACCTGCACCGCATCGAAACCCGCCACGTATTCATGGTGTTTGCTGGCGCGGTTGCGTATCTGATGCTGGAAGAGCATTTCGGTGACGAAGCCTATGGCTTCCCCACCATTTATATCAACCTGGCGATCTTCGCGGTATACACTGTCATTCTGGCACTCGCCACCAAACGCAAAATGCGCCGCTCGGTCGCGTATGCCGTGCTGCTGCTCGCCGTCACGGCCGAAATGGCGATCGGCGGCGGCAACTCGTTTGTCAAGCTCAACGGCCAGGAATATTTCACCCGTCACAAGGATTACGTGGATAACGAGGTCACCGAAGCCGTGCGCGAAACGGTGCAATCCATGCAACAGCTCGGCGATACGGAAAACGGCGAAAACTTCTATCGCCTGGAATTCCTGCCGCGCCGCACCTGCGTGGACACCGCACTGTTCCACTATCGCGGCCTCACCACCTTCTCCAGCAGCAACTATTACACCACCACCCGCCTGCTCGGCGGCTTGGGTTACGCCATCAACGGTGTAAACAGCCATCTGTATAAGTCGTACATGCCGTTCACCGATTCGCTGCTCGGCATCCGCTACGTGGCGCTCGGCGAAAACGAACCCATCCCCGCACACCTGCAATACCGCGATACCGTCACGGTGGGCAACACGTCTTACGCCATTTATGAAAACCCCAACGCCCTCGGCCTCGGCTACGTGGTCGGCGCGGATGCACACGACTATACCTACACCCGCTACGACCCGTTCTATTCGCAAAATAACCTGTTCTCCAAGCTCACCGGCAATTACGGCTCGCTGTTCTCCACCTATAACATCCAATCGGATAACAACACCACCGGCTCGGTCACGGGCTCTTCGTCCGGCTTCCGCGTCAACGCATCCGGCGATACCACCACCGCGTACTTCTCGGTCACCGTGGAGGAAGCCGCCCCCATCTATGTGTACGTGGATTGCGGCGCTGCCGATTCGCTCACCGTCAACGCCGGCGGCAAGGATTGGAGCATCACCCCGCACGAACCGTATATCATCAACGCGGGCACGCTGGAAATCGGCACCACCGTCACCCTCACCGTGTCAACGGATACCGCCTGCAGCGGTAACTTCTACGTGGCGGATTTCAACGAGGAAGCGTATCGCAGCGGCATGCAGCAACTCAAATCCGATCCCCTCACCGTGGATCGTCTGGGCAACAGCTCGCTGAGCGGCAGCGTCACCGCCACGCGTGACGGCGTGCTTATGACCTCCATCCCGTACGATGCCGGCTGGCGTGTCACCGTGGACGGCGCCCCCGTGGAAACCTTTGGCATCAGCGATGGCTTCTTGGCGTTCGATATCACCACCGGTGCGCACACCGTCACCTTCACATATTGGCCGCGCGGACTCACGGTCGGTCTTGCCATCAGCGGCGCCGCCTTGCTCGCCTTGATCGTGCTGCTCATCGTACTGCGCCCCCGCAAAGCCGCCCCGCTGAAGGACGTGCTGGATTACGAAAACGCGCAACCGATCCAGCAAGGCTTTTCCATCGAAAATGCCGAACCGAAAGATCTCCCCCCGCTGCCCGAAACGCTCGGGGAGCTCACAAACGATCCCCCGTCGGTCCCGCCGGAAAATAACTAAAAAAAGCGATCTGCATTTGCAGATCGCTTTTTCATTTACTATGCAATAACCCATTACCCACCGTAGGGGACAGCAACCTGCCGCCCGCCTGCCCTCTTACCTAACGGGGGATCTCACCTATTCTTCTTCCTGCCGCCGTATCACACGCCAGCACAGCTGCCGCAAATCGGCAAGGCTCGAAATCGTCCCCGCCTCCCCGCGGAACATCGCCGCGCCGTGCACCTCGCGCATGTACCAGGAGGCATGCTTGCGCGCCTCCAGCAACGCCACACGCTCCCCCTTGAGCGATGCCGCCAGCTCCACCTGTCGGCACAGCACCTCCATGCGCTTCGCGATCGGCGGTGTCGGCAGCAGTACACCGTGGTTCAAATACGCCTCGATCTCGGCAAACACCCACGGCGCACCCAGTGCGCCGCGTCCGACCATCACCAGGTCACACCCCGTGTGTTCGTACAACCGCGCAGCAGACTCCGCCGAGTTCACGTCTCCGTTGCCGATCACCGGAATCGATACCGCGCGCTTCACGTCGCGAATAATATCCCAGTCCACCGGCGGCGCATACATCTGATCCCGCGTGCGTCCGTGCACCGTAATGGCAAACGCGCCGCCATCCTCACACGCCTTGGCAACCTCCACCGCGTTCACTTCGTCCTTGGCATACCCTTTGCGGATCTTCACCGTCACCGGTACATCCACCGCCTGCACCACCGCTTTCACAATGCGTCGGCACAGATCCGGCTCGCGCATCAGCGCGCTGCCGCAATGGTTCCCCGCGATTTTCGGTGCGGGACACCCCATGTTAATATCCAACCAGTCGGGGCGCTGCTGCATCGCCATGCGCGCCGCCTTCGCCATCGTATCGGGATCATCCCCAAACAACTGGATCGCCGCAGGCCGCTCCCGCTCATGAAGTACCATCAGTTCCCGGCTTTTTCGGTCACCGTACGTCAGCGCCTTGGCGCTCACCATTTCCGAAACAGTAAAAGCCGCGCCGTATTCACGGCAGATCCGCCGAAACGCGGGATCCGCCACCCCTGCCATCGGTGCCAATGCCGCACGACCGGTAATTTCCACCGAACCGATCCTAAGGTGACGCGACTCGTTCGAACCTTGTTTTAAAAAGGGCAATTTCCGCTCATCCTTCGTTAAAATACTCGCCAATGCGCCGGCATTGGCTGCGCTTTTGCCTTGGCTGAACTAAAATTACCCCTTTTTAAAATCTCCGACCGCAAAGCGAGGGGATTTCGAGGAATTTTAAGTTCATTCGGGCAAAGCAAGGCTAACGCCTTGTGAGATCGAATGAGGTGAAAAGACCCGAAATCAGCCGCTTTGCGGCAGGCTTGAGCGGGTCGCGTCACCTTATTCATTCTCGTCCGGCACACATTCCAAGATATCACCCGGCTGACAGTCAAGCGCCTTGCAAATCGCATCCAGCGTGGAAAACCGCACCGCTTTTGCTTTGTTGTTTTTCAAAACCGAGAGATTGGCAAGCGTCACGCCGACTTTATCCGACAATTCGGTCAGTCCCATCTTCCGCCGTGCCATCATCACGTCCAGATTGATCAAAATCGCCATGTCTGTTCTCCTTCCGTCGGCGTCAAATCGTCATATCGTTTTCTTCCTTGTAAGCGGTCGCCTGCGCAAACAGCTGCGCGAACACAAACAAGATCAACCCGATAAACGCAAACAGAAGCGCCAAAAACGCCATCAAGAACTTAAACACCGTGAAAAAGATCACCATCACAAACCACGCCAGCGCCAAGACAAGCGCGATCACGCCCACCTTGCGCAGACGGTGCACCGTGTCGGTGCAAAACGGCTGATTACGGTTCACGTTGCGTAAAATTCCGCGGCATTGCCACAGCACCAGCTCTGCAAAAAACCCCGTCACGTACAAAAAGGCCAGATACTGGTCGTACAATTCACCGCCGCGCGGTTGACTCGTCAACCATTCCGTCAGCCACGGCAACGCAATCATCAACCCCAAATCGATCGCCATCAAGCCCCAGGCGACCCATTCCATCACGCGACTCAATTTCCGTACTCGTACCATTTTCGCATCCTACCTCTTTTCACACGGACTTTGCCATCATTTTATCACACTTGCCGTTTTTGGTCAACTCAAATATGACGTGATCCCGTTCGCCACACCCAGCGCAAACAACTGCGGCTGATTGGCCATCAGCGCCGCATCCCCCGCGTTGGTGATAAACCCCAGCTCCACCAATACCGCCGGCATCCGCGTGCGTCGCAGCACGTACAAATTGGTGCGTTGCCGCACCCCGCGATCGGGCAATCCCGTCACATCCTCCAATTCGTCCAAAATATCCTCCGCGAGTTCCGCCGCCGCGGAGTTCAAGCTGTACACGTAAGCCTCCGATCCGCTTGCCCCCGCAAGCGACGACGCGTTGGCGTGTAAACTGATAAAATAATCCGCGCCCCATGCATTAGCATCGTCCACGCGCGCCGCCAGCGCCGTCGCGTTGGAGGTCCCCAGCTGCGTGTCGGGCGTCGGGCGCGATAACCGCACGTCATATCCCTCTGCGCGCAAGATCCCCGCCAATTCCTGCCCGATGGTGTACACCAGATCCTGCTCGCGGTATCCGTTCCCCTCCGCCCCCGCGTTGGGGTTTTGCGGGTTGTGCCCTTGATCTATGTAAATTTTCGTCGCCATGCGACATCACACTCCTTCCCTCCATCCTATGCCTGTTTGCGTCGATTTGTCCCTACCACATTCGTGTGGCAGGGGTGCCATTGGGATTGTAGGGTGGGGATTTACCCCCATCGCCCCACACAAAAACAAAACGTGCACCGTAGGGGACGGCGCCTCGACGTCCCGTTAAAGCCTCCCTTGCCTAAAAGTAGCAAAGCGACATCCCGCGGCAGTGAATGACAGTCCGGTGGACTGTCAGAGCCGCGGGTGGACCGAGCCGCAGCGAGACGGGGGACCAACGCGCAGCGTTGGTGGAGGGATAAAAACCGTAACGCTCGATGGGAACACCAAAAAATGCCCGACCAGTACGGTCGGGCATTTTCCCAATCATTCTTCCATCTGTTTTCCCAAAAACGCAGCGGCAACCTGCGTCAGCTTCACGTCGGTGTCCCCCGGCAGCGAACCGCCCTCGTTTTGCAGCATGCACACACAGCCGGTCACGTCCCCCGCCGAAATAATCGGCGCGGCGATCGCCGCCACACGGTCGCGCCCCTCCACGATCGGCACACCCTTGCCGCCAAGCGTCCGCGCCGTCACCAGCTGCCGTTCTTCCATCACACGCTCCAACTGCGGCGATAACCGCCGTTCCAAATACTCCTTCTTGGATTCTCCCGCAACCGCGATCACGTGATCGCGATCCCCGATCACCACCGGCAGCCCGCTCGCGCGGGACAGCACGTCCGCATATTGCGTTGCAAATTCGCTGATCTCCCCAATCGGTGAATACTTTTTAAACACAACCTCCTCATTCGGCCCCGTAAAAATCTCCAGCGGATCCCCCTCGCGAATCCGCATCGTTCTTCTGATTTCTTTGGGAATCACAACTCTCCCCAAATCGTCTATTCTACGAACTATTCCTGTTGCTTTCATATATAAATCTCCTCTTTTACAATTTTAATGTGATATTAGTATCACACTTTTTGCAAGAATTATGAGCAGATTTTCCAGTTGTTTTTAAAATTTCAAATCGTGATGTGAAAA
>JAZQIV010000008.1:0-5901 GCA_045541305.1 Acutalibacteraceae bacterium | reverse complement strand
AACGGAAGGGTGCGGCGGGGCAGTCATCGGATCAGCAACCGCAATCGCAGTCGCAACCGCAATCGCTGTTGTCGATGAGCAACAGGATCACGATGATGAACAGAAGCCACGTGCAGTTCACGTCGCCGCTAAATAAGTTACGCAGACACATGGAAAGCT
The DNA here is from genome assembly GCA_045541305.1 of Acutalibacteraceae bacterium. Taxonomy (GTDB): domain Bacteria; phylum Bacillota; class Clostridia; order Oscillospirales; family Acutalibacteraceae; genus RGIG3009. The sequence goes on along the minus strand of JAZQIV010000008.1, from coordinate 5,742 downwards.
CTCCTTTCTTCAGTTACAAGTTAACAGCCGCAGCCACAGCCGTTGTTGCGGGTCTGATAGCAACCGTTGTCACAACCGCAATCGTTATTGTCGATGAGCAACAGGATCACGATGATGAACAACAGCCACGAGCAGTTCGCCTCGCCGCAGAAGAGATTACGCAGACACATATTCGGGGTTCCTCCTTTCTGGTGTTAAACCGCAGGAAAACCTGCTGTCACTCTCATACTATGCGGGGACACGCGCGTGGTGAAAAAATTTTCAAAAACCTTGATTTTAAGAGAAAACGCGAGAAAAACGAAGATAATCGCATAAAATTTGAACTCCACGGCTTTAATTTGACTTTCTTTGACTTTGACTTTCTTTGACTTTCTCGGTATACTCAAGCCAAAGAAAGCGAGGAAGAGAGTATGCGAATCAGCGATGAGATCACCGCGTATATTCTTCACATGATGGAGAGCGCGGAAAACGGTGCCGCGGAGCTGCGGCGAAACGAGCTCGCCGAGGAGCTGGGCTGTGTGCCGAGTCAGATCACCTACGTGCTGACGTCGCGATTTACGCCGCAGCAGGGGTACGTGGTGGAAAGCCGACGCGGCGGCGGCGGATATATCCGTGTGCGCCGTGTGACACCCCAGCAGACCGCTACACCGCTGATGCACATTGTCAACGCGATTGAAAGCGAATTGGTTCCCGCAGCGGCGGAGGCGATTTTGCAAAGCATGGTGTATCAAGGGTTTGTGAGTCAATCGGCAGCAGCCGTGATGGCGGCGGCGTTGTCCGACCGCACGCTGCGCGACGTGCCGGTGGAAATGCGCGACCGCGTGCGCGCATCGCTGCTCAAGCACATGCTGGCAGCTTACGTATAAGGAGGAAATGATATGTATTGCGATCATTGCGGGAAATACCCGGCGACTACGCATATTAAGAAAACCGTTAACGGCAAAACCACCGAATGGAATCTGTGTGCCCACTGCGCGGCGGAGCAGGGGATCGGGGCTGTGAGCATGACGGGCTTTGATCTCAACGATTTTTGGGGCTCGCTGTTTGCGGAACCCGCTAAGCTTTCGCCGCAGGATACCGTGCGGTGCGAGGATTGTGGCCGCAGCTTTAAGGAAATTGCGGATCTCGGCAGGCCGGGGTGCCCCACCTGCTACCGCACGTTTTACGATCGGCTGCTGCCGTCCATTCAGCGCATTCACGGTAAAACGCAGCACACCGGCAAGGTGGCGGAAAAGGCCGAGGAATCGGTGAAAAAGGATCACGAGCTTAAGGCGCTGCGCGAGCAGCTGGCACAGCACATTCAAAACCAGGAATACGAGCAATGCGCCGCGCTGCGCGACCGTATTCGTGAGCTGGAGGAGGGGAACCCGTCATGACGAACAAATGGTATCAGCAAAGCGGTGCCGACGGCGATGTTGTGGTGAGCACCCGCATCCGCTTGGCACGAAACTTGAACCACATGCCGTTTCCCGCCGGCATGACCATGGAACAGCGGGAAGAGGTCATTCGCCAAATTTTTGAGGCGTTCCCGCAGGATGGCACGGGTGCGTTCCAATGCATCCGCATGACGGAGTTATCCGAATGGGAAGCGTTGTCGATGGTAGAGCGGCATTTGATCAGCCCACCGTTTGCATCGCACACCGAGGGAACGGCGCTGTTGTTATCGCCCGATGAAAGCGTGAGCGTGATGATAAACGAAGAGGATCACGTGCGTATTCAGGCGATGTGCGCGGGCTCGGCGCTGGACGAAGCGTTCCGCGCGGCGAACTGCTGGGATGATTTTTTGGATTCCCGCCTGCATTTTGCGTTTGACGATCGGCTGGGCTACCTCACGCAATGTCCCACCAACCTGGGCACGGGCATGCGCGCTTCCGTGATGCTGCATCTGCCTGCGTTGCAGGAAAAGGGTGTGATCCAGCAATTGGCCAACACTGTTTCCAAGCTGGGGCTGACCATCCGCGGCATGTACGGGGAGGGCAGCCGCTCCGAGGGAGCGATGTACCAGTTGTCCAACCAGGTGACCTTGGGTATCACCGAGCAGGAGGCCATTGAAAATTTGAAGAGCATTGTGGCGCAGATCATCAAAGAGGAGCGGCAATACCGCGAGCAGCTGCGCCAGTCGCCCACGCTGGAGGACCGCATGTATCGCTCGCTCGGGATTTTGCAAAATGCGCGGCTGCTCACCGCCAAAGAATTTATGTCGCTCATTTCGCACGTGCGAATGGGCGTGTCGATGAATGTTTTGGATGCAGTTGACCTAAACTGTATCAGTAGCTTGATGGTGGAGGCTCAACCGGCGGCGTTGATGCGTCAGGCAGGGTGCAAGCTGGAACCCGCCGAACGTGATGCACGCCGTGCTGCGTTGGTGCGCGACCGCCTTACGAAAGGAGAATGACGCATGTATCGCTTTAAGGGATTTACGGAAAAGGCAAACGCCGCGTTGAACCTGGCGATTGAAGCGGCACAGCGTATCGGTCACACGTATATCGGGACCGAGCACGTGGTGCTGGGTTTACTGCAAGAGGGGACGGGTGTGGCTGGTACGGTGCTGGCGGCCCACGGTATCACCGCTGAGCAGTACCGCGAAAAAATTATGGAAAGTGAAACCGTGGGGCAGCCCACGCGTTTGACGCCCGAGGATTTTACCCCGCGCACCAAAAAAGCCATGGAGCAGGCGGTGGCGGAGGCCTTATCGGCAGGGCAGGGCTACGTGGGAACCGAGCATATCCTGTTGGCGATCCTGCGCGATGCGAGCGGGGTTGCCGTGCGCTTGCTTGGCACGTTCGGACTGCGCACGGATGAACTGATTGACGAGCTGGGCGGTGCGATGAGCAGCGCGATGCCGCAGGGCAAAGGCGGCAGCGCCAAAGCAGCCGGCGGCAAAGGCAAAACCCCCACACTCGACCAGTTCGGCCGTGATCTTACCGCGATGGCACGGGAGGGACGTCTGGATCCCGTAATCGGCCGTGCCGAGGAGATTCAGCGTGTGGTGCAGATTTTATCCCGCCGCACCAAAAACAACCCCTGTTTAATCGGTGAACCCGGTGTGGGTAAAACCGCTGTTGCCGAGGGCTTGGCACAGCGCATTGTGGCGGAGGAAGTGCCCGAAACACTGCGCGGCAAACGCGTGGTCACCTTGGACCTGACCGGCATGGTGGCAGGCACAAAATACCGCGGCGACTTTGAAGAGCGCATCAAAAACGCGCTGGAAGAGGTAGCAAAATCCAAGGACGTGGTGCTGTTTATCGACGAGATCCACACCATCATCGGTGCGGGTGCGGCGGAGGGCGCGGTGGATGCCGCGAATATCTTAAAGCCGTCGCTGGCGCGCGGTGAGATTCAGGTGATCGGTGCGACCACGCTGGAGGAATACCGCAAATATATTGAAAAGGATGCCGCGCTGGAGCGGCGGTTCCAGCCCATCACGGTGGGTGAGCCGTCCAACGAGGAAACCATTGAGATTTTACGTGGATTGCGCGATAAGTACGAGGCGCATCACAAGGTGCGCATCACGGATGAAGCCCTGGTGGCATCGGTGCAGTTATCTACGCGGTATATTGCGGATCGGTATCTGCCGGATAAAGCGATCGACTTAATCGACGAAGCGGCGTCCCGCGTGCGGTTGCGTGCCTTCACGGCGCCCACCGACGTGCGGCAGCTGGAAGAAGAGGTCAAGCGGTTGGCGGCGGAAAAGGAAGCCGCTGTGAATGAGCAGGATTTCGAACGCGCCGCGCAGCTGCGTGACGAGGAAAAGAAGATCAAAGAACAGCTGGAGGCCGAGCGCAACCGTTGGCAGGAGCAAAATGCCTCGGCCACCAACGAGGTGACGGCGGAGGATATTGCGCAGATCGTATCCAGCTGGACGGGTGTGCCGGTGGTGCAGCTGACCGAAGCGGAAAGCAAACGGTTGCTGCGTCTGGAGGACGTGCTGCACGAGCGCATTGTGGGTCAGGAGGAAGCGGTCACCGCCGTGGCAAAAGCGATTCGTCGCGGTCGCGTAGGGCTGAAAGACCCGCGCCGCCCGATCGGTTCGTTTATCTTCCTGGGACCCACGGGTGTGGGCAAAACCGAGCTGTGCAAGGCGTTGGCGGAGGCCATGTTCGGCGACGAAAACGCCATGATCCGTTTGGATATGTCCGAATATATGGAAAAGCACACGGTATCGCGCCTGGTGGGCTCGCCTCCCGGCTACGTGGGGTACGACGAGGGCGGTCAGCTGACCGAAAAGATCCGCCGCAAGCCGTACACGGTGGTGCTGTTTGACGAGATCGAAAAAGCGCACCCCGACGTGTTTAACATGCTGCTGCAGATTCTGGAGGACGGCATTCTGACCGATTCGCAGGGACGGCGTGTGGATTTCAAAAACACCGTGATTATCATGACGTCTAACGTGGGTGCGCGACTCATCACCGAAAAGCATAGCTTTGGCTTTGGCGGCGGTGAGCAGGGTGACGCGGAGGAAACCAATCGCCGCAACCGTGAAAACGTGCTGAATGAACTGAAAAAAACGTTCCGTCCGGAATTTTTAAACCGTGTGGACGATACCATTGTGTTCCATCAGCTGACGGAGGAGAATATCCGCGATATTGCGCGCCGCATGATCAGCTCGCTTGACCGCCGCGTGCGTGAGCTGGAGATTTCGCTTACCGTCACCGATGAAGCCATTGCCGAGCTGGCAAAGGTGGGCTTTGATCCCGTGTATGGCGCACGACCGCTGCGCCGCGCCATTCAATCGCAGGTGGAGGACCTGTTGGCGGAAAAACTGCTGGAGGGCGAATTCAAAGCGGGGCAGACCGTGACGGTCACCGCGGAAAACGGCACGTTTGTTTTCAAATCGGACGTTGACAAACCGACGGATTTGGACTAAAATAGCGGTTGAGTGAGCCGGACAGTCGCGCATGCACGCTGCGTGTGTGTGAGGAAAGTCCGAGCATCACAGGGCAGGATAACGGCTAACGGCCGCCGAGGGTGACCTTAGGGAAAGTGCAACAGAGATATACCGCCTGCGGCTTGCCGCAGGTAAGGGTGGAAAGGCGAGGTAAGAGCTCACCGGCACACAGGAGACTGTGTGTCCCTGCAAACCCTATCCGATGCAACCCCGACTGAAGCGATACATTGGCCCGATGCGCTTCGACGGGGGGCTGGAGCTGCATGGCAACATGCAGTCGAGATAGATGATTGTCCACGACAGAACTCGGCTTACAGGCTCACTCATTTTTAAAAAACAAAAGCACCGATGACTTCATGTCATCGGTGCTTTTTTGCGTTGATTGGTATGCACGATGTTTTGGACGGCAAAGGGCGCAATACGCGCCCGGCGGGAGGCTGATAGCCTCCCCTACAAAGCTGCACCAACATGGTAGGGGCGGCAATCTGCCGCCCGTAGCTGAGGGGTAGTAAGGGCATTTCACAAAGCGTTTCCTGTTACGGGCGGTTAAAAGGCAAACTGTTCGCCGTTTCCCAATTTTTCTAACAACTGTGTGATGAGCATAAACGCGCGCACGTTGTGGAACGGTCCTTTCCAATCACTGCCTTTGATGTGGTTGATGGGGGTGCCGTCGCGGTGAAGATGCCCGAACCATTCGGGATAGGGGTCGTCGTTATAGTGCTCAAAGCAATAGTTTTTGAGTTTGATAAACCATTCCATGTACACGGGATCTTGGCGGTACAAGTAGCAAAAGAGCAGCGCTACCATGCCCTCGCAATGAGTCCAAAACAGTTTCATATCCCATTCCAAACTCA
>JAZQIV010000007.1:0-17450 GCA_045541305.1 Acutalibacteraceae bacterium | reverse complement strand
GGCATCGACATCGATCACCTCACCGGCAAAGAACAAACCGCTGACCAATTTAGATTCCATGGTGGATGCTTTGATTTCGCGGGTGGATACCCCACCGGCGGTCACAACCGCTTCCTCAAACGGGCGCAAGCCGGCAACCGTCATCGGGATCCGTTTCAGCAAAGCAGCCAGCGTGTTACGCTGCGTCTTGGAAACGGAGTGGCATTTGGTTTCCCCGGGAACGCCGCTTAAAAGTAGTAACACCGGCACCATGGAACGGGGTAACAGCGCCGCCAGCGTGTTGCCGACGCAAGCGTTTGGTGCTTGCTCAAATTCGCGCAGCAAACGTGCATCCACTTGCTCTAACGTTAAAGCGGGTTTCATATCCAGCGACAAGCGATACCGCCCGTTTACAGCGCCGTGCAAATGGGCGCTGGTGCTTAACACGATCGGGCCGGATACACCGTAATGCGTGAACAGCATTTCACCGAAATCGGAATACAGCGTTTTACCGCTTTGCGTATCCTGCACCGAGAGTGCACAGTTTTTGAGCGAGAGCCCTTGCAGGTCGGCGCACCACGGTTCAGCAATTGCCAGCCCCACCAAAGACGGGCGGGGTTCAACCACGGTGTGGCCAGCTTGTTCTGCCAAAGCATATCCGTCACCGGTGGAACCGGTGCCCGGATACGAGCAACCGCCGGTGCACACGATCACTGCGTATGCCGAAAGGGTTTCTCCCGTTTCCAGCACAACGCCGCAGCACACCCCGTCTTCAATCACCAAACGGGTAACACGCCCGTTTTTGAAGCGGCAGCCCTGCGATTTGGCAAACGACACCAAAGCATCCACAATATCCACCGCTTTATCCGAAACCGGGAACACGCGGTTGCCGCGTTCGATTTTCAGCGGCACGCCTTGTTCTTCAAAAAATGCCATGGTATCCTGCGGCGAAAAGGCTGAAAAAGCGCTATACAGGAACTTGCCGTTTCCCGGGGTGTTTTCCACACATTCCTGCACGCCGACGGCGTTGGTGACGTTGCAGCGGCCCTTACCGGTGATCATCACCTTGCGTGCCATGCGCGGGTTACGCTCGATCACCGTTACATGATAACCGCGCGCCGCCGCCATACCTGCCGCCAGCAAGCCGGATGCACCGCCGCCGACAACGATTACCTCCATCACGGCGACTCCTCCGCGGACTGTTGTTTTTCGAGCGGTTGATAAATCTGATAGGTTTCCCACAACGCTTCCAATTCGCTCAGACGCGCGCGGTTATCATCCGCACGTTTGAGTGAGATGGCAACCAGCAAAGCGTTGATGACGCTGAGCGGTGCGGCCAATGAGTCCACAACCGTGGGCATATCGCTGTGCGCCAGCAGCAAGCTGCTGCTCAGTTCCGCAACCGGCGACAGCATACTGTCGGTCACGGCAATCACCTTGGCTTTGCGGGAATGGGCAAAGTGAGCGGCTTTGACCGATCGGCTGGAATAGCGCGGAAAACTGACAACCAGCAGCGCATCCTCCTTCGTGATCGGATACAGTTCTTCCAATATTTCGGTTTCACCGGCTGTGTTAATAAGACGCACATCCGGCAATAATAATTTGAGATAAAAAGCGCAAAACTGCGCCAAAGCACGGCAGCTGCCTGCGCCGAACACATACACGTGGCGCGCACCGACCAAAGCGTTGACCGCTTCGTCAAAGACTTCGCGCGGCATTTCCTCCAACGTTTGGCGAATGTTCGCCATATCGTAGGTCATGACCTGCTCAAGCACTTCGTCATCCCGCATGCGGGAGCGAGAAACTTCCACACGCTGCACGCTGGTGAGTTTACTGCGAATGAGTTTTTGAATAGCTTTTTGCAGTTGCGGATAGCCCGCAAAGCCCAGCTCCACAGCGAAACGAACTACGGTGGATTCGCTGACACCGACGGTTTCACCCAAACGGTATGCCGTCATAAAAGCCGCCTCGTCATAATGCTCCACGATATACGACGCAATACGCCGCTGGCCTTTGGAAAAACCGGGCATTTCCTGCAGAATATGCGTGATCAAATCCGTACTCATGCGGTACCACTCCTCTCAGCACACCTATTCTAATGCTTTCAGTTCAAAAATGCAAGTGACTTATAAAATCTTGCAAAAATATTTTTCAGACTCGAAACAAGCGCATTACAACGGGACGAATCCGCACAAAATACAGCGGCAGGCTGCGTGTGATGCCGATGTCGTACAAAATAAACACCACGTTTCCGGCCAGCAGAAAAGCAAGCAAAAACGTTGTAAGCGACAGCGATACACCCGCGATGCGGAATTCATCCAGCGAAAAGCCGATCCACGTTAATATGAGATAGCACACAACAACGGCGCCGTTAAATGTCGCCAGCTTGACCACCCATTCCAGCACGCGGCTGCGGATGGATTCTAACGCTGCTTTTATGATGGGATAATACCCGAAAAACGCAACAAACAACAATTTTGCTTCCGGATCGGGGACGATCAGCAACGCCAGCAACGATACCGCGGCATAGGCCAAAAACGCCCATTTTTTGCCGCACTCAACCACAAGCGGAATTAAAACGATGCCTGCAAGCGGCGGCAAAGCATACGTTGCAAACGGGAAGATAGTGAGACACAGCACCAACAACGACAGGGTTGCCAGAATCCCGCCGAGTGCAACACGCGACGTGCGCTTCATACAGCCACCGTCCTTAACAACACGGAATCAAATCGCCGCCCATGCATTCACAGCAGCAATCGGCACAGATCAGGCTGTTACAAACATCGCAGGTGGAGCAGCCGCCCACGTTGCTGCCGGGCACGGTGTGATACCCTCCGGTACGGCGTTGCATGTCCAATTGGTTGAATGCCTGACGATACTCCGCGTTGGTGGGGTCCATGCGCGTGGCGGTGGAAAAATGCGAATACGCATCGTCCAGCCAACCTTTTTTGTACAGAACGCTTCCCTTTAAGAAATACCATTCGGCATCGCGCGAGGGTGCCGGGATACCGTCCAGCAACGCTTCGGCGTCGATGGCACGGCCGGTACGGATCAAATTGCGAATATCGGTATACCGCGAACCGGAGCTGCCGGCGGAACCGCCCTGACGGCGCATGCGGATAATGGCATCATACGCTTCGTTGATCTCCTGCATTTTTTCTTCTGCGAGATCGGAAAGCGGGTTGTCTCCATAATTGTCCGGATGATATTTTTTGGCCAGTTCACGGTAAGCAGCTTTCACCTCATCATCGGTTGCGGTGGGTTGAATGCCGAGTACTTCATACGGATTGTTCATTTTGAATACCTCCTGACCGACGAGTAGCACGGGTGCGTTTCTCGCCGGATAACACTTGTTTTTGTATATAGGCCATGCCGTATTCGAACACGTTGCGCAGAATGCCATCGAAGCGCCGAACGGTAAGGGCATCATACGCCGCGCGACATTCCGCCATGGATGCGTTCAAGGAAAAACGTGCCGCTTCCCGCGCGGCCGTAACATCGCTGTTGTGCGTGAGAAGCAACGGGTTATAGGAGTGATTGCGTAAATCCTCCTCCAGGTCCTCCACAGCATCCATGAGATACACCCACCTGCCAAGGCAGTAACCCAAACGTTCCAGCACATCGTCCTGATTCGCATCGGCATTTTTGCACAATGCCGATAGCATGCGTGCGGTGGGTTCTGCTGCCCGATCAACGGAAGCGGCTTGTTCTTCTTCCAGCTTTCGTTGCTCGTCCATTGCACAGGAAAGCACTTCGTCCAGCTGCGGCAAGTGCTCCGCCGCACGGCGACGGTTGCGCCGCATGATGGGTAAGATCAACCGCGCGGCAAACCGTTTGAAAAAGCGGTCGTCCGTGATGGTATCCACGGTTTTGTGATATACAAGCAGCATGGCGGCATCTGCCGCAAAGTCTAACGACGGCGACGGCTTGCAGCACATCCGCTTTTTGAACGGATTATACGGGCAGCGCCCTTGTGCAAAACCGACGCAGGAATCGGACAATGCCAAATGCAGCAACGCCAAAAAGGTCATATCGTAGCTCAGCGTCATCTGCGCAACAAAACCGTAACGCTTGCCGAGCGTGCGACACAACGCGCAGTAGGCACCGCGATATTGCTCAAATTCACCCATTTTCAGTTCAGGTTGATATACCTTCACGTAACCAAACATAGTATCCCCCGTTTTCGTAATACCATCATACAACACTTCCCCCTTGTTTTTCGTGAAAGAATTGTAAATATTCCGCGTAACCGTCGTTTGCATATTTTCCAAAAATACGGTCATACTATCGTTGCGCATTCTCATGCGTTCGAACAACCGAGGAGGGAAACTATGATAGACAGAATCGCCTTGTTGCTGACGGTCATCGGTGCTTTGAACTGGGGTAGTATCGGATTGTTCCAGTTTGATATTGTCGCCTGGATCTTCGGCGGTCAGGATGCTGCGATCAGCCGCGTGATCTACACACTGGTCGGGTTAGCGGGTCTATGGTGTATCACTCTGTTTTTCCGCAAACGTGAACATCTGCTCGACAGCAAAGACGCCTGATACAAAAACAAAACCAGGGCCGCCGCAAGGGCGGCCCTGATTTTTTTGTGAAATTAAACGAGCGCTTTGGTATCACGTGCGATGACCAATTCTTCGTTGGTGGGGATCACGAAAGCGCGCACGGTGGAATCCGCTGCACTGATTTCGGCTTCTTCACCGTGTACGCGGTTAGCTTCGGCATCCAGTTTCACGCCGAGATATGCCAATTTCTCCAACAGTTCGGCACGTAACACATCCTGGTTTTCACCGATACCCGCCGTGAAAACAATGGCATCCAAGCCACCGAGGGCCGCCACGTAACCGCCGATATATTTGAGAATCTGATAGCTGCGCATATCCCACGCCAACTGGGCACGGGGATTGCCTTCCGCTATCGCCGCCGCAATGTCGCGGTCGTCGCTGGACACACCCGAAATACCGAGCATGCCGGATTTTTTATTCATGAGTGCATCCATCTGAGCAGGCGTTAAACCTTCCTTTTCCATTAAGAAGGTGACGGCGGACGGATCCACCATACCGCTGCGGGTACCCATCAAGAAACCGTCCAACGGCGTGAGGCCCATGGTGGTATCGATCACTTTACCGTCTTTGATAGCGGCCAAAGAAGAACCGTTGCCGAGGTGGCATGTGATGATGCGGGTGCCTTTACCGTCCGGCTTACCGAGCAACTCGCAGCAGCGAGCAGTTACATAACGATGCGACGTGCCGTGGAAGCCGTAACGGCGAATGCCGTATTTTTCATAATACTCGTACGGCAAGCCCCACAAATACGCCACTTCCGGCATGGTCTGATGGAAAGAAGTATCAAACACGGCGACCTGCGGAATATCGCTGCCGAACGTCGCAGTAGCAGCTTCAATCCCCTGCACACCTGCCGGGTTGTGAAGCGGTGCAAGCGAAGCGTAATCGCGGATAGCCTGGATCACCTCATCGGTAATGCGAACCGACTGGTCGAATTTGGCGCCACCCTGTACCACGCGATGGCCGATTGCCGTAACATCCGAAAGATCATCGATCACTTTACCCTCGCCACTGGTGAGTGCTTCTTTCACCTGCTCAAAAGCAGCGGTGTGATCCGCCATAGCAACTTCCTTTTGGAAAACCTTTCCGTTGGCTTTATGAGTAAAGCGGCCATCGATACCAATGCGTTCGCACAAGCCTTTCGCAACGGTCGTTTCATCCGCCATATCAATCAACTGATATTTCAGCGACGAGCTACCGGCGTTAATAACCAAAATTTTCATAGTGTTTCGAACCCCTTATCTGCTTGTTGATTTTCGTTGCAAAATACGATATACTCATAATAGTACGAAAAGAAAATTTTTTCAACCGATTTTTGGTATTTTTTACACCGGAGGTGGTAAAAGTGCGAATAGCGGGGATTGTGGCAGAATATAATCCGTTCCACAACGGCCATGCCTTGCACATTGAGAAAACACGCGAACCAAACGGCGGTTGCGAAGCCACACACGTGGTAGCGGTCATGAGCGGCAGTTTTGTACAGCGTGGCGAGCCTGCGGCTTTTTCGAAATTTGATCGTGCCAAAGCGGCACTTGCGGGCGGCGTGGACCTGGTGATCGAGTTGCCGGTACCGTACTGTTTGGCTTCTGCCGAAGGATTTGCGCGCGGCGCTGTTTCGTTGTTGGATGCGTTGGGATGTGTGGATACGCTGAGCTTTGGCAGCGAATGCGGCACCATATCCCCTCTTCAACGCGCTATCGCCATGATGGACACCCCGCGGTTTTCCTCACTTTTGAAATATCAAATGAGTCTCGGAATTTCGTTTGCAGAGGCACAACAAAACGCTTTGGGGGAAATCATCGGCGCTAAACCCGCCTCGGTGTTGGAATCGCCGAATAACACGTTGGGAATTGAATATATGAAGGCGTTGCAAGCGCTTTCTTCCGAAATGCAACCGTTTACGATAAAGCGAGTCGGTTCACCGCACGATGGTATGACACCGATCGGAAACCTGGCCTCCGCCTCCTATTTGCGAACGCTTTTGTATTCGGATCGATTATTGAACACACTGCCGTATATGCCCGCAGGGTGCGCTGCCGTGTTATCCGAGGCCGCCGAAGCGGGACGAGCACCCGCCACGGCCGCACGGCTTGACCGTGCCGTGTTAGCACAGCTGCGTCGCCTCACGCTTGAGGAATTAAAGACCGTTCCGCAGCTTTCGGAAGGACTCGAAAACCGCATATACAACGCCATACGCAAGGCCGGGTCGCTGGAAGAATTGGAAAACAGTATCAAAACAAAACGATATCCGCTCACACGGATTCGGCGATTGATCTGGTCGGCGTTTTTGGGGATCACGGAAGAACACGTTTCTGCTCCGCCGCCCTACATCCGGGTATTGGCAGCCAACGAGCGCGGCAAAGAAATCCTATCCGCTGCTCAACCGAAAGTACCGTTTTTGTACCGGGCTTCGCAGGTGGCCAGTCTTTCTCCCGAGGCGCAGCAATTGTGGGAACTGGAAACGCGCGCAACCGATCTTCATGCGTTGGCATGTCCCGTGCCGCCCCCTTGCGGAACCGATCACACCACCGGGTTGATCCGATCGATATAAAGAAAGCCCCGCAGAATTTTCTGCGGGGCTTTTTCTTATTCTTCGGGTGCGGCTGCTGCCTGGGTGGTGAACAAAGACATGTTGGAATACTCCGGAATCTCATTGCCCTCCATGGCAGCGCGGAATTGAGCGCCGTCCATTTTTTCGTTTTCGATGAGATAATCGGCAATTAAATGCAGCTTATCTTCATTTTTTCGCAAGCAATCCGTGGTGCGCTTGTAGGCATCGGTGACAATGCGGTTGATCTCACTGTCGATCTGCGCCGCGATTTGTTCGGAATAATTGCGTGTATGACCGAAATCACGGCCGAGGAACACCTCGTTGGAATCCGATGCGCCAAACACGACCGGGCCTAACGTATCGCTCATGCCGTATTTTGTGACCATCTTGCGCGCGGTTTCGGTGGAGCGCTCCAAGTCGTTGGAGGCGCCGGTGGAAATATCTTGAATGATCAACTCTTCCGCCACACGACCGCCCAGCAGCACCTCGATATCCTCCAGCATACGCTTTTTGGTGAGATGCTGATGATCGTTTTCCGGCAGGTTCATGGTGAAGCCTGCTGCCATGCCACGCGGAATAATGGAAATTTGGTGTACCGGATCCTGCGTTTCACAGAAATACGATACAATCGCGTGACCGGCCTCGTGATAAGCGGTGATGCGTTTATCGCGTTCCGAAATCACGTGGCTGCGTTTTTCGGTACCCATGATGACCTTTAAAGTAGCCTCCTCAATTTCTTCCATCGTGAGCGAATGGCGGCCGCGGCGCGCTGCCAGCAGCGCTGATTCGTTGAGCAGGTTTTCCAAATCCGCACCGGTGAATCCGACCGTTGCTTTGGCGATCACGGCCAGATCCACATCCGGACCGAGCGGGTTACCCTTAGCATGAACGCGAAGAATGGCTCCGCGACCTTTCATACCGGGGTAGTTGACACCGATCTGGCGGCCAAAACGACCGGGACGCATCAAAGCGGGGTCCAAAATATCCGGGCGGTTGGTAGCTGCCATCATGATGACGCCTTCGTTGGCACCGAAGCCATCCATCTCCACAAGCAACTGGTTGAGGGTCTGTTCACGTTCATCATGTGCGCCGCCGAGACCGGCGCCGCGCTGACGGCCGACCGCATCGATTTCATCAATAAAGATGATGCACGGAGAGCTTTTCTTAGCTTGCTCAAACAAGTCACGCACACGGGAAGCACCGACGCCGACGTACATTTCCACAAAATCCGAACCAGAGATCGAGAAGAACTGAACACCTGCCTCGCCTGCTACAGCACGAGCGAGCAGGGTTTTACCAGTACCCGGAGGGCCCACCAGCAGCACACCTTTAGGCACGCGTGCACCGAGTTCCTTGAATTTTTTCGGAGAGCGGAGGAAATCCACAATCTCCTGCAATTCTTCTTTTTCCTCGTCGGCGCCCGCCACATCGTCAAACGTGGTTTTGCGTTTTTCATCGGTCGGTTGTTTTACACGCGCTTTGCCGAAGCCCATCATTTTGCCGCCGCCATCAAAGTTATTGAGGGAACGGCGCATGGAAACCCACATGGCAATGAACAAGCCGGCAATCAAAAGCGACGGCAAGAAGCTGAGCCACGGGATGGATTGCGGGTTTTGGTAATCGTACTTATCGACGGTTTTGTTCGCACCGATGCGATACGGTTCAATATCGTTCCAGAAAACGCCGACATTGGGGACGGTGTAAGACACGATATCTTTTTCGTCAACCGTGCCGTTTTTGTCCACGTCCGTGCGATAATCCGGCCGCAGCAAAATGTTTACCACGCCGGTGCTCATGTTGAAATCAAAGGATTCCACCTGGCCGTTGGCGAACATGTCGATATAATCCGAATACGGACGTTCCTCCTCGACCTTCGCACCGGACAAAAACATCCAGATGATAATGAGCACCAAAACCGGAATACCGATGAACAGCCCCAGGTTGCGCGCCAGTTTTCCGTAATGATTGTTATTGGATTCCACTAATCCTCACTCCTTTTCGTGAGTAGTATATACACTGGGTTTTAACACACCGACATACGGCAGGTTGCGATAAAACTCTGCATAATCTAAGCCGTAACCGACGATAAACTCGTCCGGCACGGTGGCACCGATGTAGTCTGCCTTGACCGGCACGCGGCGACGTTCCGGTTTATCTAAAAACGTGCACAGGCGGATGCTGGCAGGATGCCGCGCCGATAGGTTTTTGAGCAGATACGAAAGCGTGACTCCGGAATCCAGAATATCCTCTACCACCAGCACGTCCTTGCCTTCCAGAGAGGCATCCAGATCTTTTAAAATACGAACTTCACCACTGGTCGACGTGCCGGAACCGTAACTGGATACCGACAAAAAGTCGATGGCGCACGGAACGGTGATCTCACGCATCAGATCTGACATAAATATGAGCGAACCTTTCAGCACACTGACCAACAGCAGGTTCTTACCCTCATAATCTTTGCTGATCTGCTGTCCGATATTCCGAACAATTTCCGCAATTTGATCCTCATCAAACAAAATTTTCTCAACATCCGGATGTATGGTTCTCATGCCCCTTCTCCCCTTTTTTGAATCCTCAATACCGTTTTGGTGTTTGGTGTAATGCGAACACGCTCATCGCATTCGAAACCGTACACCGCCACGATTCCCTCTTGATCGCACAGCACCGGAACCGCATCCCGCTTGTGCGTTTTTTCCTCATTGAACAGTTTTTTTAGTGATTTTCCGCAATTACGCCCTGCGGGATGAAACGCATCGCCATCACGACGTTGGCGCAAAATCAAATCGCCACATATTCTATCATAGTCAAAGGCGTTTGAAAACACCCTTTTTGAAATATTCAGTTTTTGTTCATATTCTTCGCGTGGTACGCACACAAGGCGGTAGGCATCGTCACCGATTTCGTACCATTCGTTAAGCGTGACCGCGAAACAAAACGGCTCGATGAATTCCGCTGAGCGGCGTACCAGCTGTTCCGCTGTCACACACCAGCAAACGCCGGTGGGCAGCACCACGGCGCCGTGCCCTTCTTTTAAAGCGGCTTGCAGTAACTGAATGTGCCGCTCCTCCGCCGTTTGTGTGAGTTGGTACAGCACCCGCGCACAAAGCGCAGGCGGCAACTGCAACAACGCCCGGCAATCATACACACCGTCTTCGGTTGTTGCTTGGGCGATCGCTTGCTGCGTGAGGTCCTGCAACAGCTCATCCGCCTGACGCACTTGATCGATAAACCGTGTGAGCGCTGCTGTTGCTTGCGGGTTGATCGCACGCAACGCAGGCATGACCTCCAGCCGCACACGATTGCGCGCATACCGTAAATCCGCATTGGTGCTGTCCGTCACGTAGGATAAACCGTGTGCCGTGCAATACGCCTCAATTTCCCGACGGGTACAGGTTAAAAGCGGACGGATAATGCGACTCCGCATCGGCGGGATGCCAGCAGCGCCATGCAAACCGCTTCCGCGGCAAAGGTGCAAAAGCAACGTTTCGACGTTATCATCCGCCGTGTGGGCGGTGGCAATACGAGCCGTTTCAAAACGATTTGCCGCTTTTTCAAACGCTGCATAGCGAAGTTCTCGCCCCAGTTCCTCCACACCTTTTCCCTGCTGTTTGGCAAGCGTGGCGACATCATGGGTTTCCACGTAAAGCGGGATTTTCAACTGTTGGCACAGGTCTTCCACAAATCGTTGATCGCGCAGGGATTCCTCGCCGCGCAGACAATGGTTGACGTGAACGACCTCCAAATGCGAAAGCTGACCCTCCTGCCGCAGAGTGTACAGCAAATGCAGCAGCGCAACGGAATCCGCGCCGCCCGACACGCCCGCTATGACAGCACAATCCGGCGGCAGCATCTGCTCCCGCCGAATCAAGGTCAAGAACTGTTCTTTCGCATCCATGTGGATCATCCTTCGTTTTGGTGCAATTCCAACGAGGTAAACTGTGTGAATTCGCCCTGGAACGCCAATTTGACCGTGCCGAGCTCACCGTGACGGTTTTTCGCGACGATCACTTCCGCTGTGCCGTTTTCCACCGCGGTGGGATCACTTTTCTCGTTGCGATAGTACTCATCACGATACAAGAACAGCACCTGGTCGGCATCCTGCTCAATAGAACCCGATTCACGCAGATCCGCCAGCGCGGGTCGGTGGTTGGACTGTTTTTCGGTGGTACGGGCAAGCTGCGCGCACACCATAACGGGAACATTGAGTTCTTTTGCCATGATCTTAAGGCTTCGGGTGATCTCGGAAACCTCCTGCACACGGTTATCCGTGCGCTTTGCAGAGTGCATCAACTGCAGATAGTCGATAACAACAAAGCCGATATCCTTGATGCGGCGCAGCCGTGCTTTCATTTCGGGCACGGTGATGCTCGCGGTTTCATCCAGATAAATGGGGGCTTTCCCCAACTGACCCGCCGCCGACGCCATACGCGTCCACTCATCGGGAGTGAGATTGCCGGTACGCAGCTTTTTGGACGAGACGCGCGCTTCCGAAGACAGAAAACGGTTAACCATCTGCTCACGCGACATTTCCAGGTTGAACACCGCCACCGTGCGATTTTGCAGCATGGCGACGTTGCGTGCAATGTTGAGCGCAAAGCTGGTTTTACCCATACCGGGACGCGCGCCGACAATAATCAGGTCGGAGCGGTTGAGGCCCGTGGTGATCTCGTCGAGCGCGCTGATGCCGGTCGGAATACCGACGTACAGTTCACGGTCCACCGAGGTCAATTTGTTGTACATATCGTAGTTGGACGCGATGACTTCGCGAATCGGCACCAAACCGCCCTGATGACGGTCCTGACGAATCTCATACACCTTTTGTTCGGCGGCATCGATCAGCATCGAGGCATCCACGCCCGGATCCATGGCATCACCCGTGATTTCACGGGATACGTGGATTAAACGGCGAACGTCATATTTTTCGCGCACAATGCGCGCATAGTTATCGATATTGGAAATGGACGGCACGATCTGTGCCAGCTTGAGCAAGTAGTTTTTCCCCTCTTCGCCGGAGAAAAACGATTCGGTTTTGAGGGCTTCCAGAACCGTAACGAAGTCGATCGTAGTGTTTTCCATCAGCTTGGTGAGCATAATGGAGTAGATCGCCTGGTGTTCTGTCAAATAGAAATGCTCGGGTTTGAGGATATCCGCCACCTGGTTGATACAATCGGACTCCATCAACACCGCGCCCAAAACCGCTTGTTCTGCTTCCAGACTGTGCGGCAGGTTCATTTCATCGTAGGTCATTTCAGGCACTTTGGCCACATCCCTTCGGGTTTATTCCGTTACCATGACCGTCACTTTGGCGGTCACACCCTGGTTGAATTTGAGTTCCGCTTCATAGGAACCGAACGCTTTGGCATCCGGCATAACAATTTTGCGTTTATCCAGCACAATACCGTACTGCTGTTTCAGCGCTTCGGCAACCTCTTTGGTAGTTACCGAACCGAACAGCTTGCCGTTTTGACCGGCGCGTGCTGTGATCTTCACGGTTTTGTCGGAAAGCGTTTTGGCAGCTGCTTCGGCTTCTTGTCTTTCCACCGCTTTGTGGTGCTGCTGTGCTGCCTCCTTGTTGCGCAGGTCGTTCATCGCCTGGGCATCCGCCTCCACCGCCAAGCCACGCGGCAACAAAAAGTTGCGGGCATAGCCATCAGACACCTGCACGAGCTGTCCTGCTTTACCCTGTCCTTTGACATCTTGTTTCAAAATAACTTTCATGATGGAACCTCCTATTACTGAGATGCTTGTGCAGCACGCTCTCGTTCTGTTAAATACTGGTCGATCACCTTTTGTAGGAGTTTCTTGACCGTTTTCATATCGCTATCCCGCACATAGGTGCCGGACATGGTGCGATGACCGCCGCCACCTAAGGCCTCCATGATCAACTGAACGTTGATCTCACCATACGAACGTGCCGAAATGTTGACACCGCCGTTTTCTTCAAACATAACGAACGATGCTTCCACTTCACGCACACACAGCAATTCGTCGGCTGCCTGCGAAGCTGCCACACGAATGCCGTTGCCGCTTTCGGCGGCACACGCGATCGCCGTGCCGCGATACGATTCGGCACAGGAAATGATATCCGCTTTCAGGCGGTAGATCGACATATCCTCCGAAAACATGCGCTTGACCTGGATAGTATCCGCGCCGAGCTTGCGCAAAAACGCTGCCGCTTCAAACGTGCGAACGCCTGCCTTCATAACGAAATACCGCGTATCCAGCATGATACCGGAAAGCAGCGCCTCTGCTTCCAAGCGGGATAATCTGATGCCTTCCATGTATTGCAGCACTTCCGATACCATTTCGGAAGCCGAGCTGGAATACGGCTCATGATAAAACAGCATGGCATCGTCAATATGATCCACCATTTTGCGGTGATGATCGATGACAGCCACCCGTTCGATGATGTGATACAGCTCCGGCGCATCCAGCCGTTCCGGCTGATGAATATCCGTGATGATGAGCAACGTATCGGGGGTTACCAGAGATTTGGCGGTTTCGATATCGATAAACATATCGTCCTTACCATAATCGCGGTAATAATCGACCAGCGCGGTTGCTAACGTGGTTTCGGGATCATAAACCGTGTAGGCTTCTTTACCCATGCTGCGGCAGGCGGCTGTGAGTGCAGCACCCGAGCCGAGGCAATCCAGATCGGAATACCGATGACCCATGACGAGCACCAGATCGCTGTCGGCGATCATCTGCTGCAACGCCGATGCAATCACGCGGGAACGCACCTTGGTGCGTTTTTCCACGCTTTTGGATAAACCACCGTAAAAATCAAAACCGTTTTGCGTTTTGATAACCGCCTGATCACCGCCGCGACCGAGCGCCATATCCAACGTTTGGCGCGCTTGCATATCGGCGGCATACAGGGTGTCCCCCTTGCCGACGCCGATGGACAAGGTGAGCGGCACGTTATCTACCGTGGGCAGCGCGCGCACCTTATCTAAGATGCTAAAGCGTTCTTTTTCGATGGCATCCAACTGTCGTTGTTCCAACAAAATCAAAAAGCGACCGACTGCATTTTTGCGGAAAATGCCGGCGTGACGGTTGGCCCAATCTTCCAGCAGCATGTCCACCTGCGAGAACACCTGTGCCCGTTCGCTGTCGCGGTGATCTTTCATGACTTCATCACCGTTATCCAGATACAACGACAACACCACGGGACGACTCAAGGCATATTCTTCGGCAATGTGCGCAAGCTCCGTGTTATCCACACAGTACAGCACGTACCCGCTTGCTTCCCCATGCGTTTTCAGCTTGGCAGTATACACCGCGTACGTAGCCGTATCACACGCCACCTGCGGGATAAACCGTGCCGAAAGCTTAGCAGCGCTGATTGCGGGAAAAACCGTGCTGATCTCCTCGCCCAATCGGTCTGCATCTTTCAAAACATCGTGCCGAAACAGCTCGTTGTACCACACGATCTCGTTCTCGTCAGACACGAGCACGATGGGCAACGGCGTTTCCTCCAACGCTTTACGGTTTTGCTGGTTCAGCTGCTGGCTGATCCCGACAGCATACCGCTGCAGATCGCTTTTCAGCTTGCGAATGCGCCACAGGCCATACGCCCACACCAAAACCGACACAGCCGCCGCAAACCAAAACACCGTGCGGTTAACAAAAAGCAACGTAAGAAGCAGTAAAAATGACAGAATGCCGAACAGAAGAATGACCGGTGACACCGACCAAACGGCTAAACGTTTCATTGTCATTCTCTCCTTTCGCGAATCAGACCTCCATGATGATCGGCAGGATCATCGGGCTGCGTTTTGTCTTTTGGAATAACATGCGGGACAGTTCATCCCGCACACGGGCTTTCATGGTAGACCAATCATGCGAATGACGGTGACAGCAATCCTCCAGCACACGGCGTGCGATGGCTTTGGCTTCATCCATCAATTCTTCGGATTCTCGAACGTACACAAAGCCGCGCGACACCATATCGGGGCCGGAAACGATCTGACCGCTGACCGGGTCGATGATGGCGACCACCACGATCAAGCCGTCCTGCGCCAAATGCTTGCGATCCCGCAGCACAATGCTGCCGACATCGCCGATGCCGAGGCCATCCACCAGCACACGGCCTGCAGGCACGCTGCCGACAACCGCCATTTTATCAGCGGTCAGTTCAATTACTTTACCGATATCGGTAACCAGTACGTTTTGTGCGGGCATGCCCATGCTTTTTGCCAGCTGCGCGTGTTTTTGCAGGTGCTTGCGTTCACCGTGAACCGGAATGAAGAATTTCGGTTTGGTGATGCCCTGAATGATTTTGAGTTCTTCCTGACACGCGTGACCCGACACGTGCACGTCGTACATTTTTTCGTACACCACGTCGCAGCCGCGTTTCATCAGTTCGTTGACAACTTTGCCGACGGTTTTTTCATTACCGGGAATGGGGGTTGCGGAAATGATAATATAATCATCCGGGCCCACATCCACCTGACGATGGTCCGAAAAAGCCATGCGTGCCAACGCCGACATCGGTTCACCCTGGCTGCCGGTGGTAATGATGGTCATTTTTTCTTTGGGATAACGATGGATCATATCGATATCCACAAGCAGGCCTTCGGGCATGGTTAAATAGTTCAGCTCATGTGCAATATTGACGTTGTTGACCATGCTGCGGCCGGAAATCGCGACCTTGCGTCCATCCTTGACCGCCGCATCAATAATCTGCTGAATGCGCGGCAGGTTGGACGAGAAGGTGGCGATGATGATGCGTTTGTTTTCGGCTTTTTTGAACAGGTTACTGAAGCTCTCGCCCACCACCCGTTCGCTGGCGGTATAGCCTGCGCGTTCGGCGTTGGTGGAATCCGCCATCAACGCCAGCACACCTTCCTTGCCGATCTCACCCAAACGGGGCAGATCGATCATGGAGCCCATGATGGGCGTACAATCGATTTTGAAGTCGCCGGTGTGCACCACGTATCCGAGCGGAGTTTTGATACCAAGAGCCACCGCATCCGGAATGGAATGGTTGACGTTGATAAATTCCACCGAAATGGCGTTGAAATGCACAACATCGCCGGGCTTCACCACGTGAAGCGGCACCTTTCCCGACAAGCCGTGTTCTTTGAGCTTGGATTCGATGAGCGCGATGGTAAGCTTGGTGGCATAGATCGGGAAGATCATTTGCTTTAACAAATACGGCAAGGCGCCGATATGATCTTCGTGACCGTGCGTGATGACGATACCGCGAATGCGATCGCGGCATTTTTCTACGTGTGTAAAATCAGGTAACACGATATCGACGCCGAGAAGATCTTCATCGGGGAATGCCATGCCGCAATCGATCAAAAATGCATCGTTACCGTATTCGAACAACGTCATGTTTTTGCCAATTTCATTCAGACCGCCCAGCATGGTGATGTGCACGGGCAGGGCCGGCTTCGGCGGCGTTTTTTTGGATTGCGTGCGATTATTGTAGCGGCGCGCCGTTTGGCGGGTCGCGGTGCTTTTTTCGTCCTGTTTTTTGGCCGGTGCTTTTGCCGCACGCGTGTTAGGCTTGCGGGGACCGGGTTTGTTTGTTTGCGGTTTGTTCGTTTGGCGTTTGTTTTCTGTTGCCATATAATCCTCCGTTTCAAAAAATAATTACAATGAAAGTAAGCCCCTGCGCCTGGCGCGGAGCTATTGTCAATATAGTCCGAACACATACATAAAAAAGGGATTGCGCTAACCGATCACATGAGTAAATATATTTTACCTTTTTTTCGGTATATTGTCAAGTAAAGTATGCAACCAATACGCGGAATTAGACTTGCCAGAATGAAATATATTTGATACAATAGGCGGAGAAAGCGAGGCGAGCGGCATTGAAAAAGGTGGAACTGTTCACCGACGGTGCGTGTTCCGGTAACCCCGGGGCCGGCGGTTGGGCGGCGATTTTGCGATATGGCAAGCATGAAAAGGAATTGTGCGGTGGCGAAAAGCAAACCACCAACAATCGCATGGAATTGACCGCGGTGATTGAAGGCTTAAAAGCACTCAATGAGCGCTGTGAAGTGCTGATTACGACCGATTCGCAATACGTAGTAAACGGCATTGAAAAAGGCTGGGCCGCCTCCTGGAAGAAAAACGGGTGGCGCAAGGCCGATAAAAAGCCTGCTCTCAACGCTGATTTGTGGGATACGCTGTTGAATTTAACCGCGTTGCACACGGTAACGTTTCATTGGGTGCACGGGCACCAGGGGCACCCCGAAAATGAACGCTGCGATGCCTTAGCGGTTGCCCAATATCAACAACTCAACTAAAAAAGACAGCCTGTCGTAATGACAGGCGCGCCTTTACTTTTATTGTACCGCCTTTGCTACTTGTTAGTAAACGTCGGGAAGTAGGGT
>JAZQIV010000006.1:0-7612 GCA_045541305.1 Acutalibacteraceae bacterium | reverse complement strand
GGAAGCAGTGCGTTTTTTAGCATGCAGACGTGTACGGTGCAAGTGTGATGCGCACAAAGTACCCTTGATCGTGGCTGCAAACCGGGCATTGCGCAGGTGCGGCTTTGCCGCTGTGCACGTGCCCGCAATTCAAGCAGATCCAACCACATTCCATATCCGACACAAACAATTGGTTGTTTTCCATCCATTCGGCAAATTTGTGAAAACGCTCACTGTGCGTTTTTTCAATTTGCGCGATACTGCGGAACGAATAGGCGATAGCAGGGAAGCCTTCGCGCTCTGCCGTTTCGGCAAACGTTTTGTAAATCGGATCAAATTCTTCCGCCTCGTTGTGCTCGGCGTTGCGTAGCAGCTGCACAATGGATTCCGTGGTCTCCACGGGGAACGTACCGTCGATGGCGATGGTTTCGCCCTCCGCTTCTTTTAGATGATTCATAAAAATGGTGGCATGTTCCTTTTCCTGATCCGCCGTGAACCGAAAAACACACTCGATCACGTGCAGGTTCTGTTTTTTTGCCTTTTCCGCCGCGAACGTGTAGCGATTACGCGCTTGGCTTTCGCCCGCAAACGCTTTCATTAAATTGACCTTGGTTTCGCTGTTCTTGAAATCCGTTGCCATGTTTTCTCTCCTCCTAATTGTACTATGCATAGGATGGGCAGCAGTTGGCAAATTATTCATAAAATGGATGAATTTATGTGTAATATTATCTTGACAATTGTCGTAAAATGCCCTATAATCCAAAGGATATGTACAATCAGCTTCACGATATGGAGTATTTGCCATGATTATTGAAAACAACGTGATCCTGTCCAACAGTATTAACTATTTAACGCTGAACATTTCCGAAATTCGTTATGCGATTTTGGATAATGCATGGCGGCGGGAGCGCGCCCGTGAATCCATCAACCGCTTGTATTACGTTCTGGACGGCTCGGGAGTTGTAGAATACGGCGGCAAATCCATCACCATGCTTCCCGGTAACATTTATTTGTTGCCTTCCGGATTGGATTGCGGGTATCATTGCGATGAACATTTGGAAAAATTGTATATGCACGTGAATGTTTTGCGGTACGATAACTACGATCTGTTATCGGATATCAATGAAGTGCTGGTGTTCCCGGATCGCATGGAAGAAATTGAAGAAATGATTCGACAATGGCGCCGTGCCGACTATTACAGCATGATGTATATTCGCGCGCACGCCTATCAATTGGTTTGTGAAGCCATGGAGCGTGTGGGCACGGATTCCTGGAAAAACGAGGCATACAGCCTGCTGGTGAAGCGTTGCATCGAATACGTGGATAAGCATCTCAAATCGGGATTGTCGGCGGCCGAGATCGCTGCCGAATTATTTGTTTCGGACAGCCGCTTGCGCAAGGTATTCCGCCAGGAGGTTGGGGTGCCGATCGGTAAATATATCAACGATCGTGTGCTGTCTGCCGCCGAGCTGCAATTGCGGTATTCCGATCGCTCGATCAAATCCATCAGCGAATCGCTGGGTTTTTGTGACCAGTTCTATTTTTCGCGTATGTTTGCGCGGCAGTATGGGATGTCTCCTGTCAGTTATCGTAAGCTTGCCCAGGGCTGAGTTCCAAAACTTGACGCGCATGGAAATCTATGCTATGATATAATTTGTAATTTTTAATCAAGGAGTTGGTTTTTGTGGATCCGCTTCCTCGAAGTAGGCAGCAGACATTGTACTCACCTTCCGAATACACCGTGTGGTCGGTGCGCCGTATTATCTGTCGGCGTAATTGATCGATAACCCATGCACATCACGGGAATTTATGTATTTTGGAGGTAATCATATCCCATGGATATTGCGAAGCAGTTGTTACTGCAATTGATATTGATTTTACTCAACGCCTTTTTTGCGGCGACTGAGATCGCCGTGATCTCGCTGAATGAGAAAAAGGTGAAAGCGCGTGCGGAGGACGGCGACAAAAAAGCAGTCCGCATGCTTAAAATGATCGAAGATCCCACGCAGTTTTTGTCCACGATCCAGATCGGCATCACGTTGGCCGGTTTCTTGGGCTCGGCTTTTGCGGCGGATAACTTTGCCGGCTATTTAACGGATTTTTTTGTAAAAACGTTTCAAGTGCCGGCTACTCATATCGAAACGATCGATACGGTGGCCGTTATCCTGATCACTATCGTTTTATCGTTCTTCACGTTGGTGCTGGGCGAGCTGGTGCCCAAACGTGTGGCAATGCGCAACAAAGAAAAGCTGGCGGAGGCCGTGTGCGGTGTGATCAGCGTGCTGGCGGCGGTTTTAAAACCGATTATCTGGTTGCTGACCGTTTCCACCAACGGCGTGGTGCGCTTGTTTGGTATTGATCCGCACGCCAAGGAAGATCCGGTTTCGGAAGAAGATATTGTGCTGATGTTGGATGCAGGCGCCGATGAAGGCTCGTTGGACGAAAATGACATCGAATACATCAAAAACGTGTTCAAGCTCGATGGCATGATTGCCGCCGATGTGATGACCCCCCGCAAAGCGGTGACGTTTTTGGATGCGGATTCCACCGATGAAGAGATCATGCGCGTGATCGAGGAGGAGGGGTATTCCCGTATCCCCGTTTATGCGGAAAAACCGGATAACATCGTGGGTGTATTGTTCTCGCGCGATTATTTGATCAAACGCAATCGCCCCGATTTCAAGCTGGAGCATGCCATGTTTGAACCGACGTTTGTGCCGGAAACCGCGCATCTGGATGTGTTATTTAAGGATATGCAAAAGCAGCACAATCACATTGTGATGCTGGTGAATGAATACGGCGAAACCTCCGGTATCGTGACAATGGAAGATATTTTGGAAGAGATCGTCGGCGAAATCTGGGACGAAAGCGACGAAGCCGTGGAAGAGATCCAAAAGATCGATGAAAAGGCCTATCGTGTTCTGTGTTCCACCGCAGTGGAAGATTTTGTAGCGTTCTTTGCGCTGGAACCCGAAGAGGAGATCGAATCTACCACGGTGAACGGGTGGTTGACCGAAACCGTGGGCAGTATCCCCGAGGTTGGGTACACGTTTGAGTATCAACACATTACCGTGACGGTCGATAAGGCCGATGATTTCATGACGCATGAGATCTTAGTGAAAATCGGCGAAAAGCCGTCCGAAGAATAAGAAAAAGGCAGCAAGATTTGTTCTTGCTGCCTTTTGTTTTTTAAAGCGTTGAGAAGTGATACTCGGTTACGCTGTGGAACGTTTCGCCGGCCTTCAACACCGTGGTGGGGAAATGCGCGTGGTGCGGGCTGTCCGGGAAATGCTGAGTTTCCAAGCAGAAGCCTTGGTACTGTGACATCGCACCGCCTTTGCCGAACGGGGAATTCAGGAAATTGGCTGTATACAATTGTACGCCGGGCTGGTCGGTGTAGCAATCCATGCGGATACCGCTTTTTTCGCAGATTGCCGTTACCGCTAATCGCCGCTGCACGGTATCGCCAAGGATGAAGTTATGGTCGTAGCCGTTGCCATATTGCAATTGCTCGTGCGGCTGGTGAATGTCGCGACCGATCGGTTTTGCTGTGCGGAAATCAAGCGGCGTTCCCGCAACCGCCAAATATTCACCGGTGGGGATGAGCTGTTCGTTGATGGCTGTGATGGCCTCAGCATTGATCTGCAACAGGGTATCCAACACGTCGCCGCCGTCGTACCCGTTCAGGTTAAAATACGCGTGGTTGGTGAGGTTGACAATGGTATCTTGATCCGAAACAGCATGGTATTCCAGCGAGAGCGCGTTGTCGGCTGATACGGCGATCCGTACCGAAACGGTCATGTTGCCGGGATACCCCATCTCACCGTCGGGGGATACGTATTGCAGCGTAAATGCGTTTTCTTCCACCGAAGCGATTACCCAGTTTTTGGCTTGAAATCCTTCAAAACCGCCGTGCAGATGGGTAATGCCTTTTTCATTGCATCCAACGTCGTATTGCACGCCGTTCAACTCAAATTTGCCGCCTGCGATACGGTTGGCATATCGCCCTACCGTGACACCGATAGAACCGCCGCCGGTTTGGTTCGTTTCGAGATCCTCATATCCCAACACCACGTCTTTGCCGTTAAATAGCAGGTTGGTGAGGATGCCGCCGTATGTGATGAACGAAACGGATAATCCGCCTTTGCCGCAAATCGTCAGCTGAGTGACCTTTTCGCCGTTCGGCAGAACGCCGTATTCTTTTTGTGTAACTGACATGGTATATCCTCCGCTCTTATGGCTTCTTTTTGTTTTCAGTATACTGCATCCATGCGTGTTTGTCAACGAATGCCATTGACAAGAACCAAGGGGAGAGGGTATACTAAGTTTGTGAAGCGAACACGCGTTCCATTGCGATTTTGAGGAGGTGCCTGCCGATGGAAAGAACCATTTTGCATTGCGATTGCAATTCGTTTTTTGCATCGGTGGAGTGCGTCTTTCGGCCGGAATTGTGGGACGTGCCGATGGCGGTGTGCGGTGATCCCGAGAACCGTCACGGTATCGTGCTTGCCAAGAACGAGCGCGCCAAGCGCTACGGAATCGTCACGGCGGAAACCGTGTGGCAAGCAAAACACAAATGTCCGGAGCTGGTGATTGTGCCGCCGCATTATGAGCGGTATGAGGAGTTTTATCGCCGTATCAATGCGCTGTATTGCGAATATACCGACCGTGTGGAACCGTTTAGCATTGATGAATCGTGGTTGGATGTTACCGGCAGTCGGCTGCTGTTTGGGGACGGCAAGCAAATTGCCGATACCCTGCGCCACCGTGTAAAAGAAGAGCTGGGAATCACCATTTCGGTGGGGGTTTCGTTTAATAAAACCTTGGCGAAGATGGGCAGCGATTACCGCAAGCCGGATGCCACCACGGTGTTTTCCAAAGAAAACTATCAATCGATTTTATATCCCATGCCGCTGAGCAACCTGATCTTTGCAGGACGCAGCACGTGCGAAACGCTTGCCAGGATGGGGATTCGGACTATTGGTGATCTGGCGCACGCCGATCGCGCGTGTGTGATCTCGGCAATCGGCAAGATCGGCGGGCAATTGCACGATTATGCCAACGGTATCGATCCCGCACCCGTGCGGTTGTTCACCGATAAACGCGAAATCAAATCCTGCGGCAACGGCATGACGTTCCCGCAGGATCTCACCACAACCGAACAGCTGCACAATGGGCTTTTGTATCTGACGGAACCGGTGGCGGCGCGGCTGCGCACACATGGCTTGTTTTGCAAAACCATTCACGTGACCGTCAAATATCCATCACTCAAAACAGTATCCCATCAACGCACCCTGGCAACGCCAACGGCGGTTACCGCAGCGCTGTATGAAGCGGCGGTGCAGGCGTTGCACGATTGCTGGCAGGAGGGGACGGCGGTGCGCAGCTTGACGGTCACAGCCTGCAAGCTGTGCGAGGAGGAGCAACCGGAACAGCTCGATTTTTTTGCCGAAAACGACGATAAGCGTGAACGGCAAGCCACGCTGGATTCGGCGGTGGATACCCTGCGCGATCGTTTTGGCAAGGATGCCGTGAAACGGTGCGCCATTTTGCATAAAAAAGTGGGGCATCCTCACGAAAAATAAAAACCGTCTTGGGATTTTCCCAAGACGGTTTTTGTGTTAGAAATCAGTTGAATTTCACGTCGTAGGTCAGAACGCCTTTGGCTTCGAGGTCGCCTGCCAACACATCCAGACCATAGCGCACAGCGTCGCGGGACATACCGCCGATGATGATACGCGGTACGTGCACGATATCCTCCATCACGTACGGGTTGCCGAAGTGTACCACCGCGGCTATGCGGTCGGTAACCTGCAACGCTTGCATGCCCGAGGTCACACGGGTTGTCAAGCGTTCCGGTCCGGTGTATGCGGCGCTCTGCATAAAGGTGATGTATACCACGTCGTCATACGGTACGGTTTCCTGCAGCAAGAACATGGTTTCATCCGCGGTGGGGAACTGGCGCAGGAAGCGCACGTCCGAATTGGGGAACAGCTTGTTCAAATGCTGTTCGATATCGGCCGGGCGATACCACCCCTTGCCCATGGTATCCACGTTCACTTTGCCGTGCGAGTCCACTTCAGATTCGCTTTCGATCAGCACCACAAAGCAGTGGCGGCCATCACGGTCGATCACGGGGGTCAATCCCTCGTCGCATTTGGCAAAGGTGAAATCGCGGTTGATGCTGTCGAAATCGGCCAAATCTTGTTCGGTAATCTCGGTGACTTTCGGCAGGGAAAGCGTCTTGTGCTGGGCTTCCAACACGCGGCGCACCGCCTCGTCCAAACGATCGTCGGCAATGAGGCCTTGATCGTAGGTTTCGCAAATGGCTTTGAAGCTTTCTTCATTATCCAACCAGGTGAGCGCCAGTTCATTGCCGTTGGCAACCGCCAGCCCCTTACAGGTGCGCTCGCCGAATTTGGCGGCGGCACCACCCATGATCAGCGCATCCGTGATGGCAAAGCCATCAAATCCCAGCTCGCGGATGACACCGATCACCTTTTTGGAAAGGGAGGTGGGGTAGTCGGGGTCGATGTTGGGCAACCGTGTGTGACCCGTCATGATGCCGTCGAGCAAACCGGCTTTGTATATTTGCATATAGGGGTATAACCAGTAATCCGCCAATTCTTCTTTGGTGGCATAGGAGCAGTTTTCCGCCATGTGGTTGTCGATGTCCGGATTGCCCTTGGCGCTGGGGTAATGCTTGCCAACGGTGAGAACACCGGCATCCTTGAGACCTTGCGCCATCGCCATGCCCATTTCCGTAACCTTGTATTTGTCGCTGCCGAGCGAACGCATGGTGCCGCCGCACACGCAGTTTTCGTTGCACATATCCAACACGGGATCGCACACCACGTTGTAACCGGCTTTGTATGCATTAACACCGGTTATTTTACCGAACGTGTAGGCAAGCTCCGGACTGCCGGTACGGCCAAGCGCATTGTGGCGGCCGATCAAGTGCTCACCGAAGCCATCCTCGGCATCGGTGATGATGAGAATCGGGTAATCGGCTGCTTCTTTGATCTGTGCCATCAGTTCAGCACGGTTTTTCAGGCCCGGATCCACCCACACCGCGCCCAACGAGTGATCGCGGATCATTTGCAACACGAATTCCATGTTGTCACCGGGACAGGGCAGGAAATCAAAATTGCGCACGTGCGCAACCCAGGTCATGCCGAGTTTTTGCTTGACGCTCAGTTCTTCAAGTTTGAGCTCCTTGAGTTCTTTCATTCTGTTTACCCCCTTACGGAAACCGTAAATATTGCTTCTTCATCATAACGGAAAAAGCCGCCAAAATCAACCCTTTTCGCACAAAAAGGCGCTCCGAGGAGCGCTTTTTTGTGCGATGTGAAGCCGTGTTTAGCAGGAAGTGACGTGGGGGAACCCTTCATCCGTTTGGCGAACACCTCGTCACGGTGGATGCAGGAGAAGATTCCTTTATCGGTATGCGCGTACATCGCCATGTAATTCCTTGATTTTTTCATCGAAACAAGTCCTTTTCAAAAGACTTTCCGCGAAAAAAGAAGTGCTTAAAATTTTGAAAAAATCTGTTGACAAAAGGGAGTGTACCCGTTATAATAGACAAAGTCGCCCGCAAAGCGATGTATGGCCCGGTAGTTCAGCTGGTTAGAAC
>JAZQIV010000005.1:0-11975 GCA_045541305.1 Acutalibacteraceae bacterium | reverse complement strand
GTAACTCCTGCAAATGCGTGCTGGCGAACGAAGAGGTTGTCGGCGGTGTGTGCGAGCGTTGCGGCGGTGAGGTAGTGCGCAAGGTCAAGAGCCAATGGATGCTCAAGATCACGGCGTATGCACAGCGCTTGATCGATGATCTTTCGCTGGTGGATTATCCCGATCGCGTGCGCGCACAACAGATCAACTGGATCGGCCGCTCCACCGGTGCACAGGTGACCTTTAACACCACGGCGGGTGAGCCGGTGGTGGTGTATACCACCCGTCCCGACACGCTGTTCGGCGCAACGTACATGGTCGTATCGCCCGAGCATCCGCTGCTGGAAACCTGGATCAAGGCCGGCAAGCTACATAATGTGGAAGCCATCCGTGCTTATCAGGAAGCGGCGGCGCGCAAATCGGATTTTGAGCGCACCGAGGTTGCCAAGGACAAGAGCGGCGTTTGCCTCCAGGGCGTTATGGCGATCAACCCCGTGAACGGTCGTGAAATCCCGATCTTTATTTCCGATTACGTGCTGGTATCGTACGGCACCGGCGCCATCATGGCGGTTCCGGCGCACGACACGCGCGACTGGGAATTTGCCAAAAAATTCGATCTGCCCATCATCGAAGTGGTGCAGGGCGGCGACGTGGAAAAAGAAGCGTTCACCGATTGTGCAACCGGCGTGATGGTCAACTCCGGCTTCCTCAACGGCATGTCGGTGGATGAGGCGAAAAAAGCCATCATCGACTATCTCACAAAAGAGGGTATCGGCGAACAGAAAGTCAACTATAAGCTGCGCGACTGGGTATTCTCCCGTCAGCGTTATTGGGGCGAGCCGATTCCGATCGTGCATTGCCCGCATTGCGGTCAGGTTGCTGTACCGGAAGAGCAGCTGCCGATCCGCCTGCCGAAGGTGGACAGCTACGAACCCACCGACAACGGCGAATCGCCGCTTGCTGCGATCGACGAGTGGGTGAACACCACCTGCCCGAAGTGTGGCGCTCCTGCCAAACGCGAAACTGATACCATGCCGCAATGGGCGGGTTCTTCGTGGTATTTCCTGCGCTATTGCGATCCGCACAACGATCAGGCGCTTGCCTCCAAGGAAGCGCTGAACTACTGGATGCCGGTTAATTGGTACAACGGCGGCATGGAGCACACCACGTTGCACTTGCTGTATAGCCGTTTCTGGCACAAGTTCTTGTACGATATCGGCGTGGTGCCTACGGCGGAGCCGTATGCCAAGCGCACGAGCCACGGTATGATCCTCGGCGAAAACGGCGAGAAAATGTCCAAATCGCGCGGCAACGTCATCAACCCCGATGAAATCGTCGCCGAATTTGGTGCAGACACCCTGCGCTTGTATGAAATGTTCATCGGCGACTTCGAAAAAGCGGCACCGTGGTCCAGCTCCAGCATCCGCGGCTCACAGCGTTTCCTGGAACGCGTGTGGGCGGTTGCCGAAAATCTGGTGGAGGGCGATACGATCCGTCCGCAGCTGGAGATCTCCGTCAACCGCACCATCCGCAAGGTCGGCGAGGACATTGAAAACCTGAAGTTCAATACGGCTATTGCCGCCATGATGGCGTTGCTCAACGATATGAACGAAGCAGGCGGTCCCAACCGCGCGGAATACGCGGTGCTGGTGCAGCTGCTCAACCCGTTTGCTCCGCACATGACGGAAGAGCTGTGGAAAGAGCTGGGTAACGAGACCGATCTGGCGTATACGCCGTGGCCGACGTACGATCCCAACAAATGCACGGCAGATACGGTGGAAATCGCGGTGCAGGTCAACGGCAAGATCCGTGCGCGCATGACGGTTGGCATGAACGACGATGCCGCCACCGTGCTGGCACAGGCGAAGGAAAACGAGAAGATTGCACCCGAGCTTATCGGCAAGCAGATCGTCAAAGAGTTGTACGTGCCGCAGAAGCTTGTCAACCTTGTCGTAAAGCCGCTGTAAAAAAGTAAAAAAAGCACTTGACGATGGTGCCGATCTGTTGTATACTACTCTCAGTGTCATTATGGATCACTATGAGAATTACCCCTGCTATATAAGCGGAGGGAGGGAATAAGAATGTCAGAAGTTAAAGTCAAAGAGAACGAATCCCTGGACAGCGCGCTGCGTAGATGGAAAAAGTCCTGCGCACGTTCCGGTGTTCTTGCCGAGGTCCGGAAGAGAGAACATTATGAAAAGCCTTCCGTTCGTCGTAAGAAGAAATCCGAGGCTGCTCGTAAGAGAAAGTTCAAATGATCAAAAAACGGGCTATGGCGTATGCCACGGCCCGTTTTGTCATTCTGAAAGGAGAAGCGCCATGCCGTTCGTCACACCCACCTATTACAAAAACCGCATCACGGATATCACGCTGCAGGATCTGGAAAACTGGGGGGTCCGCGGCCTTTTGCTGGATGTGGATAATACGTTGACCACCCACGGCAGCCAGGTGCTGTCGGATGAGGTGCGGGCTTGGCTGGAGCAGATGAAAGCCGCCGGCATCCGCATGACGGTGGTATCCAATTCGTGGGAATGGCGCGTGGCACCGTTTGCGCAAAAAATCGGGTTGCGCCACACCTCGCTTTCCTGCAAGCCGTCGCCGTTCGGCTTTTGGCGCGGTGTGCGGCGTTTGGGATTAAAAAAATCCGAATGTGCGGCCATCGGCGATCAGGTGTTTACCGATATCATCGGCGCCAATCTGTACGGCATGACCTGTGTTCAGGTAATGCCGATCGAGTTGGAAACCGGCAAACCATTTTTGGCGCTCAAACGGCGTATCGAAAAACGGATTTATGAAAAACGAAAGGGGCAAGGCGTATGATTGCGCGGTTCGGACCGGCTGGCAACAGCGAATCATTTTATGACGAGGGCAACAAAGCCACCGTACAGGCACCGGCTTGGTTGCAGGCACGGGGCTTGACGGCGTATGAATACCAATGCGGGCGCGGCGTGCGCGTTTCGGAAGAAACGGCACGGGAAATGGGGCGCTTGGCTGCACAGCACGGCATTCAAATCTCGCTGCACGCGCCGTATTTCATTTCGTTGGCATCGGCGGAGCCCGAAAAACGCGAAAATTCCATTCGCTATATTCTGGAAAGCGCGCGGGCAGTGGCGGCCATGGGCGGCGACCGCATTGTGGCGCATCCCGGCGGCTTGGGCGGCTTGTCCCGTCCTGATGCCACTGCCTTGGCCATGACAACGCTGCGCCGTGCGCAGGAGGCATTGGATGCCGAGGGCTTGAGCGCGGTGCACATCTGCCCCGAAACCATGGGTAAGATCAATCAGCTGGGCGATCTGGAAGAGGTGCTCACGTTCTGTACCGTCGATGAGCGTTTTTTGCCGTGCATCGATTTCGGTCACTTAAACTCCCGTACCCTGGGCGAGATCAACACGCGTGAAGCGTATGCGGCCGTTCTGGACCGCTTGGAGCAGACACTCGGCTTGGAACGCGCCCGCGTTTTCCATTCGCATTTTTCCAAGATCGAATATACAAAAGGCGGCGAAAAACGGCATCTTACATTCGCCGATACGGTGTTTGGCCCCGAACCGCAGCCGCTCATGCAGCTGGTGCGCGAACGCGGCTGGACCCCCACCTTTATTTGCGAATCCGACGGCACACAGGCGGAGGATGCCGCCGCGCTGAAACGGTTGTATGAGGAAGCACAGGTATGACAAGACTGGAACGCTTACAAGCCAATTTAACGGATACACAGGCGATTTTGATCAAAGCGCCGTATCATCTGGGATATTTAACGGGCTTTCCGTCGGAGGATAGCTTTTTGTTGGTCACCCGTGACAGTTGCTACTTGTTAACCGATTTTCGGTATATCGAAGCGGCGCGGCAGGCGGTGTGCGGCGTGGAATGTGTGATGTTTACGCGGCTCACGGAAACGTTGGAAGAGCTTGTAAAGCGGCATGGGGTTGACACGCTGTTTTTGGAAACGCAGCGCTGCACCGTGCGGTTTTGCAAGCAGCTGCAAAGCAGCTTGTCGGCGGTAACGGTTGCCGAAACCGACGAAGCGGATCGCTGGCTTTCGGCCATGCGCACGGTCAAGGAAGCGGGCGAGCTTGCCAAGATCGAGCAAGCACAGGCGATCGCCGAAGAGGCGCTCGATCACGTGTTACCGCTCATCCGACCGGGTGTGACCGAGCGGGAGATCGCTTTGGAGCTGGAATTTTACATGCGCAAGCACGGCGCGCAGCGTGCGGCGTTTGATTGCATTGTGGTGTCGGGGGCAAATTCCTCTTTGCCGCACGGCATCCCCACCGATAAACCGATCGCGCGCGGTGATTTTGTTACCATGGATTTCGGCGCGGTAGTGGACGGCTATTTGTCCGATATGACGCGTACCGTTGCCGTGGGCAAGGTCAGCGACGAGCAGCGGCGGGTGTACGACACCGTGCTGCGTGCTCAGCAGGCGGCGCTGTCGGTTTTGAAAGCAGGGCTCCCCTGCAAAGAGGGCGATGCGGCGGCGCGCCGTTTGATCGAGCAGGCGGGATACCGCAATTGCTTC
The DNA here is from genome assembly GCA_045541305.1 of Acutalibacteraceae bacterium. Classification (GTDB taxonomy): domain Bacteria; phylum Bacillota; class Clostridia; order Oscillospirales; family Acutalibacteraceae; genus RGIG3009. The sequence continues at coordinate 7,483 of JAZQIV010000005.1, read as the reverse complement.
GGCCATGCCACGGGGCACGGCGTCGGCGTGCAGATCCATGAAGAGCCGCGGTTGTCGTCCGCTTGTGACGAACCGCTGCAATGCGGTCACGTGGTAACGGTGGAGCCCGGCATTTATTTGGCAGGCAAGTTTGGCGTGCGCATTGAGGATATGGTGGTCATCACGCAGGACGGCTGCCGCAATCTCACACACGCGCCCAAGGAACTTTTGATTCTGTAACGCACATAATGTGACAAACGGCGGAATAGATATAGAATACGATCAACGCAAAGAAAGGTGTAGGCGTATGTTTATCTGTTCTGTCAAAACCGATTATAAACAAATTCTCTCGGTGCTCGGTTGCGTGGCGGTAATTGCGGTAGCGGTTGTGTTGGCGGCGGTATGGCCGAGCGATCCGGTGGCAACGGCAAATGCGCATGTGACCGACAGTGCACAGCGCGTGGCGTATTTGAACTCGCTCGGGTATGAGGTCGCCGACCAAAGCGAAGAGGTGCGCGAGGTGCGCATCCCGGATGAGCCGGACGAGGTCCTGCAGCAGTACAACGCCGCGCAGGAAGCGGCGGGGCGTTCACTCGCACCGTATCAAGGCAAACGGGTGCGGCTGTACACCTATACGGTGGTAAATCCCGTGGATGGCGCGCAGGTGCCGGCGCATTTGTACGTGTACCGCGATCGCGTGATCGCAGGCGACGTGGCAGGCAAGCCGATTTAACAAGCGAAAGGACGTGAAACGGTGCAACGGTTGGACAAACTCATCGCGTCGCAGGGGACGCTCAGCCGCAGCGAAACGGCGCGGTTGATTCGATCCGGGCAGGTGACGGCGAACGGCGCGGTGTGCCGTGACCCGGCCGCTAAATTCCCCGAAAATTGCCGCATCACGGTAGCGGGAAAAGAACTCTGTTATCAACAGTTCGTGTATATCATGCTGAACAAACCGGCGGGGATTTTGTGCGTGTCGCGCGATCCCCACGTGAAAACGGTGGTGGATTTGCTGCCGGCGGATATGCGGCGTAAAAACCTGTTCCCCGCCGGGCGGTTGGATAAAGATTCGGTGGGGCTTGTGCTGCTCACCGACGACGGCAATTTCGCGCACCGTATTTTAGCGCCGAAAAATGACATGATAAAATGTTACCACGTGCGCGTGGATGCACCGCTGACGGACGAGCATTGCCATGCCTTTGCAAGCGGCATCACGCTGGCAGACGGTACGCCCTGCAAGCCGGCCGCCATGACGGTGCTCGAAAACGGCCCCGAGCCGCTTGCCGAGGTACGCATCACCGAAGGACGGTATCACCAGGTCAAGCGGATGTTCGGGGTGATCGACCGCGGCGTCAATCTGCTCAAGCGCGTGGCGATCGGCGAGGTGCAGTTGGACCCGTCTTTGCGCGAGGGCGAGTGTCGGTATCTCACGGAAGAAGAACGCAAATTCTTCGGCGTATAAACCGATTTTGTTCAACAGTTCTAAAAATACGAAAAAAGTTTGTGTATAATAGGAATGGCAAAACGCGAAAGAATCTGTTACAATTGGGAATGTATAGTAGGGCATGTGTGTGCCCACCCCCATCCAGAGAAACGAAAGAATGTGGAGGTCATTAAAAATGGCAAGTCTTTCCTTAAAAAACATCTACAAAAAGTACCCCGGTGGCGTGACTGCGGTCTCCGATTTTAACCTGGAGATCAAGGACAAAGAGTTCATCATCCTGGTCGGTCCTTCCGGCTGCGGTAAATCCACCACCCTGCGTATGGTTGCCGGTCTGGAAGAGATCACCAGCGGCGAATTGTACATTGGCGACCGTCTGGTCAACGACGTGGCACCGAAGGATCGCGACATCGCGATGGTGTTCCAGAACTACGCTTTGTATCCGCACATGACCGTGTTTGAGAACATGGCGTTCGGTCTGAAGCTGCGCAAGACTCCGAAAGATGAAATCACACGCCGCGTGGAAGAGGCTGCCCGCATTCTCGATATCGCACACCTGCTTGACAGAAAGCCGAAGGCTTTGTCCGGCGGTCAGCGTCAGCGTGTGGCGCTGGGTCGTGCCATCGTGCGTGAGCCGAAGGTCTTCTTGCTCGACGAACCGCTGTCCAACTTGGATGCGAAGCTGCGTGCTCAGATGAGAACGGAGATCTCCAAGCTGCACCAGAAACTGGGTACCACGTTCATCTACGTTACCCACGACCAGACCGAAGCTATGACCATGGGTGACCGTATCGTCGTTATGAAGGACGGTCTGATCCAGCAGGTCGATTCCCCGAACAACCTGTACCTGTTGCCGAACAACATGTTCGTTGCAGGCTTTATCGGAAGCCCCCAGATGAACTTCATCGATGCGAAGATCATCAAGAAGGACGGCAAATTCTTCGCTCAGTTCGGTTCCGAAGATACCAAGACGAAGAAGGGTATCAAATACGATATTCCGTTGCCGGATTCCAAGAACAAGAACGGCGTTCTCGAAAACTATGTTGACAAAGAAGTCATCATGGGTGTCCGTCCGGAAGATGTCCACGACGAGGAGCGTCACCTGCAAGCGTTCGGCGATTGCCGTGTCCGCGCCAAGGTGGAGGTTACCGAGTTGATGGGTGCTGAAATCTTCCTGTATGTCGATGTGGAAGGCAGCAGCCTGACCGCTCGCGTTGAGCCCACCTCGACCGCTCGCCCGGGTGATGAGATCGATATGGTTATCGACAACACCAAGATCCACATCTTCGACAAAGAAACCGAGCAGACCATCACCAACTGATTCTCGTTCAATTCACACCGCACGACTTTGCAGTCGTGCGGTGTTTTTTGTTTGTCATGTGTAAAAGCGGAAATTTCTTCCCGTTTTTTGCGGGTTTTTTATGCGTTTCTCTTGAAAATTTATGAAAAATCGTGTATTATGATACTATCTATAGTTGTATACTGTGCCGCATTGCGGCTTCAACCAAAAAGTAAGGAGAAATGTAAAATGCCCAGTCGTTTGTTTTTAGGAATTGTGAATCAGATGAAGGACGTTATCAACCGCACCATCGGTGTGGTGGACGAGTCGTTCAGTATTGTTGCGTGCAGCGATCTTAGCCGCATGGGATCCAACTGTGAGGCGCTGGATGGTGATGCGTTCGGCGTGACGGAAACCTTTGTGCAGGATGGGTATACCTATCGCTTGTTTGGCGCGCGCCCGCAAGGCGAGTACCTCGCGTTTGTGGAAGGTACCGACGAAGCTGCCGCCAAATACACCGAGTTGCTGGCGATCTCGCTGAGCAGTGTGAAGCAATATTACGACGAAAAATACGATCGCGGCAATTTCATCAAAAACGTTATCATGGATAACATTTTGCCGGGTGATATTTATCTGAAAGCGCGCGAGCTGCACTTTAACAGCGATGTCAGCCGTGTGGTGCTGCTGGTGCACATCCACACCCAGTCCGAAATTTCGGCGTTTGACGTGATTCAAAACCTGTTCCCCGAAAAGAACAAGGATTTTGTGATCAATATCAACGAAACCGACATTGCGGTGGTCAAGGAAATGCATGCGCGCGTGGAGTCCAAGGATTTGGAAAAGCTGGCGCAATCCATTGCCGATACGCTGGGCAGCGAGTTCTATACGCAGATCAGCGTGGGTATCGGTACGCCGGTGGAGGGCATCAAGGATCTGGCACGTTCCTTCAAGGAGGCGCAGGTGGCGCTGGAAGTCGGCAAGGTGTTCGATACCGAAAAAGCCATTGTCAGCTATGATAACCTGGGCATTGCACGACTGATCTATCAGCTGCCCACTACGTTGTGCGAAATGTTCCTGCGCGAGGTGTTTAAGCAGGGCTCGATCGATTCGTTGGATCAGGAAACGTTGTTTACCATTCAGCGCTTCTTTGAAAACAACCTGAACGTTTCCGAAACCTCCCGCAAGCTGTTTGTGCACCGCAACACGCTGGTGTACCGTTTGGAAAAAATCAAGCGCTTGACCGGCTTGGATCTGCGTGAATTTGACGATGCTATCGTGTTCAAAGTGGCGTTGATGGTCAAAAAATATTTGATGGCGGATCCGGTGAAGTATTAAGCGGTTACCAAAAACTGTGGGTTGTCTTGCCGATGTTCATGCGGTATCATGAACATCGGCGGTTGTTTGAAAGAAAAGGAGGCGAATGCAGTTGATCGAATTTCGTGATGTGCATAAGACATACGAAACCGGCAACGAAGCCTTAAAGGGTGTTAGTGTTAAGATTGAAGAAGGCGAATTCGTGTTTATTGTCGGCGCCTCCGGTGCCGGTAAGAGCACGTTTTTAAAGCTGATCATGCGTGAAGAAGTGGCAACCTCCGGTGAGGTCATTGTCAGTAATTTTAAGCTTTCCAAGTTGAAAAGACGGCAGATTCCGTATTTGCGTCGCGCCATGGGTATTGTGTTTCAGGATTTCCGCTTGATCAACACCATGACGGTGTTTGACAACGTGGCGTTTGCTATGCGTGTGGTGGGGGCTTCGCATCGCGAGATCCGTCGCCGCGTGCCGTACGTGCTGGGCCTTGTGGGGCTGCAGAACAAAGCTAAAAATTTCCCGGTGGAATTGTCCGGTGGCGAGCAGCAGCGCATCGGTTTGGCGCGTGCGCTGGTGAACAATCCGTCGCTTATCATTGCGGATGAGCCGACCGGTAATATCGACCCTGAATTGTCCTATGAAATTATGGAACTGTTGACCGAGATCAACCGTCGCGGTACGACGGTTTTGGTGGTTACACACGATCACGAGTTGGTCAAATCGTTTGGTAGACGTGTGATCGAGATCCGTGACGGCCTCGTGCTTTCGGATAGCAAGGAGGTGCCCCATGAGGTTTAATACGTTTCGGTATTTGATCCGTGAAGGTGTGCGCAGCTTGCGCCAAAACTTCTTCATGTCGGCGGCCTCCATTTTGGTTTTGGTTTCTTGTTTGTTGATTACGGGCTGCGCGTATCTGGTGTTCCAGAACGTGGAGTATGCGTTTGATTGGGCGTATCAGCAAAACGTGGTGGTGGCGTATGCCGCCGATGCGACGACCGATGAACAGGCCGCCGCCATGAAAAAGACGTTAGAGGGCCTTGATAACGTGGCGGAAGTGGAATACATTTCCAAAGAAGCGTTGTTGGAGCGGTATAAAGACGAATTCGGCGAAGTACTGGAAGACCTGGAAGCGGACAACCCGTTGCAGGATGCCTTTGTGGTTCGTTTTGTGGATTTGGAGCAGTTCGATGCGACGGTTGCGGCGATCCGCAAGGTGGAAGGCGTGGAAAAGGTGGATTACGACCAAGAGCTTTCCAAAACGCTGGTGAAGGTGCGCGACGTGGTGATGACGGTTGGCGTGTGGGTGATCGCCTTGTTGCTGGCGGTTTCGCTGTTCATCATTGCCAACACCATTAAATTGACGGTGTATAGCCGTCGGTTGGAGATTTCCATCATGCGTTCGGTTGGTGCGACGTCCTGGTTTGTGCGGTTTCCCTTTATGGTGGAGGGCGTCATTCTGGGCAGCGTGGCAGGAACGCTTGCTTACGGCTTGTTGTTTGCCGTTTACGAAGTGATTCGACGGAATTTTACATTTACCGGCAGCTTGGCGCTGTTGCCGTTCACAGCGGTATGGTGGCAGTTGCTGTTGGGATTCCTGGTGGGCGGTATGCTGACCGGCTTGCTGGGAAGTACGTTCTCGATGGGGCGGTATCTGCGTGACACCGCTGAGTAATCAGAAAGGAAGATTGAAGATGCGAAAGAGTTTCGTGCGTATCGTGTCGGCAGCAGCGGTGGCAGCCGTTTTGCTCATGTTGCCGATCCCTACCGCTCCGGTTTCTGCCGCTAAGACGGAAGAGGAATTGCGAAACGAATTGGCACAGCTGCAAAAGGAAGAAAAAGAGATTCAGGCGGCTTTGGAGGGCCTTGGCGATTCGATTGCCGACCAGCAGGCCGAGGTTAAGCAATTGTATAAAAAGGTGAGCAATCTGGAATCGCAGATCGATGCGTATAAGGCACAGATCACGGCGGTGGACAACACCATTGCCGAGCAGGTGAAGCGCATCGAGACCTTGAACGGTGAGATCGCCACCAAAGAGCAGGAGATGCGTGAGATCCTGGAGAAGCTCAAAAAACGGGTGAAGGCGATCACGCAGACGACGCAGTATTCGTCGTTCCAGCTGTTGATGAACACCGAGGATTATGCGGATTATTTGCTGAAGGCGCAGGTTCTTAACTGTGTGTCCGAGCACGATCAGGCGTTGCGGATGCAGGCGGAAGAGGATAAACGCACGATCCAGACAAAGAGAGCCGAAGTGGAGCAGGAAAAAGCAGATTCCGAGGCCAAAAAAGCGGAGTTGGAATCGCTCAAGGGCGGTTTGGATAAGCAGTTCGATTCGCTGGATAAGCTGTATACCACAGCCAAAAACAAGGAAAACAATTTGTTAAAGCAGCAAAACGGATATGAGAAAAAGCTGCAGGATCTGCAGAAATCCGAGGATGAGCTGGACCGCGAGATCGCGGCGCTGTTGGCCGGCACACCGCCTGCGGATACATACGGCGGCAAAATGTACTGGCCCGCTCCCACGATCAAACGCGTTTCGTCCGGATACGGTGATCGCAGCTTGGGTTACCACCGCGCGATCGATATTTCCAACGGCCGTGCGCTTGGCGAGCCGATCGTGGCCGCTGCCAGCGGTACGGTGATCAAAGTGCAATCCATGCACTACAGCTACGGAAACTTCTGCATGGTCGACCACGGCTTGGATTCCCGCGGGATCCGCATTGTGACGTTATATGCCCACATGCGGTACACGCCCAGCGTGACGGTGGGGCAACGCGTGGTTGGCGGCGTGACGAAGCTTGGCCAGATTGGTAACACGGGCAATTCGTTCGGTGCGCATCTGCATTTTGAGGTGCGGGAAAACAATGTGCGTGTGGACCCGATCGGAAAGGGCTACGTGGTTGTTCCGAAATAAACATTTTGTAGCAAAGGAGAGAGAGCGATGAACAAAAAAGTGTCAGTCGGCATTTTGATAGCGGTTGTGTTGTTGGCGGTTACGCTGACCATTTCCGGTACCATGGTGCTGTCGATGCGTCATTTCAGCTCTCTTGTCAGCGATGTCGGTCAACGGCAGGCGATGTACGATTACATCGACGAAATTGATTCGGCGGCGCGCAAAGACTACGTGATCGATGAGGAAAAGCTGCGTGCGGCGCTTGCAAACGGATATATCGACGGTTTGGGCGACGAATATGCCGCATATCTTTCGGCGATGGAGTACCAGCAGGTGCAAAGCCAGTTGGCGGGCAACCGCACCGGCTTTGGTTTGACGGTGGTTGCCAAAGGCACCGATCTGGTGGTATCGTGGGTGGATGAGAATTCTCCTGCGGCGTTGTCGGGCATTAAAAAAGGCGATCTGCTGACCGCGATCGACGGGGAGGCCGTAACCGGCGCTTCGTATGCGGTGGCGCAAGCCAAATTGAATTCCGCCGAGAAAATGATCGTCACGGTATCGCAAAGCGGTGAAGTCGGAGG
>JAZQIV010000004.1:0-4544 GCA_045541305.1 Acutalibacteraceae bacterium | reverse complement strand
AGTGGAACAAGCCGCCTATCATTTTGACAAGCTATACAGTTATCGCCTGACGCCGGATTCTCAACACGCGTCGGTGGGTTGCCGTGTGCTGGTCCCGTTCGGGAAAGGCAATCGGTTTCGCCAGGGCGTGATCGTGGAATGCGAAGAGCAGGATGCACAAACGGCAGAATCACTCAAAGCGGTGCTGTCGGTGCTGGATGAGGAGCCTGTGCTCAATGCGGAATTCCTCGCGCTCGTTCGCTTCATGAAAGAGCGCACGTTCTGCACGGTGTTTGATGCCGTGCGCGCCGTGCTGCCCACCGGCTTGTACTGGAACGTCAAACCGGTGTATCGCCCCATTGAGCCGCTTTCCAAAGAGGAAAAAGCACGCATGTCGGCGGAGGAAGCGCATTTGTACACGCTGGCGTGCTCGCTGGTAAAGCGCTCGCCGGATGGCATTTCCGATCAAAAATTGATCGAATGCTCCGGCCTTGCGAACGCGGAAAAGCTTCCCGAGCAGCTGGTCAAAAAAGGGTGGTTCATCCGTGGTGAGGATGCCGATCGTCGCGCGGGGGATGCCACGCGCCGCATGGCGCGGCCGGTTGTCGCTCCGGAAGAACCGGAAACGCGCATCAGCCCCAAACAACAAACGGTGCTCGATTTGTTGGCCGAGGTCGGTACGGCTTCGGTAAGGGAATTGTGTTATTTAGCGGGCGTCACCGTTGCCGTGGTATCGGCGCTGGAGAAAAAAGGCCTGGTGGAATGCTACGATCAGGAGATTCTGCGTTCCCCGTATGCCACCATCTCGCCGCGCCCCGTCAAGGTGGAGCTCAACGATGAGCAACAAGCCGCGTTTGATGGCTTGTGCGCCCGTTACCGCGAACCCAAAGCCGCTTGTGCCTTGCTATACGGCGTAACCGGCAGCGGAAAAACCCAAGTGTACATGCGCCTGATCGACGAGGTGCTCGCCGATGGCAAGCAGGCGCTGGTGCTGGTTCCTGAAATTTCGCTCACCCCGCAAACCATGGATCTGTTTTTGCGCCGTTACGGCAATCGTGTGGCGGTGCTGCACAGCGGCTTGTCGGTCGGTGAACGGATGGATGAATGGAAACGCATTCGTCGCGGTGATGCGGATATTGTCATCGGCACGCGCTCGGCGGTGTTTGCACCGCTTTCATCCATTGGTGTCATCATCATGGATGAAGAGCAGGAGCACACCTATAAATCCGAAAACGCACCGCGTTACCACGCGCGGGATATAGCCAAATTCCGTTGCAACCGCCACAACGCGTTGCTGGTGCTGGCATCCGCCACACCCAGCGTGGAAAGCTACGAAGCCGCGCGTACCGGTCGGTATTCGCTGCACACCCTCGCACACCGCTTCGGCGATACCCTGCTACCGCAGGTGGATGTGGTGGATATGCGGGAAGAATCCGGTCTTTCGCTGTTCAGCGAACACCTAAAGCAAGAACTCACCGCCTGCTTTGAGCAGGGCAAGCAAGCCATTTTATTGCTGAATCGGCGGGGGTATCACACCTTTTTATCCTGCCGTTCCTGCGGCAAGATCATCACGTGTCCCTCGTGCAGCATTTCGCTCACCTATCACCGCGCCAACGGGCGGTTGATGTGCCACTATTGCGGTCACACACAATCCCCCACGGTGCGCTGCCCCGATTGCGGGTCGGATAAGATTCGCTATTCCGGCATAGGCACCCAGCGGGTGGAGGAAGAGCTGGAAGCCTTGTTTCCGGATGTGCGTTTGCTGCGCATGGATACCGACAGTACCATGTCGCGCTATGCCTATGAAGAAAAATTCCGTGCCTTTGCCGCCGGCGAGTACGATGTCATGATCGGCACGCAAATGGTTGCCAAAGGCCTGGATTTCCCCAACGTCGGGCTGGTCGGCGTGCTGTCGGCGGACCAATCGTTGTATGCCGAAGATTATCGCTCGTTTGAAACGGCGTTTTCGCTGTTAACCCAGGTGATCGGCCGTGCCGGTCGGCGGGAAACCGTCGGCAAAGCGGTCATTCAAACCATGGCCCCCGATCATTATGTGATCGATTTTGCTTCCAAGCAGGCGTATCCGCAGTTTTTCGAGGTGGAAATCGCCGCGCGGAAAATGATGAAATACCCACCGTTTGCCGACATTGCCATGTTCGGCTTCGTGGGTACCGATGAGCGGGTGGTGCGCGCCGCCTCGCATGAGTTCTTATCGTTGCTGCAAAAAACCGTCTGCTTGCCGAAATATGCGGGTCTGCCGTTTATCGCGCTGGATCCCACCCCGGCTTCGGTGGCACGCGTGGCGGGCAAGCACCGATATAAGCTGATTGTCAAATTGAGTAATACCGCGCTCACACGCACCCTGATTGCCGAATTGCTGGATGCGTTCCCCAAAACGGCGGCAGGGAAGAGTGTCAGCGTGTATGCGGATATCAATCCGGCAACCATCTGGTAAAGGAGAGATCGAATCGTGGCGATTCGCAATATTTTGAAAAATGACGATCCCACCCTGCGCAAGGTCTGCCGTCCCGTCACCGAGTTTAACGAACGGCTGTGGCAGCTGTTGGACGACATGGCAGATACCATGCACAAGGCCGAAGGCGTCGGCTTGGCGGGCCCGCAGGTCGGCGTGCTGCGCCGCGTGTTTGTGATGGATCTGGGCGATGGCGTTGTGGAAGCCGTCAACCCCGAAATTATCAGCACCCATGGCGAGCAGCGTGGGCAGGAAGGCTGTCTGTCTTTCCCCAATCAATGGGACGACGTCACGCGCCCGAAGCGTGTCAAATTCAAGGCGCAGGATCGGTACGGCAAATGGTTTGTCATGACCGGCACCGACCTGACGGCGCGGTGCATCTGCCATGAAACCGACCATCTGGACGGCATCGTCTTTTTGGACCGTGCAAGGGAGTCAACCATATGAATGTAATCTTTATGGGCACGCCGGAATTTGCCGTACCGTGCCTGGAACGCCTGATCGAGGACGGCCACACCGTATCGCTGGTCGTCACGCAGGATGATAAACCGCGCGGCCGTGGCCAAAAGCTCACGCCGCCGCCCGTCAAGGTGTGCGCGTTGGAGCACGGCATTCCCGTTTTCCAACCCCGCACGTTAAAAACCGAAGAAGCGCAGGAAACCCTGCGGCAGTACCCCGTCGATGTCATCGTGGTGGTAGCGTATGGCAAGCTGTTGCCGCCGGAGGTGTTATCCATGCCGCCTCACGGCTGCATCAACGTGCACGCATCACTGTTGCCGCGGTATCGCGGTGCCGCCCCCATCCAATGGGCGGTGCTCAACGGCGAAACCGAATCCGGTGTCACCACCATGTACATGGATGAGGGACTGGATACCGGCGATATGCTGCGCACCGCACGCACGCCGATCACAGCGGATATGACAGCGGGTGATCTGCACGATGCGTTGTCGGTGCAGGGCGCGCAGCTGCTTTCGGAAACGCTTCGAGCGCTGGCGGACGGCACGCTCACCCGCACCCCGCAAAGCGGTGAAAGCTGCTATGCTTCCATGCTTTCCAAACAGCTCTGCCCGTTGGATTTTCATAAACCTGCGGCGGTGCTTCACAATCAGGTACGCGGGCTCAACCCATGGCCCACCGCCACGGCAACCGTCGGTGGCAAAACGCTCAAAATTCACCGCACCCGTGTGGGGGAAGCATGCGATACCGAACCCAACCGTGTGCTTTGCACCGCCCCGTTCACCGTTTCCTGTGGCGATCACACCTCGCTTGTGTTGCTGGAGGTGCAGGGCGAGGGCGGCCGACGTATGGCGGCAGACGAATACTTCCGCGGTCACCCCATCGCGGTATCGGCGCCGTTTGCGGAGGGTTGACGGATGGCGAAGGATCCGCGCATGGAAGTGGTGTCGGCGCTGGCCGGCTTACACCGCGAAAAACGCTATTCCAACATCGTGTTGGATGAGCTGCTCAAAACCTCGGAGCTGTCGCCCAGGGATCGCGCGTTTGCATCGCGCTTGTTTTACGGCGTGATCGAGCGCCGCATCACGATCGATTACGTGCTGCAGCAGGCATCGTCCATGCCGCTTCGCAAACTCCACCCCTTGGTGCTGGAAACGTTGCGCACGGCAGTGTACCAATTGCTGTTTATGGATAAAATCCCGCCGTCTGCCGCGGTTAACGAAGCGGTGGTCGGTATTCGCCGTTTCAAGCAAGGACATGCATCCGGGTTTGTCAACGGTGTGCTGCGCAGCATCCAACGGCAATCCGCCGATTGGCAAAACGGCTTGCCGAGCGGCGATGAGGGCTTGGCCGTTCGGCATTCCTGCCCTGCGGACTTGATTGCGTTCTGGCGCGAAGCGTACGGGGCGGCGTGTGCCACCGCGCTGGTGGAGGGGATCAACGAGATCCCACCCACGTATTTGCGCGTCAACACCCTGCGCACCACCGATGCGCAGTTCGCAAAATTGCTGCAGGAACACGACGTTGCGTTTGAAATCCCCGCCGCGCTGCCGCACTGTTTTGCCCTAAAATCTACCGATTTGGGAAATAAACTTGAAACCGTAGACAAAAACTGCTATTATTATCAGGATAAGGC
>JAZQIV010000003.1:0-5134 GCA_045541305.1 Acutalibacteraceae bacterium | reverse complement strand
ATCGGCATGAAATTCGGCATCGGCTATATCACGCTGGAGGACGGCGAATATAAAGGCCCCATCGCCAAATTCTTAACCGAAGAACAAAAAGCCGAGCTCACCGAACTCGTGGGCATCAAGGAAGGCGAATCGCTGTTCTTTATCAGCGACAGCGCTTCGGTCATCAATCGCCTGTCGGGTGAGATGCGCACCTGGATCGCCAATGAGCTGAACCTCATCAAGGACGACTCGTTCGAATTCTGCTTCATCGTGGATTTCCCGATGTACGAATTGAACGAGGAAACCGGCAAGATCGATTTCACGCACAATCCGTTCTCCATGCCGCAGGGTGGCATGGATGCCCTGCTTAACAAGGACCCGCTGGAAATTTTCGCGTACCAGTACGATATCGTGTGCAACGGTGTGGAACTGTCGTCGGGTGCGGTGCGTAACCACAACCCCGAAATCATGCGCAAAGCGTTCGAAATCGCCGGTTACGGTGAAGAGGATCTCAAAGCCAAATTCGGCGCTTTGTACACCGCCTTTGCTTACGGTGCCCCCCCGCACGCCGGCATGGCGCCCGGTGTGGACCGCATGATCATGCTCATCGCGGGCGAGGAAACCATCCGCGATGTCATCGCGTTCCCCTTAAACGGCAACGCGCAGGATCTCATGATGGGTGCCCCCGGCGACGTCACTGAGCAGCAGCTGCGTGAAGTGCACATCAAAGTGCGCGACTGATTTTACTCATAAGGAGTCTTTTGCATGGATAGAGAAATTTTAAGACGGTTGGAATTGCTCAATCAGCTCAAGCTGACCGAAGCGCAAAAAGAATCCTTTCTCGCGTTTTATGCCGCGCGTGAACAGGACAGCGCCGTTTTGGATACCATCGATACCGAAAACGTGGAGCGCATGGTACACGTCATGCCGGTCATGACGGTCGTGCGGGAGGACGTGGTGTCGCAAACGTTCACACGGGAAGCATTGCAGCAGGATGCGCCCGAAACCGACGAGGGATACTGGTGTGTCCCCCGTGTGGTGGAATAAGGAGGCATGTACCATGAACATTGTGTTAGACGATTTACTGTTAACCAAAGACATGCCGACCACCGCCGGCTCGCGCATGCTCGCGGATTATCGCAGCTTGTTTGACGCCGAAGTGATCGCGCGGCTGCAAGCCGCCGGTCACACCATCGTCGGCAAAGCCGCCGTTGGCGAATTCGGCATTGACCTGCTTGGCGAAACGTCGGCCGCGGGTGCCCTTGTGGAAAACGGTGCCCTGCAAAATGCAGCCGCCGCGGCTGTTCGCTCCGGCAAAGCCTCTGCCGCCATCTGCATGGACGTAAACGGCTATCCCAGCCGCGCCGCCGCGCAAAGCGGACTTGTCAGCTTAAAACCCACCTACGGCACGGTATCGCGCTTCGGCACCATCCCGGTTGCCTGCTCGGGCGAAACGGTCAGCATTCTTGCCGCCACCGTTGCCGATTGCCGCGAAGCGCTCAGCGCCATTGTGGGTCATGACGATAAAGACGGCACCTCCCTGCCCGCTTCGGATTGCGCCCGCGTGCTGAACGGTGCGGATACGGTGCGCAAAGTCGCCGTTTTGGACGTGTTCGGCGGCGATCTTTCCAAAGCGGAACAGGCATTGCAAGCCGCCGGCGTGGAGGTCTGCCACGTCGCAGGCGAGGTGTTTGCCGCTGCCCGCGCCGCCTGGAACATTCTCATGAGCGCGGAGCTGTGCAACAACGTATCCCGTTACGACGGCGTCAAATACGGCCACCGCGCACAGAATTTCACGGGCATCGACGAGCTGTATACCAACAGCCGTACCGAAGCGTTCGGTGATCTTCTCAAAACCGTGATTCTGTTCGGTTCGGAAACCTTGTCCACCGATAACTATATGAAGGTGTACGATAAAGCGCTGCGCGTGCGCCGCGTTATCAAGGAAGCGTTTGAAGCGCTGTTTGCCGAATACGATGCGCTCCTGCTTCCCGCGGTATCCGCCGAAGCCTACGTCCCCGATACGGTGGACCCGTTTGTGGAAAACCGTTTCACCGCTCCGGCCTCCATCACCGGCTTGCCGGCCGTGGTCGCAGGCGGCGTGCAGGTGATCGGCAACGCCTTCTCCGAAAACGTGTTGCTGCACGTTGCGGAAAAACTTAGCTAAGGAGGGCAACAGATATGCAATACGAAACCGTCATCGGCTTGGAAGTGCACGTCGAGCTTGCCACCAAGTCCAAGATTTTCTGTTCCTGCTCGGCACATTCCTTCGGTGCCGAACCCAACGAGCACGTCTGCCCCGCCTGCTGCGGCATGCCCGGCATGCTGCCCGTTGTCAACAAACGCGTGGTGGATTACGGCATGAAAGCCGGTTTAATGCTCGGCTGCGATATCAACCGCGTCACCACGTTCGATAAGAAAAGTTATTATTACCCAGATCTCCCCGCCGCCTATCAAACCACCCAATGGTTTGCCCCCGTGGCAGTCAACGGTTTAGTGGAGATCGAAACCTCCAAAGGCAAAAAGCAGGTGCGCATCAAGCAAATCCACATGGAAGAGGATGCAGGCAAGCTCGTGCACGATATCCGCGAGGATACCACGCACGTGGACTACAACCGCACCAGCGTGCCGCTGATCGAGATCGTCAGCCAGCCCGACTTGTCGAGTGCCGAGGAAGTGGAAGCGTACCTGGAACGCCTCAAAACCCTGCTTCGCTACGCCAAGGTGGCGGAATGCGAAATGGCACACGGCACCATGCGTTGCGACGTGAACCTGTCGGTTCGCCCCGCAGGCAGCGACGTGCTCGGCGTGCGCACCGAAATGAAAAACATGAACTCGGTGGAAGCCATCAAGCGCGCCATCGAATACGAAACCGCGCGTCACATCGACGCCATCGAAAACCACACCGAGGTGCTGGTGCAGGAAACCAGACGGTGGGATGACATCAAAGGCAAGAGCTATGCCATGCGCACCAAAGAAACCGCTGGCGATTATCGCTACTTCCCCGACCCCAACGTCATGCCGGTGGTGATCGACGAGGAATGGTTCGAAAGCATCAAAGCATCGCTCCCCGAATTCCCCGAGGTCAAGCGCGCACGGTATATGGATGAATACGGTCTGACCGCATACGATGCCGATCAGCTCACCAAGAGCATCGCGCTTTGTGAATGCTTTGAAGCGGCGTATGACGTTTGTCAAAACGCCAAGGACGCCGCCAACTGGAGCATTTCCGAGGTGATGAGCATCTTAAACGCCCGCAAAATGACGTATGACCAGCTCAACATCAACGGCAAAGCGCTGGGCGAGCTCATCCTGCTGGTTTCCGAAGGTAAGGTTGGCCGTGCCAACGGCAAAAAGATCCTCGCCGCCATGTTTGAGGATACCGCGCTGCAGCCGCTTGCCTATGCCGAAGCCAACCACATGATCGTGTCCAATGATACAAGCCTCATCGAAAGCGTCGCCAAAGCGGTCGTGGAAGCCGATCCCAAAGCGGTCAGCGACTATAAGAGCGGCAAGGAAAAAGCGCTCATGGCCTTGTTCGGCAAATGCATGAAGGAGCTGCGCGGCAACTGCGATCCGCAAACGCTCCGCGAGATCCTGGTGAACATTGTCAACGCCCAATAACGAGGTGTTCTTATGAAACAGATCCTGACGGTGTATACCGGCGGCACGATCGGCTGTGCGCCGCAGGACGGACAACGCAAGCTAAACGCCGCGATTGCCAAACGTGCAATCGCGGCGCATTTTGCAAACAGCGACTCCGTCTATGCAAAGCACAGCGCCGATCTGTTTGTCGATTCACATTTCCCCACGCAAACCCTCAGCGAAAATATGACCCCTGCCAAATGGAACGCCCTTATCGCGCACCTGCGCGCGTTTGACCTGTCCCAATATGCGGGTGTGATCCTGCTGCACGGGACCGATACTCTTGCCTACACAGCCGCCATGCTGTCGCTGCTGTTTGGCGATACCCAAACCCCCATTCTGCTCGTGTCCGGCAACCGCCCCCCCACGGACAACAGCAGCAACGCCAATTACAATTTCCGCGCCGCCGTGGAACTGATTATGGGCGGTCTTGCACCCAACGTCTACGTCCCCTATCGCAACACGGACGGCACGCTGTGGTTGCACCTGGGAAGCACGCTGCTGCAATGCCCCGCGTGTTCGGAGGATTTTCGCAGCGCCGCGCCGCATCACGCTGTGTCGGCGGATCTCAACAACCTGCAGTCCGCCATCGATGCCATGCGCCCGTTCAGCGAAAACCGCTGTCCCGCCCCCGCGTTGCAGCACTTCACACGCTTTGCGGATCGCGTAACGCTGTTGTTCCCGTTTACCGGCCTGCGGTATAAGGGCATTCCCCTAAAAGGGCAACAAGCCATCGTGCACGGCACGTATCATTCAGGCACCGTGTGCGTGGAACGCAACACCCCGCAGGATGCCTTTTCGCCGTATTCCGTCGTGTGGTTGCTGGAGCGCTGCCGTCAGTCGGAAATTCCGCTGTTTTTGGCACCCTGCACGCTGAGTGACGAGCAATATTCCTCGGCGTTCGATGCCGCACAAAACGGCGCTGTCCCGCTTGCGATGACCACCGAAGCCGCCTATTGCAAGGCACTCCTCGGCACGTCCTGCGGGTTATCGCGCACCGACCTTATTGCGTTTATGCAAACCGAAATCAATAACGAAACGATATAAAAGACGCGCACGGTTAGAAACCGTGCGCGTTTCACAATATTCCAATTAAGATAGTTGGGAGAAAAGACCGGCTCCCTCCGGGAGGGAGCTCCGCGAAGCGGTGAGGGAGAACGCGCAACCATATATTCGTGCAAACCGTCGGTCACGCAGGCTCCTTCCACCAACGCTACGCGTCGGTCCCCCTTCCTCTCGGAGGAAGGCTTATCACGCCCACTCTCGGTGTTAAATAAAGCTCTTTTTGAACAACAAACAGCCTTAATAACAGCTTTCAAATATTTCTTTAACCGCATCATAGTCCATAGGGATATACGATGCTATCACGCGCGTGCCGTTGTTGGTACACAACTCGCACAACCGCGGAATCTTTTCTTTTTTAATGCCAAACTCACGTAACGTGCTCGGCATGCCGAGTGATTTGAAAAAGTCCGCCATCGCCTCAATGCCGCAAAGTGCCGCTTTCTCG
>JAZQIV010000002.1:0-5283 GCA_045541305.1 Acutalibacteraceae bacterium | reverse complement strand
CTCTAGAGCTGTTCGTTAGCTCTTACAGACGCTCTAGCGTCTTTTCTTCGTCAATCTTCCAATTGACCCGGATTCTTTGAATCTTAATTAACGGGTAGTGTTTTTTTCTCTTGTTTGCATTGTTTAATTTTCAAGGTCCTTTATACTCACCCCGTTTAGGGGGTCAGTTTTTACAATATACCATCATCTTTCAAAAAAGTCAACACTTTTTTCGCGATTTTTTAAAAATTTTTCAGCGCTTGAGCATGTGGCGTACACCCGCGAACAAATCCTTGCCACACAACACCGTCATGCCGGCAAACAGCAGGACTTCCCACAGCCACCACAGCGGCACCTCGCACAACAGCACAGCGGTTTGTGCCAACACGATACCGGTACAGACAAGCAGACGCGCATACTGCCAATCAATGCGAATATAACGGCGGGTATCCACCATACGTACCACGAACACCACAGTATAGCAAACAAGCGTGGCCGCTGCCGCGCCGTTAACGCCGTAACGCGGAATCCACCACAGATTGAGCGCAATGTTGATCGCAGCACTGAGTAAGGCGGTGAGCAAGGAGCGGATGCTCTTCTTTTCTACCATATATATACTGCCAAGGAAATTGACAAGGCACGTGAACACGACGGTTACTGTTAAAAGCGGAATATAGCGCCATGCTTCATAATAATCTGCTGCAAACAACACGTGCGGAACCACCCGCGTGAACACAATCACGCCGGATGCCAACACAAACAGGAATGCTGTGTACAACGAGGTGATTTTGGTATAGAAGCGATTGCGGCCCTCCTCCTCCGTGACGGCGGAGATCTGCCACGCATCCATGAAAATGCCGGATACCAAAATCACCAGCGACGGGATTTTATAGGCCGCCGCATACAAACCGGTGTAGGATTCACCCCAAAACCAACTGACGATATACCGATCCGAAACGTTAGTGATCCACCACAACACCGTGTTGGGAATCAGCGGCACTGCATATTTGAGCATAGAACGCAGTACCGAGAAATCCAGCGAACGCACGTTGACAAAACGATGCAGCTTGGCGACTACCGCTAAGAAGATGACGGACAACACATCGGAACAGATGATGGAGAACATATAGCCGACGATGCCAAAGCGGAAAACAACCAAAAACAGGATGTTGAATGCGATGGTGGTGGCTGTGCTTAAAATTCCGTCTATGGCAAACAGCTTGACACGATTTTGCGCACGCACAAACTGTGCACAGAGGGAGCGGAGCGAGGAGGTGAACACGAAAATGCACAACAGCCACACATAATTGCTAACCAGCGGAATGAAGCCGAGCAACGGACTAATGAGCAGCAAAAGAATGACGCCGCCAAGCAGGGACACAAGGCCCGTGGTGAACACATCGCTTTTGCGCACGCCCTTATCCAAACCAAAACGCACCACGGCATTGGTGATGCCGAGTGTGATCAGCGGCAGCAGCAGATTGCCGCTTTGCTGCAGCATATCCGTAATGCCGTACTGCCCTTGTGACAGCACTTCGGTGTACAACCGCGTGAGGAAGAACGATAACAGTTTGGAACTGAATGTGCCGATGGCAAAAATCAGCGTATTGGAAAATAAACGTTTGTATTTATCCATATCGATCTCCCCCTTTTTTTAGTATCCTTATTAGAATACCGAGATTTCGTGAGAATGTCAAGTGTTGACGCTTGCACTTTTAGAATTGGTGTGGTACACTATTTCCATTCTTTAGCAAAAAGAGGTTTTTCAAATGTCCGCCAAACCGAACTATTTACGTGGCTTAGTGTGCCCGCTCGTCGCTGCGTTTATCTGGGGCTCCGCCTTTGTGGCGCAAGACATTGCCGCTGCGGATCTCGGCCCGTTCACCGTGAATGCAGTTCGATCCTGGATCGGTGCTTTTGCTTTATTATTGGTATCCTTTTTGTTTCGCAAACAAACCCCTATCGCCCCCGAAAGCCGTGCGACATACCGCAAGCAATTGCTGTGGGGCGGTCTTGGCTGCGGTGTTCTGCTGACAGTTGCCGCCAATCTGCAGCAAGCGGGTATCGGCGCAACCGATCCCGGAAAAGCCGGGTTCATTACCTCGTTGTACGTGGTGCTGGTTCCGATCTTCGGTATCTTTGTGCACCGCCGTGCACCGTACACGGTTTGGATCGGTGTTGCTTTTTCGCTGATTGGCTTATATTTCCTGTGCATCACCGAATCTCTGACCATTGCGTTTAGCGATCTGCTGATCCTATTATGTGCCGTCTTTTTTGCCCTTCAAATTCTGCTGGTGGATCGGTTGCCGAACTTGTTTGGTATGCATTTGTGCTGTGCGCAGTTGTTTGTGGTGGCCATCACCAGCACCGTCTTGATGTTTGTGTTTGAAGCGCCCTCGGCAGCGCTTATTTTGAAAAACTGGTTCCCGCTTGTATACATCGGCATTTTCTCCAGCGCGATCGCCTACACGCTGCAGATCGTTTCACAAAAAGGCAGTAACCCCACCGTGGTGAGTTTACTGTTGTGTCTGGAATCAGTCTTTGCGGTGTTGACGGGTCTTGTGATCCTGCACGACACCCTATCCACACGCGAGATTATCGGTTGCTGCTTGATGTTTGCCGCTGTGGTGCTTGCGAACATCCCCTCGAAGCAAAAGAGTGCACAATAGCTAAAAAACCTGCTTTTCTTTTGTATAAAACGGAGAAAGCGGATTTTTTGTAATTTTCCACTTTACTTCACTAACGTGATGGTGTATAATGAGCACATCTTAACGAAGAGAGGTTATATTCATGAAAAAGTATCTGGCATTATTCTTAGCGTGTTTGATGGTTCTCACCTGCTTTGCGGGTTGCGGTACGGACGCCCCTGTTGATGGCGGCACGACGACAACCACCGGTGGCGGGTCGGAAAAGATTGCTACTGTCGGTTATACCATCTACGAACCGATGAACTACGAAGATGAAAGCGGTAAACTGATCGGTTTTGACACCGAATTGGCAGAAGCGGTATTCGAAGGATTGGGTTACAAAGTCGTATTCAAACTGATCGACTGGGATCAGAAATATACCGAGCTCAACTCCGGTGCGATCTCCTGCATCTGGAACGGTTTCACCGCCAACACGGCAGACGATGACGGCGTACTTCGTTCCGAAAAGGTGGATTTCTCTTATAACTACATGGGCAACAAACAGGTTCTCGTTGCCAAAGCGGATCTGGCAGCTGCCATTGCCGATAAGAAGAGCTTGTCCGGCAAAGTCGGCGCCGTGGAAAACAGTTCCGCCGGTGACACCTACCTGACCAAAGAACTGACCGGTGCAATCAAGAAAGGCGTTACGTCGCAGTTGGATGCCATGAAAGAACTGAGCATGGGCGCTGTTGATTTTGCCGTTGTGGATGAACAGCTTGCCAAAGCGTACGTTGGCAAAGGCGACTATGCCGCTTTGAAGATCGCCGAAAAAGTATACAGCGACGCCGAGTACTATGCAATCGGTTTCAAAAAGGGCAGCGAACTGACCGCTAACGTCAACGCACAGCTTGAGAAACTCGGTGCAGACGGCACCATTGAAGCGCTGGCGAAGAAATACGGCGTGGAAAACACGGCCATCAAAGATTTCTCCGATCAGAAATAATCGATACGAATCACACACAGAAAACATGCAAGGCGGATTCTCGCCTTGCTATTTTCTGTCTATAAGAGAAGGATAAACCATGAATTTTTGGACAATTACGCAAGAGTTGCTTCAAGGGTTTGGCATTACTTGCCTATTGTTTGCCATGACGCTGATCCTGGCGATCCCGTTGGGGCTCTTGTTCGCCTTTTGCTCAATGAGCAAAGTTTCTGTTATTAAGGTTCCCACAAAAATTTTCATTTGGATCATTCGCGGCATTCCGTTGATGTTGTTCATTTTCGTCATTTACTATCTCCCCAGTCTGCTGGCAGACGGAAATGCAGCATTGAACATTTTCAATACAATTGATCTCAAAATGACAATGGCTGCCGGAAGCCGTGAGTTATTGTGGCAAGGACGGTTTTTGGCGGTGCTGATTGCTTTTGTGATCAATTACGCCTGCTATTTCTCCGAAATTTTCCGTGGCGGTATTGAAAGCGTATCACAAGGACAGTACGAAGCCGGCTACGTGTTGGGTATGACGAAATCGCAAGTGTTCTTTAAAGTGGTGCTCAAGCAGGTAATTAAGCGCATTGTTCCTGCCCTATCAAATGAGATCATTACCTTGGTAAAGGATACGGCACTTGCCAATGCTATCGCGATCCCCGAAATCATCAAATGCGCCAAAGATATGGCATCTTCACAAGCATTGATCTGGCCGTTGTTTTACACCGCGGTCTTTTATCTGCTATTCGTGGGTATCGTAACCGTACTGTTAAGCAGAGTGGAGAAAAAGCTCTCCTACTTTAAGGTGTAAAGGAGAGATGAATATGGCGTTATTAGAAGTAGCAGGTATTACGAAAAGCTTCGGTAAAACCGAAGTTCTCAAGGGTATCAGTTTTTCCTTGGAAAAAGGGAACGTACTCTCCATCATCGGTTCTTCCGGCAGCGGTAAAACCACGCTGTTGCGTTGCTTGAACTTTTTGGAAAAAGCGGATAGCGGTGTCATCCGTGTGGACGACAAGGTGTTGTTTGACAGCAGTACACAGCAAACATTAACCGATGCGGAAATCCGTCAGAACCGTTTGCATTTCGGTTTGGTATTTCAGAATTTCAATCTATTCCCGCAATACAGCGTGCTGGAAAACGTGTGTCTGGCTCCACAGTTGCACGCCAAGGAACGCCCTGATTACAAAGCAAATGCCAAGCAAATCGATGAAGAGATCGAGGCAAAAGCGCGTAAGCTGATCGCCGACGTTGGGTTATCGGCAAAGGGCGATGCTTATCCGTGTGAGCTATCCGGCGGGCAACAGCAACGTGTGGCAATCGCCCGCGCATTGGCAATGGATCCGGAGATTCTCTTCTTTGACGAGCCCACCTCTGCGCTGGATCCGGAGTTGACCGGTGAAATTCTGCGGGTTATCAAGGGACTCGCTCAGCGCGATATGACAATGGTGATCGTCACGCATGAGATGCAGTTCGCTGCCGAGGTTTCGGATCAGGTCATCTTCATGGATGACGGTGTGATTGCGGAGCAAGGCACACCCGACGAGGTGTTTGTGCATCCGCAAAACGAGCGCACCAAAGCTTTCCTTTCTCGTTATAACAATCCATAAAAGAGGCGCCGTACGAGAATGCTCGTACGGCGCTTTTGTGTTTGGTGATTTATTTGGTGCCGAAGATACGGTCGCCGGC
>JAZQIV010000001.1:0-14095 GCA_045541305.1 Acutalibacteraceae bacterium | reverse complement strand
GGGTTACCATCGACGAGTTTGCCATCGTCGCCACCGGCTCGGTGCTGCTCCCCGGCGTTCACATCGGAAAAGATGCTCTGGTGGGTGCCGGCGCCATTGTCACCAAGGATGTGGCACCGCTGAAAGTGGCGGTGGGCAACCCCGCCAAGGAGATTTCCGACGTAACCCGCATCAAAGATAAAGAAACCGGCAATCCCGTGTATCCGTGTCGGTACACGTTTGACCGCGGCATGCCGTGGCGTGATATTGGCTATGATAATTGGAAAATAACGGAGGAAACAACATGAACATCAAAACCGTAACCGTCCTTGGCGCCAATGGTACGATGGGTGCCAACATATCGGCGATTTTTGCTTCGTTCGGCGATGCGAAAGTGTACATGATCAGCCGTGATATGGAAAAATCCCGCGCGGGTGTGGCAAAAGCCATCAAATCCGTGCGTGCGGACAGTATCGGCAAGAATCTCATCCCCGCTGATTATTCCATGCTGGAAGAGTGTGTCAAACAATCGGATCTCATTTTTGAAAGTGCGGCCGAGAATTTGGCCATTAAACAGGACTTGACTACGCGCGTCGGTCGCGCGGCAAAACCGGATGCCTACATTTGCTCCGGTACGTCGGGCTTGTCCATTCAAACGTTGGCAGAGTGCCTGCCCGAACCGCTTCGCCGCAACTATTACGGCGTGCACATGTTCAACCCGCCGTACAACCTGACGCTGTGCGAGCTCATATCCTCGCCGTACGCCGAAGCCGAGCGCACCGCGGTACTGCGGGAGTATTTGCAAAAGGTTTTATTGCGCACCGTGGTGGATGTGAAAGATTCTCCTGCCTTTTTGGGCAACCGCATCGGCTTCCAGTTCATCAACGAAGCGCTCATTTATGCAGAAAAATACCAAGATAACGGCGGCGTGGATTACATCGATGCCATTCTCGGCACCTTCACGGGCCGCGCCATGGCCCCGCTTACCACGGCGGATTTCGTGGGCTTGGATGTGCACAAGGCCATTGTGGATAACGTGTATTTCAACACAAGCGACTATGCGCACGAAACCTTTGCGCTGCCGTCCTATGTGCAGCAGCTCATTGATCAGAATAAGCTCGGCCGCAAGGTCGGCGAAGGCCTTTACAAAATGGAAGTCAGCGAAAGCGGCAAAAAGCGCTTGCTCGTGTACGATATCGCAAACGGCGAATTCCGCGAAAAAATGGCGTACGTCTTCCCGTTTGCCGAAGCGATGAAAGCGCATCTGCGCAACGGTGAATACAAACAGGCCGTGGAAGCATTGCTCAGTAACCATTCCGAGGAAGCCAAGATTTGCTTGCATTTCCTGCTCAACTACATTGTGTATTCCCTGATGGCAGCCTCCGAAGTGGGGTTCTGCGTGTCGGCGGCGGATGACGTGATGGCCACCGGCTTCAACTGGTGCCCGCCTTTGGCAATGGCACAGGCATTGCAAACAGCGGCCGATCTGCGTGCATTGGTGAAAGCCCACGTGGATGCCGCTATCGACACCGATGCGTTGCTGGACAGCGTGGTGCCGTCGCGGTACGACTACCGTCCGTATTTTAAATCGGGTAAGTAAAGAGGGGAGGAGCACACAATGAATCAGGTATATGTTTTAGGTGGCGCACAAACCGACTTTGAGCGCAACTGGACCAAAGAAGGAAAAAATTTAGTCGCGCTTCTCAAAGAAGCCGTGAACGACGGTTTCTTGAATGCCGGCATTGATTTTGACGACGTTCGTTCCTTGAATGCGGAAAACCGTGTGGCGTGCTTTGTGGGCAACTTTATTGCCGAACAATACGTCAACCAAGGGCATCTCGGCGCCTTTTTAACCGAGGTGGATCCTGCTTTTTACGGGGTGCCGTCCGCTCGTTACGAAGCGGCGTGCGCCTCCAGCTCGGTGGCGTTGGATGCCGCTATCACGAAAGTGAAAAACGGCGATTATGACGTCGCCATCGTGGTGGGCTGGGAACTCATGAAAACCGTCGATTCCAAAATCGGCGGCGATATTCTCGGTCGCGCCGCGTATTACGAAAAAGAGGGCAAGAACGTGGATTTCCCGTTCCCCAAGCTGTTTGGTCGTTTGGCGGACGAAGCCCTTGCCAAATACGCGCTGGATGAAACCCGCTTTATGGATGCCTTGGCACGCATTTCGGTGCAAAACTATGCCAATGCCAAGCGCAACCCCATGGCGCAAACGCGCAAATGGTTTATGAGCTACGAACAGGCCAAAACCCGTGGCAACTCCACCAACCCGTTGGTGGGTGGCCGCTTGGCGGTGTCGGATTGCTCGCAGGTCACCGACGGCGCCGCCGTGGTGGTGTTGGCATCCGAGACCTTTATGAAAGAACGTGGTTTTCAAAATAAACCCATCGTCAAAGGCTACGGCCACCGCGTAGCGCCCATGCTGTTCGATAAGAAAATGGCGGATGCGGCACAGTCGCCGTATTTGTTGCCTTGGACAAGACAAGCCTGCTTGGATGCGTATCGCCGCAGCGGGCTTACGGTGGCAGACATCGACGTGTTTGAAACGCACGACTGCTTCACGTCCAGTGAATATGCCGCCATCTCCGCGTTCGGTATTGCGAACCCCGGCGAAGAATATTTGGCGGTGGAAGCGGGCACTATCGCGTTCGACGGTGCCAAACCCATCAACCCCAGCGGCGGCTTGATCGGCTGCGGTCATCCGGTCGGCGCATCGGGTGCGCGTATGTTCTTGGATCTGTACAAGCAAGTAACCGGCACAGCGGGCGGCTATCAGGTCAAAGATGCCCGCAATGCCATGATGCTCAACATCGGCGGCAGCGCCACCACTAACTACGTCTTTATTGTGGGACAAGAGTGATAAAGGAAGATCGATATGCACCTTCGCGCCTTACAACTGAATGATGCCCCCCTCATGCTGGAATGGATGCACGATGAGGATGTCACGCACGACTTGCAGGCAAATTTTGCTTCCAAAACCTTAAACGATGCAGAACGCTTCATTGCATCCAGTTTGATCGATTCTGAAAACCTGCATCTTGCCGTCGCCTCAGATGAGGATGAGTACATGGGCACCGTGAGCCTAAAAGCCATCGACCGCGAACGCGGCGAGGCGGAGTTTGCCATCACGGTGCGCAAGGCCGCCATGGGTCGCGGGTATGCGGCATTCGGCATGAAAGCCATTATCCGCAAAGCGTTTGAGGAGCTGGGACTTACCTGTGTGTACTGGTGCGTGAAGCGTGAAAACACACGCGCCGTGCGGTTTTACGATAAGCACGGGTTCCCCGAAATGACGGAGGTTCCCGCCGCGGTGCTGACACGGTACGCAGGGCGCACCGATCTCAAGTGGTATGCCGTGTACAAGGATTGTGCGTATGCGCACAAGGATACCGTTTGCGGCTGCAAAGTCGTGAACATCAAAACCATCCCCACCGAAGGTGCCGGAACGCTCTCGTTTTTCGAAGGGCAGCACGACCTGCCGTTTGATATCAAGCGTATCTATTACATCGCGGGCGTGCCGGAGGGGGTGCGCCGCGGATTCCATGCCCACAAGGCATTACAACAACTCATTTTCTGCCCGTACGGCCGTGTGCAGATGGTCATTGACGACGGCACGGTGCGTGAAGAGATCGAGCTTTCCGATCCGTCGGTCGGTATCGTGATCGACAAGCCCGTGTGGCGGGAAATGCTGTGGCTGCAAAAGGATTCGGTACTGTGTGTGGCCGCATCCGATTATTATACCGAAGACGATTATATTCGGGATTATGCGCAATTCAAAGCGTTCTTAGGAGGTACACAGAAGTGAAAGGTATTATTTTGGCCGGTGGCACCGGTACGCGACTCTATCCGTTAACCATGGTCACCAGCAAGCAACTGCTCCCGGTGTACGATAAACCGATGATCTATTACCCGTTATCCACCCTGATGCTTGCGGGGATTCGGGATATTCTCATCATTTCCACTCCCACCGATCTGCCGAATTTCGAGCGGTTGCTCGGCGACGGCTCGCAGTACGGCATCCACCTGTCGTACAAGGTTCAGCCGTCACCCGACGGTCTGGCACAGGCGTTTATTTTGGGTGAGGAGTTCATCGGCGACGACGATTGTGCCATGATCCTGGGCGATAACATTTTCTACGGCGGCGGTCTGTCGCAATTTTTGAGCAACGCCGCCCAAAACGCCGCCGAGGGAAAAGCCACCATTTTCGGCTACTATGTCAATGACCCCGAGCGGTTCGGCATCATGGAGTTCGACGATGAGGGCACCATTTTATCGGTGGAAGAAAAGCCCAAAAACCCCAAAAGCAATTATTGCATCACAGGCTTGTATTTTTATCCCAAAGGTGTTGCCGCCAAAGCCAAAACGATCAAACCGTCGGCGCGCGGCGAGCTGGAGGTGACCACGCTCAACGATATGTACCTGCAGGAGGGCGCCCTCAAAGCGCAGATTTTAGGGCGCGGCTTCGCGTGGCTGGACACCGGTACAATGGACAGCTTGGTGGATGCCGCCTCGTTTGTGCAGATGGTGGAAAAACGGCAGGGCGTGAAAATCTCGGCGGTGGAAGAGATTGCCTACCGCAAAGGCTGGATCAGCAAGGAAGAGCTGCTGCAATCCGCCGAAAAATACGGAAAATCCCCGTACGGCGAGCACTTAAAACGCGTTGCCGACGGTACCATGAAATATTAAAGCGGAGGGACCAATATGACGGTATTAGTCACCGGCGGCGCCGGCTTTATCGGATCCAATTTTGTGTTTCACATGCTCAACGCGCATCCCGATTACCGCATTCTGTGCGTGGATAAGTTAACCTACGCGGGCAACCTGTCCACCCTGGAGCCGGTGATGGATAACCCGAATTTTAAGTTTTTCAAAACCGATATTTGCGATCGTGCGGCGATTTACGAAATCTTTGAAACCGAAAAACCCGATATCGTGGTCAACTTCGCGGCGGAAAGCCACGTGGACCGCAGCATTGAAAATCCGGAAGTGTTTTTGCAGACCAACATTTTGGGCACACAGGTCATGATGGATGCGTGTCGGAAATACGGCATCACGCGGTATCACCAGGTCAGCACCGACGAGGTGTACGGCGATCTGCCGCTGGACCGTCCCGACCTGTTCTTCACGGAAGAAACCCCCATTCATACCTCGTCGCCGTACAGTGCGTCCAAAGCGGCGGCAGATCTGTTGGTGCTGGCGTATCACCGCACGTTCGGGTTGCCGGTCACCATTTCGCGCTGCTCCAACAACTACGGCCCGTATCATTTCCCGGAAAAACTCATTCCGCTCATGATCGCCAATGCCCTCAACGACAAACCCCTGCCGGTGTACGGCGAGGGCATCAACGTGCGTGACTGGCTGTATGTGGAGGATCATTGCAAAGCCATTGATCTGGTCATCCACGACGGCAAAGTCGGCGAGGTGTACAACATCGGCGGTCACAACGAAAAACGCAATATTGATATTGTGAAGCTCATTTGCAAGGAGCTCGGCAAACCCGAATCGCTCATCACGTACGTGACGGATCGCAAGGGGCACGATATGCGCTACGCCATCGACCCCGCAAAGATTCACCGCGAACTCGGCTGGTTGCCGGAGACTAAGTTTGAGGACGGTATCAAGAAAACCATTGACTGGTATTTAACCCATAAGGATTGGTGGGAAACCATCATCAGCGGGGAATATCAAACCTATTACGACCGGATGTATGCCAACCGATAAAGCGAGGAGATTCGCATGACGAGCGAACAAGTACTGATCGCCCTGCTGCGTGCCGTGTTGCACGGTACGCCGTTTGAGCAACCACTCACAATTGAACAATTCAAATCGGTGTTCCGCTTGGCGGATACGCACGACCTGTCGCATTTGGTGTACATGGCGCTGGAACGCAACGGCAAGCTGCCCACACCGGCCACGCCCGCCGACCAAGCCTTGCTGGACGATGCGGCGGAACAGATCACCGGTGTGCAATACCGCTATGCTAAGCTGGAAGCGGAGATCGAGCACATCAGCGCTGTCTTTGAGCGGGAAGGTATTGATTACATGCCGCTCAAAGGTGCGGTGCTGCGGGTGCTGTATCCCGAACCGTGGATGCGCACCAGCTGCGATATCGATATTTTGGTACGCGAGCCCGATCTTACCCGCGCGGTGGAAGCACTCGTCGCGGAAGGGTTTGAAACCGATGGCGTGCGCAATCATCATGATGTGCTGCTGCGCTGTGACGGCGTGAATCTGGAATTGCACCACAACCTGCTCGAGCGCATGCCGCAAAGCGATGCGCTGCTGGGCACCGTGTGGGAGCACACGGTCAACCGCGGCCACTATTATCTGGAAACGCCCGCCTTTTTCCTGTATCATCATCTGGCACACATGGCGCACCACGTGCTGGGCGGCGGCTGCGGGGTGCGCACCGTGATGGATCTGTGGCTGCTCATGCACAACAGCCACTACCCTGCTGCTGAGGTGCTGGAGCTGTGCCAAAAAGGCGGGTTGGATGTGTTTGCCGAGCAAGTGTTCACGCTGGCGGAATACTGGTTTGGCGAGGGTAATCCCACCGCCCAAACCGAAGAATTGGCGAAATATATCCTGCGCGGCGGCTCGTTTGGGTCGGACAAGCAACGGTATGCATTGGCGGCCGCTCGCCACGGCAAATGCGGCATGGCCAAGCACGTCATTTTCACGCCGTACGAGGATTTACGGCACGTGTACCCACAGCTCGAAGGCAAACCGCAGCTTACGTTTTATTATCAATGTTGCCGCATTGCCACACGCCTGCGGCAAGGACGCGGCAAGGGCGCCATCCAGCGCATTTGCAAAGTTTCAAAGCAACCCGACGAAGCGGTTACCGGTATGCAAGCCTTCTTAACCTCGATGGGCCTGTACAACCGTACGGAGGATGAAGCATGAGAATTTTGATGTTATCCAATTATTACAAACCCGAAAAAGCGGCCAGCCCGTATCTGGGCGAAAACAAACGCGAGGCGTATGCTGCGGCAGGGTTTGAGATGGTGTTATATACGCCTGTCCCGACCCGTGGCGTGTCGGACGAGGTGCGCGCGGAATACAGCAAGCGCCTGTATGAGGAAGAATTTGAAGGCAAACTCAAGGTGCATCGTTTTTCGCTGATGCGCGAGGGCAAAAATCCCCTTCAACGCGCGTTTCGGTATGCGCTCAGCAATTGGAAGCTGTATCGCTTAGCACTCAAGGAAACCGATATTGACATCCTGGCAATGGGTTCTACCCCGCCGATCAATGGGCTGATGTTCAAACGCATCAAGAAAAAGCTCGGCTGCAAGGTGGTGTACAACCTGCAGGATATGTTTCCGGATTCGCTGGTCACCACCGGCATGACCAAGCAAGGGTCGCTTCTTTGGAAGCTCGGTCGCAAAATCGAGGATATTACCTATCGCGATGCGGATTTGATCGTAGCGTTATCGGAAGATTTCAAGCGCATTGTTAAGTCGCGCGGTGTACCGGAAGAAAAGGTTACCGTCATCCGTAACTGGGTGGATGAACAAGCGGTGGTGAATGTTCCCCGCACCGAAAATACGCTGTTCGATACCTATGGCCTGGACCGCGAAAAATTCTACGTGTGTTACAGCGGCAACGTTGGTATGTCACAGAACATGGACATGCTGCTTGATGTTGCCAAATCGCTCAGCGACCGCCCCGACCTTGGGTTTATCATTGTGGGCGACGGCGCGTATAAGAAGCAGGTGGAAGCGCGTGTGGCGGCGGAAAATCTCACAAATGTCACGCTGATTCCGTTTCAACCGTATGAGAAGATCTCCGAAGTGTTCAGCTTGGGCGACTGCGGGCTGATTATCTCTAAAGCGGGCACGGGTGTTACCTCGGTGCCCAGCAAGACCTGGAGTGTGATGTCTGCCGCGCGTCCTGTGCTCGCTTCGTTCGATAAAGGCGGCGAGCTGGATACCATCATCGCCGAGAGTGGCTGCGGCGTGTGCGTCCCCGCCAATGACCCGGATGCGTTCCGCGAAGCGGTGCTGCGCATGGCAGACGACCGCGAAGCGCGTATCACCATGGGTGAAAACGGGCGGCGATATATCGAAGAAAATCTCACCCGCGCCATCGGCACCGCCAAATGGGTGAACGTGATGAAGTCTGTTACCGAAAAAACCGAAAGGGAAGAGGGCTAACCTCATGCAAAACGAGTACAAAACCCTGTTTCTGCGCCAATCGTACCTGGATTGCTCGGAATCCTATGCGGCGTCTTTGCGACCCGGTGCGGTCACCTGGGATTATGTGGTGCTCACTGCCTCCAACGATGCCCAGGCGAAAGCGTACGAAGCGCAGATTGGCTATCGGTTAGCAGCGGGTGTGCTGCCGTCCTCCACCACCTATGCGGTGGTGCCGGATCCCGATGGTAAACGCTGCGGCTCGGGTGGCGCCACGCTGGCTGTGCTGCGCTATATTGCTGAACGCGAGGGGCGCGATGCGCTTTCCAAACTTCGTATTTTGTGCATTCATTCGGGCGGCGACAGCAAACGCGTGCCGCAGTATTCGGCGTGCGGTAAAATCTTCTCGCCCGTGCCGCGCATCCTGCCGGATGGCCGGCGCAGCACCTTGTTTGATGAATTCATGTACGGCATGTCGGGTATCCCGTCACGCATGGCAAACGGACTGTTGGTTTGCTCGGGCGATGTGCTGTTACTATTCAATGCCCTGCAGCTGGACTTTTACGGCGACGGCGCCGCGGCGCTGTCTATCAAGGAAAAGGTGCAAACCGGCAAAAACCACGGTGTGTTTCTCGGCAATGCCGCAGGCAACGTGGAGCGGTTTTTGCACAAGCAAACGGTGGAAATGCTCACCTCTATGGGCGCTGTGGATAAAAACGGCAACGTGGATATCGATACGGGCGCTGTCATCTTTTCCGGTAAATTGGTGGAGAGCTTGTACACCCTGGTGGATACCCCCGAAAAATTTGCAGCACTGGTCAATGACCACGTGCGGTTGTCATTTTATGCCGATTTCCTGTACCCTCTCGCAAAGGGCAGTACCTTGGAAGATTTTTATAACGAAACGCCGGAAGGCGAGTTTTCGCCCGAACTGCGCACAGCGCGGGAACAAATTTGGAACGCGTTGCACGGGTACCCCTTAAAATTGGTGCGGTTTTCGCCGGCGGCATTTCAGCATTTCGGCACCACCGCCGAGCTGCGCCGCTTGATGACGAGTGACATGCCGCGCTATCGGTTCCTCGGCTGGACCGGGGTGACCAACAGCAACTATCACGGCCAAGATTTTGCCGTGTATAACAGTTATATCGGCAAGAATACCACCATCGGCAACGGCTGCTACGTGGAGGATTCCGATGTGCAGGCGGGTACCGTCATTGGCGACGGTGCGGTGGTGTCCGGTGTCACGCTGCGCGGGGTCACCGTGCCGCCCGATACCGTGCTGCACGGCTTAAAGCTCAGCGAAGACCGTTACGTGTGCCGCATGTACGCGGTGGCGGATAACCCCAAAGAAAGTGTGTGGATGGGCAAAGCCCTCGCACAACCGTTGTGGGAAACTCCGCTTTTCAAGGTGTGCCCCACCATGGAAGAAGCCGTCAAAGCCACCCTGAACGGCGATACCGACGGCGAATGTCTGTCGCTTAAGGACAGCTTCAACCTGGCGGATGTCACCGCCGTGCTCCCGTGGCAGGATAAGCTGGACGATAAAGTCATCGCGGAAACCATTTTGGAAGCCATCGATGCCCGCACTCCGTGCTCTGCCGTGCAAGCGCAGTTCCCGCACGGCGTATCGGAACGCGTGGAGCGGTATCTGTTGGCGGAAGCCGAAAAATTGGACGAAATCGATCTTGCGCAGTTCGGTCGCAAGATCCGCATTTACTATTACGCCTCTAAGCTCATCGACGGCGAACGGCTGGCCGGGATGTGTTTTGATACCATTTGCGATGCTGTGCTCAAAGCGGCGATTCAAAACGCGCAGTACGATCCCACCGTGTCCATTAAGCAGGACGAAGTGGTGGCTCGCCTACCCGTGCGTGTCAACTGGGGCGGCGGCTGGACGGATACCCCGCCGCATTGCCTGGAACACGGTGGCACGGTGCTGAATGCCGCGCTGCTGCTGGATGGCGGCGAACCCATTGAGGTGACGCTGCGCCGTCTTTCCGAACCGAAATTTATTTTGGCGTCCACCGATATCGGCAGTTATTCGGAATTCACCGAGCTGGATGCACTTTGCAATTGCAACGATCCGCACGCGTCGTTCGCGCTGCACAAGGCGGCGCTGATCGCCTGCGGTGTCATCCCGCGTGAGGGCGGCATGTCCATGGCGGATGTGTGCCGCAACCTCGGCGGCGGGCTGTATATGAACACCCGCGTGATCGATATTCCCAAAGGTAGCGGCCTGGGTACGAGCTCCATTTTGGCGGCGGCGTGTGTCAAAGGCTTGTCGGAATTTTTGGGACTGCCACTCGGCGAAAACGATCTCATCAACCGCGTGCTGTGCATGGAACAGCTCATGTCCACGGGCGGCGGTTGGCAGGATCAGGTGGGGGGGCTCATCGGCGGCGTCAAGCTCGCCGTTTCGGATCCCGCCCTGGAACAACAGATCACCTGCCGTACCTTGAACCTCACACCCGCAACCAAGCAGGAGCTTAGTGAACGCTTTGCGGTGATTTACACGGGTCAGCGCCGTCTGGCGCGCAACCTGCTGCGCGAGGTGGTGGGCAAGTATATCGGCTCCGATCCCACAGCGCTTGAAGTGCTGGGCACGCTGCCGAAAATCGCGCTCCAAATGTGTGCTGCGCTGGAAAACGGCGACGTGGATGCCTTTGCTAAGCTGCTCAACGAGCATTGGGAGCAATCCAAGCGCCTGGATGCTGGTTGCACCAATACCTGCATCGATCAAATCTTTTTGAGCATCGACGATCTCATCGACGGCCGCATGATCTGCGGCGCCGGTGGCGGCGGGTTCCTGCAGGTCGTCATGAAACGCGGTGTCACGCTGCAGGACCTTGCCAAACGGCTGGACGATGTCTTTGCCGATTCCGGCGTGCGTGCCTACCGCAGTCAAATCGTCTTTTAACACGCACAGTCCCCCATTTTTTGTGAAAGAGGTGGAAACGCGCTATGACCGGCGAACAACTTTTTTTCCGGCTGCTCCGCTCGGTTTTTTGCAACGTTCCGGTTTCCCATTCTCCCACGTTCGAGGAATTTAAAGAAGCCTGTTGTTTGGCAAAACGGCACGATTTGGCGCATCTCATGTATTATGTATTGGACAAGCAGGGCTTGCTGCCCACTCCGCAAACGGAGGAGGAACGGCAGTTCCTGGACCAGATGACAAAGCGGGTGCTTGCCGCTCAGTTTCGCTATGCCAAATTCGAAGCGGAAATCGCGCATCTCGGCCGCGTGCTCGGCGATGCGGGTATTGCGCATTTGCCGATGAAGGGCGCCGTTTTGTGCCACCTGTATCCCGAACCGTGGATGCGCACCCGCTGCGATATCGATATGCTGATTCCCAATGCCGACGTGAATCGTGCCATTGATCTGTTGGTGCGGGAAGGGTACCTGATGGACGGCGAACGCAATTACCACGATATTTCGCTGTTCTGTGACAATGTGCATCTGGAGCTTCATCACAATATCATGGAGCGGCACGAGCAGATGGATGCCCTCCTGTCCCGCGTGTGGGAATTCACCGAGGCGGATGGATATCATCATCGCGAAACGCCCGATTTTTTCCGCTTCCATCACATAGCACACATGGCGCACCATCTGATGGGCGGCGGTTGCGGTGCGCGCACGGTGGTGGACCTGTGGCTGCTCACACATGCGCCCGATCACAACGAGCAAGCGGTGCGCGCGTTGTGCGAGCAAGCCGGCCTGCTCACGTTTTATGAAAAAATTTCCGAATTGGCCGATGTATGGTTCGGCGATACTCCGCACAACCAACTGACCGAACAATTGACACAATTCATTCTGCTCGGCGGTTCGTACGGCACGCAAAGCCAGCGCCGGAAATCTTTTGGTACGGCATACGGAAAATGGGGAATGGCACGGCGGATTTTGCTCATGCCGTACCGCGATTTGAAAAATGTGTACCCGTCGCTTGAGGGCAAGCGGGCACTCACACCATTTTACCAAATCTATCACGTGAGCAGACGTATTTTGCAAGGACAGTTTGGCAACGGCATCGCCCGTATCAAACAGGTCAATCATAAGCACGCCGAATCCGTGCAGAAAACGCAGGAATTATTCGGTGCACTCGGTCTCGACAAACAATAAATAAAAAAAGCACGCGAAATTCGCGTGCTTTTTTTACTGCCCCTCTTGACAGAAGATATTTTTTGTTATATCATAACTAATATGGAATTGATTGCATAACCAAAAAGAAATGAAAGGGTGAAAGCCGATGCCTGCAGCACTCCTCTATCTCGGTGTGATGCTGGGAACCATTTTACTATGGTTTCTTTTGTTCAAGCGTCCGGTGTACGAAGCAGTATTTGTCAGCTTTGTGGTGCTACTGTTCGTCACGGGCACGTGGGGACATGTGTGGGAGTACGTGGATTCCGCCTTGTCCACCAATTTGTTGTATACCATGACCGCTTTCGTCGCCATGTCGATCATTTTAACCAAAACCAAGGTGATCGATGGCTGTGTTGCGATTATTCTATCCTTGCTCGGCAGGGTCACGGGCGGCGCCGGCTACGTATCCATCGTAGCAAGTGCTTTTATGGGCGCGCTGTCGGGGTCGGGTCCCGGTAACGTGATGGCAACCGGAACCATGACCATCCCGGCCATGATCCGTTCGGGTTTTCCGCGCGAACTGGCGGCGAATATCGAGAGTAATAGCAGTTACCTCGGCAACATGATTCCGCCGTCCTCCAACATTTTGGCGGCCATGGAAGCGCTCGCGCTCACGGCACTCATGCCGGAGGAAGTGTCGCAAGGCAAGTTCTGGACCGTGATGTGGGTTATTTCGCTGTGGTTTATTTTGCAACGCCTTGTCATGGTGTTTGCGTTCTGCAAATATTACAAAGTGGCACCCATGACCAAGGCGGAGCTGCCGTCACTCAAAGAGGTGTTCAAAACCGGTTGGCAAGGGCTGCTGTTACCGCTGGTCATCCTGTTACCCTTTATTTTGGATTCTCTGTTCAAAGACACGTTTTTCACCGCGCGGTTGGGCGCGCAGGGTGCCAAATTCTTATCATCCAGTTTGTTGCTGTTTATCCCCGGTGTGGCGGCGTTGTACAACGTCCTAATCGCCAAGGACAAACGGGAGGTCACCCCTCACAAGATCGCCACCGCACTTGCCAAATCCGTCAAGAGTATTTCGCCGGCGGTGGGCGTGTGTGTGATCGGGTATATGATCGGTGCCATGTTCAAGGATTTGAATGTAGCGCAGGACCTGCTCAGCTTTGTGCAGGGGTTCCAGTTTTCCAAATTCGGCATGGTCATCTTTGTCTGCGTGATCAGCTGCGTGTTGGGTATGCTGATTCCCGGTTCGTCCATCGTGGTCACGTTCGGCCCCACGTTCATTGCGGCACTCGCGGCGGTCGGTGTGGATCCGTTGCTCGCGGCGGCCATGTTGCCGTGTATCTGCGGTGTCATGTGCGGTATCACACCGCCGCTGGGGCTCGGTATGTATGCCGGCATGACCATTGCGGAATCGGATTTTTCCAAAACGTTCAAAAACAACCTGTGGTGGGTGGCGGCTCAGTTCATCATGCAGGTCGTTGTGTTGATGGGCTGGTTGCCCGTCTTCGGTTTGTAAGGGGGAGAGTCGCATGAAAGAAATATTCCAAAAGATTGCTCACGTTTGCAAGCTCGTTTTCGGCTACGGCATTATGATTACGTTGTTCTTGGGTGGGCTTACCTTCTTCGGTTATGTGATTGCCCTCATCGTTGGCGGTGATACGGCCGCCGCGATTTGCAAATTCTTGTACAAAACGCTCATTCCGATTATCACGTACGCCACCTCGTCGCTGGTGCTGTTTGGCCTCGTTGCTATGTACTTCGCGGGCGAAAAAGCTTTAACACCGGAAAAACCGCAAAAGCAGAAATAATGCAAAAGCCCGATGCTTGTGCATCGGGCTTTCTTTTTGTAGGAAAAAACCACCAGCTGTGCTGGTGGTACAATAAAG